>JAQGIF010000064.1 GCA_028291345.1 Rhodospirillales bacterium | reverse complement strand
GGGCACGAATGAGCGATCTATCCGGCTCTCACCGATCCCGAGATGTTATTTTACCATTAAGGTAAAATTGTAGTATGCCGAGGAATAGCGAGATTTCGGGAGCGAGGGGACGAAGCACTTTATGTGTTCGTTATCGCCGCGGACTTACGGCTTCCCGTCCGAACTCGTCGGATGCTCGCTCGTGATCGGCACCAGGTGCAGGAACGCGCTGTCGTCCTCTACCTGGTCGATGCCCGGCAGTTCGGCGGCATCCCAGCCGCCGCCGATGGCTTCGATCAGGGAGACGCTTGCAGTCAGCCGGTTCTGGACGATGTTGAGCGCGTTCTGTTCGGTACTGAGCGCGGTCGCCTGGGCGGTGATCACGCTGCTATAGGGCACCGTGCCGGCCTTGTACTGGTTCAAGGTCAGGCGGGCCGCCTCCTCGGCCGTCTTCACGGTCTCGTCCTCAATCGCGCTCTGCTGTTCCAGAATGCGCAGCGCCGCCAGCTGATCCTCGACCTGTTGAAAGCCTCCCAGCACAGTCTCGCGATATTGCGCCACGGCCAGGTCGAAACTCGCGCGTGCCTCTTCGACCTGGGCGCTGCGCGCGCCGGCATCGAAGATCGTCTCGGTCAATGTCGCGCCCAGCGACCAGACATTAGTGGCGGAGCCGATCAGATGGCCGAGATGGGAGCCGGAAAAGCCATAGGATGGTGACAAGGTCAGGTCGGGGAAGTAGGCGGCGATAGCGACGCCGATCTGCGCGTTGGCCGCTGCCATGCGGCGCTCGGTGGCGGCGATGTCGGGCCGGCGCTCCAGCAGGGTTGACGGCAATCCAACGGGCGCGACCGGCACGCCTGCGGGCAGGCCGGTCCGCGCGATCGAGAAATCGCCGGCTGGCTCGCCGACCAGCACGGCGATGGCATGTTCCAATGTTGCGCGCAGCACCCCGGAATTGACCGCCGAGGATTGTGCGTTCAACAGCTGCGTACGGGCCGACAGCACGTCCGCCTTGGCCGCGACGCCGACATTATACTGGTTCTGAGTGATCTGCAGCGAGCGGGTGAAACTGGCCGCCGTCCTGTCCAGAAGGCGCTTCAGCTCCTCCTGATAGCGCAGCTGGAAATAATCGATCGCCAGCGTGCTCTGCGCCGACAGGCGGGCGGAGGCGAGGTCGGCGGCGCTGGCCTGGGCCGTCGCGACATCGCCCTCAACCGTGCGCCGAATGCGGCCCCAGACGTCGATGTCCCAGGTTGTGCCGACCGAGGCGCTGAACGAATTCTGGGTGCTGCTGCGCCCCCCCAAATTGATGATGCCGCCGCCGCTGCTGAAACCGCCGCCGCGCGAACTGTTTCCCCCACCGCTATGCGACCGCGTGCCGCCGAAATCCCCACCGATGGTGGGTAAGAAACTCGCACGCGCCTGATCCACGATCGCACGGGCTTGGCGGTAGGCTGCTTCCGACGCCTTCAGGGTCTGATTGTTAACCTCGACCTTCTTCTCCAGCGCGTCGAGCACGGGATCTTTATAGATCGACCACCAGGCCCCGCGATCTATCTCATCCTGGGGATCGCTCGCCTTCCAGCCGACTTGCTCCTTGAAGGCTGAGGCCGTCGGCGCGCTGGGCTTCTCATAGTTGGGACCGACGGAGCAGCCGGCCAGGGTCGTCAGGAGAAGAGCGAGCAGTGCTTTTATTGGTGTTTGTGTCATACGCCGACTTCCATGGGGCGGCCCCTTAGCGGGATCTGGGTCTTGCGGCCGGTTTTGCGCTTTCGCCACTGGCGGAACCGTTCGATATAGAGATAGACGACGGGGGTGGTGTAGAGGGTCAGCATCTGGCTGACCATCAGCCCGCCGACGATGGCGATACCGAGCGGGCGGCGCATCTCGGTCCCGTCGCCCGAAGCGACCGCCAACGGGAGCGCGCCGAATATCGCGGCCAATGTGGTCATCATAATCGGCCGGAATCTGAGCGCGCAGGCCTTCAATATCGCCTCGCGGGGAGCCAACCCATCGACCCGCTCCGCCTCCAGCGCGAAATCGACCATCATGATGGCGTTCTTCTTGACGATTCCGACCAGCAGGAGAATGCCGATGAAGGCGATAAGGGTCAGCTGGTTGCCGGTCGCCAGCAGCGCCAGCAGCGCACCGATGCCCGCCGAGGGCAAAGTCGACAGAATCGTGATCGGGTGGAAATAGCTCTCATACAGCATGCCCAGCACGATATAGACCGCAGCGAGACCGGCCACGAGCATCAGCGGCATCTGGCCCTGATACTGCCTGAAGTTCTTCGCCGCCCCCTCGAACCCGCCATGGATGCTGGTCGGCATGCCGAGCTGGGCCGTGCTGCGGTCGATGGCCGCGACAGCGACCGATAGCGATTCGTTTGGCGGCAGGTTGAAGGCGATGGTGGTCGCGACGAACGTGCCCTGGTGGTTGACCTGAGTCGGGGTCGTGCCGTTGCCGAAATGTGCGATGGTCGCGAGGGGGATCATATTTTCCCGCGCAGTACTGACCGCCGCCCCCGTGGATGTGCCACCGCGCGCTGTGTTGGCGAGCGCATTCGCGGCCGCGTTGCGCGCCGTGTCGTTCGCCACCGACGTGGCGCTCGGCGCTCCGGTCTTGCCCAGACTGGTGGTGCCGGCGACAGCGTTGGTCGATTGCGAACCGCTGACCGCCCCGCCCGAGGTGCTGACATAAATGTCCCGCAGCGTTTCCGGATTCTGCCAATATTCGGGCGAAACCTCCATGATCACGTGATACTGATTTAGCGGATTATAGATGGTCGAAACCTGCCGCTGGCCGAAAGCGTCGTACAGCGTGGCATCGATCTGGCTTTGCGTCAGCCCAAGCCGCGAGGCGACATCGCGATCCACGATAACTTCGGTTTCCAGCCCGCCGATCTGCTGGTCGGAATCGACATCCACGACTTCGGGCACGTTCTGCAAGGCGCGGCGGAGCTTGTCGGACCAGGTCCTGAGTTCCGTCAGGTCGTCGCCCTGCAGCGTATATTGATATTGCGCATTGCCGACCCGCCCACCACTGGGAATATCCTGGTCGGCCTGCAGGAACACCTGTCCGCCTTTGATCGCGAGGAATTTGGGGCGCAGCCGGGCAATCACCTCGTCGACCGATATCTTGCGTTCCGTCAGAGGCTTCAGGGTGATGTTCATATTCGCGGAGGACGAGCCGCCATTGCCGCCCCCCGGTCCGCCACCGCCGCCGCCGATATTGGCGACCACCGTCGATACCGCCGGGTCGGCCTGAACGATCGCCGCGGCCTGGATCATCTTCTGCTTCATCGCCTGGAACGAGGTACTCTGGTCAGCGCGCACCGCGCCGCGCATATGGCCGGTATCCTGCTGCGGGAAGAACCCTTTGGGGATGGCGATGAACAGATAGACATTGAGCACGATGGTCGCGAACAGGATCAGCATCATCAGCGGGCCGCGATCGACCGCCCAGACCAACGACCGCTCATAGCATCCGCGCATCCATCCGAACCCGGCTTCGCTCATCCGGAAAAGCCCGGAGGTCGGCTTTTTGTCACCGGTGCGGCCGAGGAGGCGCGCGCACATCATCGGCGTCGTGGTCAGCGAGATGACCAGCGAGATCAGAATGGCGACCGTCAAGGTGATGGTGAATTCATGGAACAGCCTACCGACGATGCCGCCCATCAGTTGCAGCGGCAAGAACACCGCCACCAACGACAGGCTCATCGACAGGACGGTGAAGCCGACCTCCCTCGCGCCGACAAAGGCGGCT
Source organism: Rhodospirillales bacterium (assembly GCA_028291345.1). Lineage (GTDB taxonomy): Bacteria > Pseudomonadota > Alphaproteobacteria > BOG-932 > Roseiterribacteraceae > BOG-932. The sequence goes on along the minus strand of JAQGIF010000064.1, from coordinate 39,713 downwards.
TTCATTCGAGGCATCCCCGCCTCGATATGGCGGGTCGTGTTCTCCATCACCACGATCGCGTCGTCGACCACGAAGCCGGTCGCGATGGTCAGCGACATCAGCGAGAAGTTGTCGAGGCTGAAGCCCAGCAAATACATCGCACCGAACGTGCCGATCAGCGAGACGGGCACCGCCACCGCAGGGATCAATGTCGCGCGCAAATCGCGCAGGAAGATGAACACCACCAGGATGACCAGGAAGACCGCCATGACCAGCGTGCGCTCGACCTGCTTCAGCGAGGCGCGGATCGTCACCGATCTGTCGTTCGCCACCTGAAGGTCGATCGTGCTGGGGATCGAGGCCTTCAGTTCCGGCATCAGCGCCCGCACCCGATCGACTGTCTCGATGATATTGGCGCCGGGCTGCTGCGTCACGATCACCGACACCGCAGGCTTGCCGTTGTAGAGCCCGTAATTGCGGATATTCTCGACCGCGCCGTCCTCCTTATCCGTGACGGTCGCGATGTCCTGCAGGCGCACCGCCGAGCTGTCGCGATAGGCGACGATGAGCGGTTTATATTGGGCGGCCAAGTTGGCCTGGTCGTTCGTATAGATCTGGAAATGCAGCCGATCGTTCTCGATGGCGCCCTTGGGCGCGTTGGCGTTGGCGGCCGACAGGGCCGCACGGACGTCTTCCAGCCCGATTCCGTACCGGAACAAGGCGGTCGGATTCAGCTCGACCCGCACGGCCGGCAGGGCGCTCCCCTGAACGCCGACATTGCCCACACCTTCGATCTGCGACAGCTTCTGCTGCATGATTGTCGCCGCCGCATCGTAGATCTGGCCCTGGCTGAGCGTATCCGAGGTCAGCGACAGGATGATGACCGGGGCCGAGGCGCCGTTGAACTTCCTGTAGGTCGGATTGCTTCTGAGGCTGGTCGGCAAGTCGACGCGCGCGGCGACGATGGCAGCCTGCACGTCGCGGGCGGCTCCATCGATGTCGCGGTCCAGCCCGAAGATCAGCTGGATATTGGTGGTGTTCTGCGAACTGGTCGACGTCATTTCGGTGACGTCGGCGATGGTGCCCAGATGGCGCTCGAGCGGGGTGGCGACGCTAGTCGCCATCACTTCGGGACTGGCGCCCGGCATGGAGGCATTGACCGAAATCGCAGGGAATTCGATCGGCGGCAATGGCGCCACCGGCAGCAGGCGGAAGGCCATAATGCCCGCCAGCGCGATACCGATGGTCAACAGCGTGGTGGCAACCGGCCGCGCGATGAAGGGCGAGGACAGGCTCATGTCACCGCGTCCGGCGCGATTTCGGTTTCGCGCATCATCCGAGGCGCGCCCGTCTTGCGGCCCAGCCGCGTGGCCAACCGGTCGAACGCCAGATAGATCACCGGTGTAGTGAACAGGGTCAGGACCTGGCTGACGATCAGCCCGCCGACGATGCTGACGCCAAGCGGATGGCGCAGCTCAGATCCCGTGCCTGTTCCCAGCATCAGCGGTAACGCGCCGAACAGCGCCGCGACCGTGGTCATCAGGATCGGACGGAAGCGCAGCATGCAGGCCTGAAAAATCGCGTCGCGCGGCTCCTTGCCCTCATTGCGCTCGGCATGCAATGCGAAGTCGATCATCAGGATCGCATTCTTCTTCACGATGCCGATCAACAGAATGATGCCGATAAGCGCGATGATTGTCAGGTCGCTGCCGACCAGAATCAGCGCCAGCAGCGCGCCAATGCCGGCGGAAGGCAGGGTGGACAGGATCGTGATCGGATGGATGAAGCTCTCGTAGAGAACGCCCAGCACGATATACATCGTGACGATCGCAGCCAGGATCAGCAGCAGCTCGCTCGACAGGTTTTTTTGAAACGCCAGGGCCGCGCCCTGGAAGCTGGTCAGCACACTTGGCGGCATGCCGATATCCTTTTCCGCCTTTTGGATCGCGTCGACACCCGCGCCCAGCGACGTGTTCGGGCTGAGATTGAACGAGATGGTCGCGGCCGGGAACTGCCCCAGGTGGCCGATCACCAACGGGGACGCGACCTGCGTCACCTTCGCGATCGCGGTCAGCGGCACCTGCCCGCCGCCGGCCGAGGGCAGATAGATCGATGACAGCGAATCGAGCGAGTTCTGCAGGGCCGGATCGGCTTCGAGAATGACCCGGTACTGGGTCGATTGAGTGAAGATGGTCGAAACGATGCGCTGGCCGAACGCGTCGTATAGCGCGTTGTCGACCGTGCCCACCGTGATCCCGAACCGGCCGGCGCTATCGCGGTCGACGGTGATATAGGCTGCGATGCCCATCCCTGCCTGATCGCTGGACACGTCCTGCACTTCCGGCAGCTGATGCAATTTATCGACCAGTTTGGGCGTCCATTGATTCAGCTCGTCGAGATTGGCGTCCTCCATGATGAATTGGTACTGGGTCCGGCTGATCGTGTCGGCCAGAGTCAAATCCTGGACCGGCTGCATATAGAGTGAAATGCCGGACACTGAGGCGACCTCGGACTGCAGCCGGGCGATCACCTGGGTCGCACTCGCGCTGCGCGCATCGACCGGTTTCAGGTTGATCAGGAAGCGTCCGCTATTCAGCGTCGTGTTGCTGCCGTCCACACCGATGAAGGATGATAGGCTGTCGACATCCGGATCCTTGAGGATCGCCGCAGCCAGCGCCTGCTGGCGTTCGGCCATCGCGGCGTAGGACACGGTGCCGCCAGCCTCCGATATGCCCTGGATCAGTCCGGTATCCTGGACCGGGAAGAATCCCTTTGGGATTACGATATACAACAGTGCGGTGAATAGTAGCGTGCTGACGGCGACCGCCAGGGTCAGCGCCTGCCGGTCCAGCACCCAGTTCAGCAGACGGCCATATTTGTCCATGACGCCGTCGAAAACGGCCTGGATCCTTCGGCCGAACTCGGACGGCTTCTTCTCCTCCTGCTTCTGCTTCAGCAGCAGAGCGCACAGCATCGGCACCAGGGTCAGCGAGACGACGGCTGAAATCAGGATGGTGACGGCCAGCGTTATGGCGAACTCGCGGAACAGACGGCCAACCACGTCGCCCATGAACAGCAGCGGGATCAGCACGGCGATCAGCGACACAGTCAGCGAAATGATGGTGAAGCCGATCTGCGCCGAACCTTTGAGCGCTGCCTCCAGCGGAGGATCGCCTTTTTCAATGAAGCGGGAAATGTTCTCGATCATCACGATCGCATCGTCGACGACGAAACCGGTGGCGATCGTCAACGCCATCAGCGACAGGTTGTTAAGGCTGAAACCCAGCAAATACATGGCCGCGAAGGTGCCGACCAACGAAACCGGGACGGACAGGCTGGGGATGATGGTAGCGCGGATATTGCGCAGGAACAGATAGATGACCAGCACCACAAGCGCGACCGCCAGCACCAGCTCGAACTCGACATCGTTGACCGATGCACGGATCGTGTTGGTGCGATCGGTCAGCACGCTGACCTCGACCCCCGCGGGCAGCGAGGCTTTGATATCGGGCAGCAGGTTCTTGATCGCATCGACCACGCCGATGACATTCGCGCCCGGCTGGCGCTGCACGTTCAGGATCAGCGCCGGGGTGTCGCCCATCCAAGCGCCCAGCTTGGTGTTCTCGGCCCCGTCGATCAGCTCGGCGACGTCGGACAAGCGGACCGGCGCGCCGTTCTTATAGGCGACGACAATATTCTTATATTCGTCCGCGCTTTTCAGCTGGTCGTTGGAATTGATCGTATAGGCGCGGGTCGGCCCATCGAAGCTGCCCTTAGGCGTATTGACGTTGGCATTGCTGATCGTCGTGCGCAGATCGTCAATATTGAGGCCGTAGGCCGCGAGCGCCTGCGGGTTGGCGCGTACGCGCACGGCAGGGCGCTGGCCGCCGCTGATACTGACGACGCCGACGCCGGCCAACTGCGATATCTTCTGGGCGATTCGCGTGTCGGCGAGGTCCTGGACCTTAGTCAGCGGCATAACCGCCGAAGTGATACCCAATGTCAGCACCGGCGCGTCGGCCGGGTTGACCTTGGCATAGATCGGCGGCGCGGGCAGATCCTGGGGCAGCAGATTGCCTGCGGCGTTGATCGCGGCCTGAACCTCCTGCTCGGCGATGTCCAATGTCAGGTCGAGACTGAATTGGAGCGTCAGGATAGAGGCCCCGGCCGAACTGGTCGACGACATCTGATTCAGGCTCGGCATCTGCCCGAACTGCCGCTCCAGCGGCGCAGTGACGGACGAGGTCATTACCTCGGGGCTCGCGCCCGGATAGAATGTCTGCACCTGGATTGTCGGATAGGCGACCTCGGGGAGCGCCGACAGCGGGAGGAACTGGAAGCCCATCAGGCCGGCCAGCAAAATTGCGATCATCAGTAGCGTGGTCGCCACTGGTCGCAGGATGAAGATGCGTGAGGGGTTCATACGAAGCCGTGCCCTGGCATGGCGTCACACGCGGCCGATGGCATCGGCATCATTGCGTCGCCGGACGCCCACCCGCCGAATTGCCGTTCGGGCCGCCGCTCGGCTTGGCATCGCCACTGGCTTTCCCGTCGTCGGTCCCGCCCTGGCCACTTCCATTAGCGCCGTTGCGCCTGTGTCGGCGACCGCCCTCCGCGCTGGCTGCGCCGGGTGCCGGTGGCTGCGCCCCTGGCAGCACAACCTTCGCGCCATCTCGCAGACGATCGACACCGTCGGTCACGATCGTCTCGCCTGCATCGATCCCGGTCAGGATCGCCTGACGCTCGCCCTGGGCGATGCCCAACTTGACCGGCCTGACCGACACGGTGCTGTCCGGATTGACGGCATAGACGAAGGTGCCGGGTGCGCCGCGCTGGATCGCTGCTGTCGGCACCACCATCTGGTCACGTAATGTCTCGACCAAAAGCTGGACATTGACGAACTGGTTCGGAAACAGACTTTCGTCGGCATTGGTGAACTGGGCGCGCAATTTGAATGTGCCCGTCGTGGTGTCGATCTGATTATCGATATTGGTCAGCGCGCCCGTCGCCAGCTTCGTCGTGTTGCCACGATCCATCGCGGTCACCGTCAGCGTCTGCCCGTCATGCAGCGGTTTGCTGACCTTCAGCACATTATCCTCGGGCAGAGTGAATAAAGCCGAGATCGGCTGAAGCTGGGTGACGACGACGATGCCGTTGGTATCACCCGGCGTGACGTAATTGCCCTGATCGACCTGCCGCAAGCCGACCCGGCCGGTGACTGGGGAAACGATATGGCAGTAGTTGAGATTCAGCGTGGCGTTATCGACCGCCGCCTGATCGGTGAGCACCGTGCCCTGATATTGGCGGACCAATGCCAGCTGCGTGTCCAGTTGCTGATGCGCGATCGAATCCTCGGCAACCAGCTTTTTATAGCGCTCTGCGTCCAGCTGCGCGTTCGTCAGCAGTGCCTGGTCCTTGGCCAGGGTGCCCTGCGCCTGTTCCAGTGCCGCCTGATAAGGGCGCGGATCGACCTCGGCCAGGAAATCGCCCTTCTTGACGGTCTGGCCTTCGGTGAAGGCGATCTGTTGCAGTTGACCGCTGATCTGCGTTCTGACGGTGACGGTCGCCAACGGCGTGACTGTACCCAGCGCGTTCAGGATAACCTGAACGTCACCCGTCTCCACTTTCGCGGTGTTGACCGCGATCGGTGCACCCGCGCCGCGGCCGCCGAGCGGGGTCTCCACGCTCTTGGGCCAGATAATCCAAATCAGCGCTCCAATGACAACGAGGCCGATCAAAAGCGCCCATTTATTGCGCTTAATCCAAACCCAGGGCCGGATTCGCCGACGGGGCCCGAAGCGCGAGTCGCCTACCGTGGTTTCATGGGTACTTGCCATTCGGGACTATTCTCGCTCGCCATTTGACCGGACGGGTTCACATACCAGCACGCCGTATCCGACGCTATGACGCACAGACAATATATATCGTAGGGGATCAGCCCTCCCTACAACGTCTCGCGCCCAACCTTCCTGCGATGATGCAGGGGATCCATGGCGAAATCGTGTTGGCTAAGCATGGGTTAACGGGCATTGTCGCGCCAATCGATTATCGGGCTGTTTTGTTCCGCAACGCCTGTGAATTAAGCTGCGGATAGGGAGGTATTTCATGGGTATTCTCGACGGAAAGATCGTGCTGATCACAGGCGCCGGACAGGGAGTCGGCCAGGGGATCGCTTATGCGATGGCGTCGGAAGGCGCGAAGATCGCCGTGACCGGCCGCACAGTGTCCAAGCTCGACGACACGGTCGCCGAAATCCGTCGCCGTGGCGGAACCGCCCAGGCCTTCGCCTGTGAGGTGACCGCGAAGAGCGATCTGGAACGTTGTGTGCGCGAAGTCGTCGCGGCCTTCGGTGGCATCAATATCCTGGTCAACAACGCCCAACTGGTTCCGCTCGGCAGCCTGATGGAAGTGACCGACGAGGCCTTCGTCGAGGGTTTCGATTCCGGGCCTCTGGCGTCGCTGCGGCTGATGCGGCTCTGCTATCCCTATCTCAAGGGTGACGGCGTGGTTATCAATCTGGGCACCGGCGCGGCCTATCGCCAGGATAGTGGCCGCTACGGCGCATATGCCGCCGTCAAGGAAGCGATCCGGGCACTGAGTCGCGCCGCGGCCTGCGAATGGGGCGCCGACAATATCCGCGTGAACGTGGTCATCCCGTTCGCCCTGTCGAAGGGGCTGGAGGGCTGGATAGCCGAGCGGCCGGAGGAATCCACGGCCTTCCTGAACACTGTACCGCTACGCCGCGCGGGCGATTGTGAAAGCGATATCGGCCGGGCTGTCGTTGCGCTATGCGGCCCGGATTCGCGCTACATCACCGGCCAGACGATCGCGCTCGACGGCGGGCAGGCCTATCTGGGCTGACCGCCCGAACAACGAAACTCGAATGAGGGATGCCGAAATGGAAAAGCTGGTTTATGCCCTATGGAAGGGCCCGGAAGATTACGCCGAGTTCAATAAACGCTTGCTCGGGCCGCTCAGGAAAAAGCTCTCCAAGCTCGGCGCCGATCGGCTGCAAATCAATGTCGTGGACGACACCGTCGCTCCCGGAGCGGCATTGTGCCAAGAGAAGCTCAGACCCGGCCCCGCCGCCCTGGTGTCGTTCTGGCTGAATTCCTCTCATATTCGCAAGCCGTTTGAGAAGCTTCTGGAAGCCGAAGCCCCGCGCATCGCTGGCTATGCCGTTACCGAATCGACGGTCCTGCCGATCACCAAGGTCCACAAAGACGGCACACGGACCCAGGGCTTTTCCCAGATCGCACTGATCCAGCGGCCGCCGCGCGTTACGTATGAAGAATATCTCGATACCTGGCTGGGCTCGCATACCCAGGTGGGCGTCGAGACGCAGTCGAATTTTTATTACTGCCAGAACATCGTGAACCGGGTGTTGACGGCAGGTTCGCCGCTGTGGGCGTCGATCGTCGAGGAATGTTTCCCACTGGAGGCGATGACCGACCCTCAGGCCTTCTATGACGCGGCCGGCAACGAGGAGAAATATCAGGAGCGTTTCGCCAGGATGATGAACAGCTGCGGCCGCTTCATCGATGTTGACAAGATCGACGTCTTGATCACCAGCGAATTCCGCTTCGGCGGCTGGGCCGACGACTACAAACAGCCTGCCTATGAGAGTGCCCGAGGGGCTATAATCATCTGATCGAGGAGCACGCAATGAAGCTGACAGCGGAGCAGATCAAGACGTTCGAGCGCGATGGGTTTATGGTTTTCCCGAACCTGCTCTCGGCCAACGAGGTGGCGATGCTCCACGGTGAACTCGCCCGCGTTTCGACCGTGGTCGACGAGCGCATCATGCGGGAAAAGGGCAGCGACGCGCCCCGGATCATCTATGGTCTGCCGGACGTGGGCGGCCCGACCTTCTCGCAGGCCTATTACGACTTGGCCCGAGACGCGCGAATATTGCAGCCGGTCGTCGATCTCCTGCGGGAAGACGTCCATCTCTATCACATCAAATGCAACTTCAAGGAAGCGATCGATGGCGGCTATTGGCAATGGCACCAGGATTACGCCAATTGGAGCGCCAACGACGCCGCGCCCGAGCCGCGCCTGCTGACCGCTCTGGTCATGCTCGACCATGCGACAGAGATGAGCGGCTGCCTCTATTTCGTTCCCGGGTCCCACCGGCTGGGGATCGTCGAACCCGACTGGGACGATACCAGCACGTCTTATGCACTGTGGACAGTCGGCAAGCAGAAGATGATCGAGATCACAGCAGAATTCGGCGACCCAGTGGCAGTGACCGGAGAGCCCGGCAGCGTGGTGTTCTTCCACGCCAATATGATCCACGGCTCCGGCCATAACATGTCGCCGCGCGCTCGATGGCAGGCCTATCTCGTCTATAATGCGGTATCTAACGTGTTGGGGCCTGTGCCCAACCCCCGGCCGGACTATCAGGCGAACCGGAAAATCGAGCCGCTGAAGATCTCGGCCTGACCGCTGCCTAGTCCGGCCTCTTCCTGGGGCGGCTGAACAGCTTCTCCAACCCTGCCGCCTGGCGATGCCAGTCCCGGACGGGGATGGCGGGATAGCCGGCGACGACTTCGCCGGGCCCGATATCGCGAGTCACGCCGCTGCCGCCCGCTAGCTTCGCACCCGCGCCGATCGTGACATGGTCCGCGATTCGCGAAGCGCCGCCGATCACCGCGCCGTCCTCGATCGTGACGCTGCCGGCGATGCCGGTCTGTCCGCACAAAATGCAATGGCGACCAATGCGGCAGTTATGGCCGATCTGGATCTGGTTATCGATAACGGTTCCGTCGCCGATAACCGTATCGCCTAAGGCGCCGCGATCGGCGGTCGAGTTGGCGCCGAACTCGACATCGTTGCCGATCAGGACTCGGCCAAGCTGCGGCACGCGTCGCAAGCCCCGCGCGCCGGGCACGAAACCGAAGCCCTGCGCGCCCACGACCGCGCCGGAATAGATATGGACGCGATCGCCGATAATGGACTGGCTGATCGTAGTGTTCGGACCGATTTTGCAGTCGGCACCGATAACAACGCCGTTCCCGATGACGGCATTGGCGCCAATCAGAGTGCGCGCGCCGATTTGCACCCCTTTGCCGACTATGGCGCTAGTGGCGATCCGGCACCCCTCGCCGATGATCGCGGCTTCGCGCTCGTCGGTCAGGCCAAGCGCTTCCTCGACCAAGGGATAGAACAGCCAGGCGATTTCGGCGAGGGCTTGGCGCGGCATCGGCACATGGATGAGATGAGGCCCGCCCGTCACCGGCCCATTGCGCATCAGGTCGGGGCGGGTGATTACCACACCCGCTTTCGTGGCCGCGAAGGCAGCCCGATAGCGGCTATCGGCAAACAGCGCGATCTCCGACGCATGCGCCTCGTCCAGCATCGCCAGATCGGTGATCGCGAAATCGCGCGGCGCGTCGTCCGCCAGCGACCCGCCCAGCCTGTCGGCGAGATCACCCAGGGTGAAAGGACCTGCATTGGCGAAGAAGCGCGGATCGATCATCGGTCAGGCCGCAGCCGGGTGGCGGCGCTTCTCGCCCCGGAAATCATGCGATCCGGGGATGGTCCTAGGGTCCTCATGCGCGGCGAAAATCAGCCCCTTCTGGATCTTGGTAGTCGTAGTCGTGGGCAGCTTGTCGCGAAAGACGATCCAGCCGGGCGTCTTGTAATAGGCGAGCTGGTCCCGGCAATGGCTGAAGATCGCAGTAGCGGTTTCACGGTCTGGGGTAACGCCCTCGCTCAGCACGACGCAGGCCATCACCTCCTCCTCGCGCAGCTCGTCCTCGATCGGCAGGACCGCGCAGGTATTGACGCTCGGATGGGTGATGATCGACTCTTCGACCTCAGCGGCTGAGATATTCTCCCCGCTGCGCCGAACGATATTCTTCCGGCGATCGACGAAATAGAGCATGCCGTCCGTCCCCTGCCGAACGACATCTCCGGTATGGAACCAGCCGCCGCGCCAGGCTTCCTCGGTCGCTTCCGTTTCCTTGAGATAGCCGGAAAAGAATCCCTTGCGCGGGTCTGGCCCGGCGAAGCGCACCAGCAATTGCCCGTCCCGGCCCTGTGGCACGGCGTTATCATTATCATCGGCAATCTTGACTTCAAGCCCGTCGCGCGGCGCGCCGATGGCGCGGGTGGTCACTTGGCGCGGCTCGATGTTGTCGCAGAACACGCGCCCGGTCTCCGTCATGCCCCAGACCTCGACCATGGCGAAGCCGAACCGCTCCTCGAACGCCGTATGCAAGGTCGGATCGACCGAGGCGCCCAGCCCGAACTTAACCTTATGCAATCTTTCTTCCGGCATCGCCTCCTGCTTGAACAGGATCGGCGGGATGACGCCCATGTAATGGACCGCGGTCGCGCCGGTATCGACCAGGTCGCGCCACCAGCTTTTTGGATGGAATCGGTCTGCGGAGATCAGGCAGCTCGCCGTCAAGGTCACGGCCATCAGGCTCATGACACCGGCGTTCATGTGGAAGACAGGGAACGGGTTGAACAGCCGCTCCTGCCCGAAGGTGAAGGACAGTCGCCCGCCCCGCGTCACGTACCAGCTGCCGGAGGTCAGGAAATAATCGTTCGAAATCATGCAACCCTTGGGGCTGCCAGTTGTGCCCGACGTGTAGAGCAGCGCCGCCTCGGCGGAGAGGCCGGGCGCGTCGGTCCGCATTGGCTTAACCGGCGTCGCCAGACGATCCGGCAAATTCTGGACGGAATAGACCGGCAACGGGGTTTCGCGCCGCGCCGCGATGCCGGTCAGTTCGGCCAGGCGCGCATTCGCGGCGAATGCCAGATCGGACTCGGAATGGGTGATCGCATACAGCATCTCCTCCGGCCGGTTGTCCGGGTTCAGCGGCACGACGCTGGCACCCAGCGCGTTCAGCGCGAACAGATGGAAGAAATGCTCCGGCTGATTACCCAGCAGCAGCGCGACGCGGTGGCCATGCCCGATGCCGGAGCGTTCATACAGGCTGCGCAGCTCCAGAATATGATCGAGCGCGGCGCGATAGGTGAACTCGACGCCGGCCGGATAATAGTCGCGATCAGCGCGCGCCGGCACCGCCAGGAAGGCATTGTCGGGATGGGCCTTCGCGGTGGCCTCGAACGCCGCAAAGGCGCTCGTGAATGGGTGATCGGTCCCTGTCATAATCGTTCCCATGTCTCTATTTATTGATAATGCCCCGCGACGGTCATCAGTAGATCATATTCGATCTGACTGGTATTGCGCCCGCATGCCGCGAACACGACGCTACGCCGGCCGCCGAACACATGGCCATGTGCCTGCATGATATTGATGATCCCCCAGCGGACCAGCCCGAATATCTCCCAATAGCGCACCGCCTCGGGATCGACCTGCGTACCGCCCGCCGCCACGAAGCCTTCGAAAAGCGCCTGGCGCTGGGCAAAACCGCCGACCGGCAGATCATTGCGCCCGAACCGCCAGGACCGGGTGCAGAGCCAGCCGAAATCCTCAAGCCCGCTACCGATATGGCTGCATTCCCAATCCAGAACGGCGCTTAGCCCATTCGGACCCACCATGAAATTGCCGTTGCGGAAATCGCCATGCACCAGAACCCGCTTTTGCGGCGGGGGCCGGTGGGTTTCCAGCCAGCGCAGGCCGAGCTCGATGCCCGGGTGCGGCTCGTCATAGAAATCGTATCGCGCCCGCTGGGCCTGGATCGGGTCGGTGCTGTCCGCGATCTGCTCCAGGAACGCGATCTCCTCCAGCGGGATCGCATTCAGCCGCGCCTCGAATTCCGCAAGCTGCCCCGGCAACCGTCCGCGCGCGCCGGCGAAGGCTGGATCGGAAATGATTCGCTTGGGCATCGTCTCGCCTCCGACGAAACCGGTGACGAAACCGTGCCCCATCACGTCGTCAGCATCATATTCGAACACCGGCTCCGGCACCGGCAAGCCGTGGCGATAGGCGGCGCCCATCACCTTGAACTGGTCCGACGGCGACAGGAACGGGCTGTCTTCCGCGCTGTATGTTTCCTGCCGCGACACCAGCCTCCGCCTGGCGTTGCCCTCGACCAGGTCGAAGACCACCGTGCGGTTCGACCCGCCCAGAGTCGGCTGCACGATATTGCCGATGCTGGCCGCCGTGCCGAATCTGCGGCGGACTGCCTTGCGGACATCGTCGTACGGGTCAGGTGCGGTGGTTTGGGAATTTTTCTGATGCGTTGTCATGGCGGCCGAACTTATAACCCAGCCGCGCCCTCCAGCAAGCCGGAGAGAAACGCCGTTCAGTCTTCAGGGTTGCATCGGTGTACGGCATCTGATGTGTTGCAATCGCGCATGTGGGAGGACGCGCGGTGTATGATACCGCCATAAATTTCCGCCCGCCTGAATTTTTGGACCGAAATCGTAAATGGCTGAAACAAACCCCGAAACGATTATTATCATCGGCGCCGGACATGGCGGCGCGCAAATCGTCGAATCGCTACGGTCCGGCGGGTTCGATGGCAAACTGATCCTGATCGGGGACGAGGCGTATCGGCCCTATGACCGGCCCGCGACCTCGAAGGAATTGCTCAGCGGCGCAATGGAACTCGAGCGCGTGTTCCTGAAACGCGACCAGTTCTACACCGATAAGAACATTGATGTACGGCTGGGGCTGACTGTCACTGCCATCGACAGGACGGCGCACCGGATCACGCTTTCGACCGGCGAGACGCTCGCCTACAACAAACTGGTGATCGCGACCGGCGCGCGGGCGCGCAAGCTGCAGGTTCCCGGTGCCGATCTCGATGGAGTCTTCTACCTGCGCACCCTCGCCGATTCCCGTGCGATCGGCGCGCGGCTGGGACCCGGCAAGCGGCTGGCGATCGTCGGCGGCGGCTATGTCGGGCTGGAGGTCGCGGCCAGCGCTACGAAACTCGGCTGCAAGGTCACAGTGATCGAAATGCTGGAGCGTCTGCTGGCGCGGGTAGCGGGAACCGAGATCGCCCAGTTCTATGAGAGCGCGCACCGCGAAGCCGGGGTCGATCTTCATTTTGGCGTGGTCATCGAAGCCTTCACCGGCGATGGCGCGGTCAGGTCCGTGCGGCTCACGGACGGCACCGAGGTCGCGGCGGATGTAGTCGTTGTCGGTGTCGGTGCGATCCCCAACACCGAACTGGCGGCAGCGGCGGGCCTCGCGGTCGAAAACGGCATCGTCGTCGACGAATGCGGCCGCACCGCCGACCCGGCAATCTTCGCCATCGGGGACGCCACCAACCATCCGAACGACATACTCGGCAAGCGCCTGCGCCTGGAATCCGTGCCCGCCGCGATGGGTCAAGCCCGGGCAGCTGCCAGCGCCATCACCGGCAACCCCAAACCGTTCCATGAATTGCCCTGGTTCTGGTCTGACCAGTATGACCTGAAGCTGCAGATCGCCGGCATGTCGGAAATCGGCGACCGCGTTGTCCTCCGCGGCGACCCCTCCACCCGCCGCTTCGCCGCGTATTATCTGCGCAATGGCGCAATCGTGGCGGTGAACGCGGTCAACTCCGCGAAGGATTTCATGAGCGGCAAGAAACTGATCACAGAAGGCCGCAAGCCGGATTTGATGCGGTTAGTGAATTTGGACGTGCCGCTGGCTGAGGTCTGAGAAAATCATGACCGATAAATTGGACGAAAAAAAGCAGAGGCTTAGGGAAGAATTCACCGCTGCTCGCGGTTACTGGAGCCCGATCTGGGACGACATCCTCGATCTGACGCCCGAATTCTTCGAAGCCTATATGAATTTCTCGTCGGTCCCGTGGAAGACTGGAACGCTGGAGCCGAAAGTTCGCGAACTGATCTATATCGCGATCGATTCCTCGACGACCCATATGTATGAGCCGGGCCTCAAGGTCCATATCCGCAATGCGCTGCGCTATGGCGCGACCAAGGCTGAGATCATGGAGGTCTATCAGCTGACCTCCGTGCTGGGCATCCACACCGTGACCACCGGCCTGCCGATCCTGTTCGACGAAATGGCGAAGGCCGGACGCGGCGCGGAGATCGAGCAAAATCCGCTGACACCGCATCAAGAGCAGTTGAAGAAAACCTTCACCGAAAATCGCGGCTATTGGAGCCCGCTATGGGACGGGCTGATCCGCCTGTCGCCGGAATTTTTCGAAGCCTACATGAATTTCTCGTCGATCCCGTGGACGACCGGGACGCTGGAACCCAAGGTCCGCGAACTGATCTATATCGCGATCGATTCCGCCACGACCCATCTCTATGAACCGGGCCTGCGCGTCCATATCCAGAATGCGCTACGCTATGGCGCAACGATGCAGGAGATCATGGAGGTCTATCAGTTGACCTCCGTGCTCGGCATCCATACCGTGACCTTCGGCATGCCGGCGCTGATCGACGAGTTGAAGCGCGCGGAAGACCAAGCCGGCTGACAGCATGACCGCGAGCCTATGGCTCATGCTGGGCGGGATGTTCGCGCTCCAGGCCATTTGCCTGTTCGGCGGCACGGGAACCATGCGCTGGCCGGCAGGCTTGATTTTTCTCGTCACCTTCTTCATCTGCGTTGTCGCGGTGACCTGGGCCGTCGCCAGGAAAGACCCTGCCCTGCTGGCCGAGCGCATGAAGGGCTTGGACCAAGCCGGACAGCCGCTGTGGGATAAGATTTCTCACCGGCATGCTGCAGGTCGTCTGGTTCGGCTGGCTGCTGATGATGGGGCTGGACGCACGCTTCGGTTGGTCGACGATGCCGGGTTGGCTGAAATGGCTTGGGGTTGCCAGCCTGATCGCCGGCTTCTGGATCGTGCGCCTGACCTTTCGCGAAAACACCTTCCTGGCGCCCGTCGTGCGCATTCAATCCGACCGCGGCCACCGGGTGATTTCAACCGGCCCTTATGCGGTCGTGCGCCATCCGATGTATGCCGGGGCAATCTTCATATTCGCCGGCACAGTCCTGACGCTGGGCTCCTGGTGGGGGTTGGCGGCCGGCATGCTGCTGGAATTGATCATCGCCTATAGGATCGTCGCTGAGGAACGCCTGCTGCGCGCCCATCTGCCGGCTATGAAGACTACACGCGGCGCGTCCTCTACCGTCTGATCCAATCGATCTGGTAGCGGGTTACGCCCTGCGCGGCCGGGATTTCGACAGCCAATGGATGAAGAAGATCGCGAGCGCGGCAACGCCGATCCCCCAATGGGCGATCGCTGTCCAGTTCAGCCAGTCCGGATCGCCGATATAATAGATCGCGTAGCCGCTGAGGATCAGAAAGATCGTCACGCCGGCCATCGTGCCGCCGGATCGGCGCCGCCAGCGCATATCCCAGCCGATGACAATATGCTGGCTCCACATCCAGCCAAACAGGAACGTGCTCAGAACTGCGAAGCCGCCATGGGTGATCAGCCACCATTCCTCCAGCGGGTTGGTCTTGAAGCCGAACGGGCCCTTCACTCGCATGAAATAATGGAACAGCACCCAGAGCACGCCGGTCAGCCACACTCCCCAGCCGGTGACGTAGAGCAGAATGCGATATTGCCGGGCGATCCTCATCGGCGGCTTCAACACGGTTCTTGTCCCTGTGGCGCGCGTAGCGGTCAATTCACGGCTCCGATCGTTTCCCAACCCGCGTTGCCTTCGTTGAGGTAGGCGGTTGCGCCGTGGCGTTTCAATATCTCGCCCGCGTCTTTGCCCCGGGCTATCACGATCTTGGTCAGCGCATCTGCGATTATACAATCCCGCGCCACCACCGACACGAATCTTCGGGTGCCGATACCGCGCCGGCTGACGCCGTCGAGATGCGGACCGACCGGACCACCCATGGCTTCGCTGCTGGCGAGACTGGCATTCTCGATTTCCAGAACCGGCACCGCCTTGTCCGTCGAGGATACACGCAGCAGGACGCGCTCGGCCGCCGGGCCGGATACGCGCAGGTCGCCGCCGGCACTCACCAAGCATTGGATGTCGGACGGCAGCTTCATAGCGCGCATCGCTCGATCGACGGCGTAGCCTTTGGCGATACCGCCAAGATCGATCCAGAGCGGGCGGTTTAAACGCACTGCATGCGGTGCGATCAATTCGATATCGCGCCATGATGCACCCGGATCGGGCTCATGGGGGCAGGTCGGCCTTGGCAGCAGGTCCAGCGCCACCAGCTCGGCGGCGACGGTAATATCGAATATCCCGTCGCTCTCGGCGGCCAGGCGGCCCGCTTGCTCCAGCACGGCGAATGTCCGCGGATCGACCACGATGTCTTCGCCAACGCCGGCGCGGTTCACACGGCCAATATCGCTGTCCGGTTCGTGAAAGCTCATCAGCCGGTGGATGTCTGCGATCGTCGCGAAGCCGCTTTCGATGGCCCCAATCGCCTCGGCATCGGCGAGGCCGCCAATGCCGATCGCGACATAGGTTCCAAGAAGCGGCCGGGATCTCTTGATGACGGGCCGCTTGATGGTCTTTGCAGGCTCGGTCAGTCCGCCTTCTCGTAGCGGACGGCGGCGAAGCTGGAGGTCAGACCGCCATCGATGACATGCGCGCCGCCATTGATGAAAGCAGCGCGAGGACTTGCGAGAAACAAGGCAAATTCGGCGATATGCTGCGACTCGCCGTATCCGCGGAACGGCACCGGCTTAAGTTCGTCCGGCGGGTAATAGGTGTCGACCATTTCGCCGAAATTCAGCGGCGTGTTCACGCCACCCGGTAGGATCGCATTGATGCGAACGCGCTTCGTCGACAGCGGCTCGACCGAGGAGCGGATCAGTCCGATCAGCCCGTGCTTGGACGCGCTATAGGCCGGGTTGTTCGCCAGCCCTAATATACCGCCCGTGGAACCGGTAACGACGATCGCGCCGCCCTCGGTGATTGCCTTGGCAACGCTGTGGATGCCTAGGAACACGCCGCGCAGGTTGATCGCGATGATCCGGTCAAAGGCCGTGATGTCGTCACTGAAAATATCCGTGCCCGGCCCGTAATAGCCGGCATTCAGATAGGCGATGTCCAGCTTACCGAATTTCTTGACTGTCTCGGCGACCATCCGGTCATTGTCGGCTTGGGCAGCGACATCAACTTTTGTGGCGAATGTCGTGCCGCCATTGGCGTTGATCTCCTGGGAGACCTTTTCGGCACGTTCGATATCCATGTCTGCGATGCAGACCTTCGCACCCTCATTGGAGAAACGGTGGGCAGCGGCCTTGCCGATGCCCGATGCGGCGCCGGTGATGATGACCGATTTGCCTTCGAACTCTCTCTTCATAACTTCCCCCAAATGGCTCTCGGGCCTCAGTCTACCCGTTGGCCTCAGTCAAAGAAACGGCGCCGATTTGTGGTCGGCGCCGTTCATGCGATCGTGTCTTTTATTCCGCGGCGGCGGCGAGCTTCGCCTTGAAATGCGGTATCAGATGTTCGCCGATATTGCGGATGGTTTCCATCGTAACCTCGTGCGGGATGGTTCCCATCTGCACCAGGAACAGGATTTCGTCGGCGCCCGATGCAATCAGCCGCTCGACATAGCGGATTGCCTGATCGACCGAACCATAGGCGTCTTCCTCGACATGATAGTTGCTGGTCGACGCGTCGGTGACCGGGATCTTCTCCTGGCCGAGATAGGCGACGATCTGCTCCTTCGATTGCTCAAGCTTGGCTATCTGAACATCAGCATCTAGGTCTTCGACACTCGGCTTGTCGCCGCCGGCATACCAGTAGCGGATCGATTCCGCGAAGAAGCGCTGGCCACGCACGCCGATGCGCTTGGCCTTTTCCTTGTCCCCGAGGATGACCGCGGGGCACAGCGCCGCCAGATGCGAATGCGGGCGGTACCCCACCTGATCTTCGGCTTTACGCGCGGCATAAGCCTTGCGGTAGATACCGTTCTTCTTGGCGATTTCATCCGGGCCGCTGAAGCCCAGCACCAGGGCGCCGAGCCCACGCGAGCCGGCGATCTCCAGGGCTTCCTCACGCGTGCAGGCCATATACATCAGCGGATGCGGGTCCTGGAACGGCTTGGGATGGATCGGGCGCGGCGGGATGTTGATGATGTCGCTGTGATGCTCGAACACCTCCTGCATCCACATCTTGGGGATCATATACATCGACTCGTCGACCTGGGGCGTGACGTCCTCAAGTTTTGTGTCGAACGCCCCGGTCTCCTGGACCGTGCCACCCTTGCCGACGCCGAAGTGCAGACGGCCGCGCGACAGCAGATCCAATGTCGCGACGCGCTCGGCGACTTTGATCGGATGGTTCATCTTGAAGGGCAGGCAGACCACGCCGTGGCCGACATGGATGCGGGTCGTGCGTCCGGCGATGAAGGCGAGGAAGCTCTCCGGCGCCGACAGGTGCGCATACTGGGTCAGGCAGTGATGCTCGACGGACCAAATGCAATCGAATCCCATCTCCTCGGCGAGCACCGACTGCTCGACCATATCTTGGAAGACCTGGGCCTCGTTGGCGCGCGAGGTGTCCACCATCTGCGCTTCGTAAATGATCGAAAATTTCATCTGCTTCCCCTTCGCCCGATCGACGAGCCCCAAATTTCAAAGTCCGGCGTGACCGGTGGCACATCTTGCCAGGGAACCGCGCCCAACACATCGTCTAAGCGGACGAGCGTTGCCCATGTTGATTTTCGTAGTCCACATGCCTTGGATCGACGTGGTTGTCGGCGTTTGTATATGGAAATCCGCCATTCGCGCAATATGAATGGTGGTACCGCCTTTACTTCCCCATCCGCCCGAACAGCGTCAGTTCCGCATAGGACGCATCCCCCGCGTCGTGTCGGCCGCGCACCGCGCCGGCGGCGAAGGTGTCGTAATCCTCGGGCCGCACGTCCTGGACGTTGCACCAATCCATCGCGAGCGAGCGGTGGCTGAATTTCCACGCGCCGTCGCGCTTCTCGTACTTGTCGAGATAGCGGCCCCCGACGATGACTTCCTTGGCGTCCGGTCCGTGGGTGCGGTGATAGGCGACGACATAGAGTTCGCCCTCCGCCTTGTCGCCGTCGACCTCATACAGCGCGTTGGAAATGCTGTGCACCGTCGCGTCCCACATTGCCATGATCGAGGGCAGCCAGGCGACATAATCGTCCGGTCCGCCTTTGAACATGTCGCCGTGATCGTCGATCGCGTCGTCGTGATAGAGGCTGCGGACCAGCGGGAAATCCTGCCGGTCGATGCCCCGGCAATAGGTCAGTCCCAGCTCCCGCAGCTCATGCTTGTCGAGCATGAGCTGCGTACGGTCACCAACATCGCTGCTGGACGTCACAGTTAAACGCCGAACCCGCCGGAGACCGAGATCTTCTGGCCGGTGACATACAGCGCCTTATTGGAGGCGAGGAATACTGCAGCATAACCGATCTCCTCCGGCTCACCCCAGCGCTTCAGCGCCAGCAGCTTGTGAGTCTCGTCAATCCATTTCTGGTCGAACACGCCCTGCTTGGTCAGCTCCAGGAACATGCCGGCCTTGATGACGCCGACGAGCACCGTGTTGGCGCGGATATTGTTCTTGCCCTCTTCCTTGGCGAGGCCCTGGATCAGCGCCTCGTTCGCCGCCTTCGGAATGACCGACAACCCGTCCTTTTCCGGCCACCAGCTGTCGCCCGCCGAGCCCAGATGCACATAGGACCCACCGCCCGCCGCCTTCATCAAAGGCAGGGTGGCATGAACGACGCGGAAGAAGCCGTTGACCTCCTGGTCGATCGATTTCTGCCAGCGCTCCAGCGTGTATTCCGAGATATAGAGCTGTTCGGTCAGCGGCGCGGCGCCGTAGACCACGGTGTGGATGCGGCCATGTTCTTTGGCCACATCGGCCATAACCTGCGCCACCTGGTCGGCGTCGCTGGTACTGAGCTTATGGGTCGTTGCCTTGCGCCCGGTCGCCCGGATCTTCTCGGCGGCTTCCTCGGCCGGGGCCTGGTTGTTGTGATAGGTGATCGCCACGTCGCTGCCGGCATTGGCGAATTCGGTGCAGACATAGCGCCCGATGCCGCCGGATCCGCCGACGATCAAGGCCGCGCCCTCAGGGAAAAGTTTATCGCTCATAACATTATCCTCCAGATCAGATTATTTGTTCAACGGCGCGTCTGCCACCGAGTGACCGGCGACCAGCGCCTTCAGCGTGCCCGAGGCGTAGGTGCCGTGGAACGCCGCCTTGAACTCGCTGCGCGTGCGCCTGATTTTCCAGGCGCCGCCGATCTTCTCGTATTCGTCATGATAGAGCAGCGATAGCATGGTCAGCGTTTCGTCGCGCGTGTTGATGCAGCGGTAATCCAGGCACCACAACGCCTTGGCGTGGGTGTCGTCGATGATGTCGATTTCGGCATTGCCGCCCTGATGCTTGTCCAGCACGAAAGGATGACAGGCGGCCTGCTGGAACATGGCGCAAAACCCCGAGGCGGACTCGTAGGTGCCCAGATGGGCGACCTCGATCGACACCTTGTCGTCGTCGGCGAAACAGGCGCGTACGGCCGGCGGGTCCTGCTGGTCACAGGCATTCAGATAGCGCGCTTTTAAGCGTCGGATAGCTTCTATATCTTCCAGTCGCTGAATACGCTGGTACAAGGCTGCTAGGTCATTCCCCGGCTCGGTCACTGTTCGTCTCCCTGGTGGCTACTTTGCCGTCGCGCTTTGCCCGACCGTAAGGTATTTGCAGCGAAATTCACAGAGCGGAATTTCGCGAATCACCCAAATTGTGAGACATCGGTGATGCGATGCGGAAATCCGGGGCGATGAAAATCTGAATAGGTACGAAGAAATGCTCGGGAGCAGATAGATGGATTTCAGTTATTCCCCTAAGGTCGAGGCGTTGCGCGACACGATGAAGGCCTTCATGGACGACCATGTCGTCCCGGCCAACATCCCGTGGCACCGGCAATATTCGGGTGGCAGCTATCCACTGGAAATCCTTGAGCCGCTGAAGGAAAAGGCCAAGGCCGCCGGCCTTTGGAACATGTTCATGCCACATCTGCCCATAGGGATTCCCGGTACCGGTCTCACCAATATGGAATATGCCCCACTGGCCGAAATCATGGGCCGGCTGTTCTGGGCGCCGGAAGTCTTCAATTGCGGGCCGCCCGACACCGGCAATATGGAGCTGCTCCAACTCGCCGCCACCCCGGCCCAGCGCGAGCAGTGGCTTAACCCGCTGCTGCGCGGCGAAATCCGCTCCTGCTTCGCGATGACCGAGCCAGATGTCGCGTCGTCCGACGCGACCAATATCGCGACGCGGATCGAGCGCCAGGGCGACGAATATTTGATCAACGGCCGCAAATGGTTCATTACCGGCGCCACCCATCCGAACTGCAAGATCGCGATCGTGATGGGCATCACCAACCCGGAAAATCCTGTCCATACCCGTCAGTCGATGATCCTTGTACCGATGGATGCGCCGGGCCTCACCATCGTACGCAACATCCCCTTCATGAATCTGAACGAGATCGAGGGCCATTGCGAGCTGGTGTTCAAGGATGTCCGGGTCCCGGCCGCCAACCTGTTGAAGGAGGAAGGCGCCGGCTTCGGGCTCGCGCAGGCGCGCCTCGGCCCCGGCCGCATCCATCACTGCATGCGCTTCATCGGCCAGTGCGAACTGGCGCTAGAACTGATGGGCGAGCGCGCCTTAAGCCGCGTCGCCTTCGGCCAGCCCTTGTCGGAGCGCGAAACCATCCGCGACTGGCTGGCTTTGACCCGCATGGAGATCGACCAGGCCCGCCTGCTTGTGCTGCGCACTGCCTGGATCATCGATCAGCACGGCAACAAGGCCGCCCGCAACGACGTTTCGATGATCAAGATCGTCGTGCCCAAACTGCAGGTGAATGTGATGAACCGCGCCATCCAGGTGTTCGGCGCGGCGGGCTTGAGCCCTGATACGCCGTTGGCCAATTTCTGGACCTGGGGCCGTTCGCTGCAGCTGGGCGACGGGCCGGACGAGGTGCATATGCGCGGTCTGGGCAAGGCCGAGCTTGGCCGAATCAAGGCGATGAACGGCCAGGCCGCCCGCTATCTCACCCCCTATCACGCCGTTCACGGCGACCCGACGCGTGAGGGCTGAGGCAGATGTCTAACTGGCAGAATAGCCCGGCAATGCGTTACGAGGCGCATTACGGTGACCGCGTGGTGCGGTGTTTCAGCGATCGCCCCAAGGGTGTCGATCAAATCTTGCGTGAGGCCGTGGCGGCAAAGCCCGACGGCGAGGCGCTGGTCGATAACGGGCGGCGCTTCACCTATGCGGAAATGGATCGGATCGTCGATTCCGTCGCGGCCGGGCTGGTTGCGCGCGGTGTCGTGCCGGGCGACCGGATCGCGCTGTTGCTCGGCAACCGGGCTGAGTTCGCCTTTGCCCTGTTCGGAGCGATGCGCGCGGGTGCCGCGATCGTGCCGCTCAATACCCGCGAACAGAAGCCCGAGATCGTGTTCAACGTTCAGGATAGCGGCGCGAAGATATTGTTCTTCGAGGGCAACCTCTCCGAGCGCATCCCCGATGCGGCGACCGTCCCGACTTTAACCCACCGTTTCGCGGTGGGAGATGCAGTGGCGGGGGCGGAACCGTTCGACGCGTTGACAGCGCCTGCCGCCCCGGTCGCCACGCCCGAGTTCGACCAGGAAGCGACGGCGGTCATCCTCTATACATCTGGTACCACTGGTAAGCCCAAAGGAGCGATGCTGACCCAGATGTCGATGGTCACGTCGGCGCTGCATTATGAGTTCTGCCTGGGGCTGCGAGGCGACGACCGCGCCTTGATGGCGGTGCCATCCACTCATGTGACCGGGCTGGTGGCGATCCTGCTCTCGATGGTGCGCGTCGGCGGCGCGACGATCTTTCAGACCGTGTTCAAGGCGGCGGATTTCCTGGCCCTTGCGGCGAAGGAAAAGGCGACCTACACGCTGATGGTCCCGGCGATGTATAATCTCTGCATGCTGCAGGCCTCGTTCGACGATTACGACCTGTCGGCTTGGCGGATCGGCGCCTACGGCGGTTCGCCGATGCCGATCGCAACGCTGAGAAAGCTGGCCGAGAAGCTGCCCAATCTGCAGCTGTCCAATGTCTATGGCTCGACCGAGACCACATCACCCTCGACCATCACTCCCCTGGGTCAGGTCGAGGCGAAGATCGACACGGTCGGCACGCCGGTCCCGTGCTGCGACATCAAGATCGTCGATGATGACGGCGTCGAGGTGCCGCGGGGCGAAACCGGCGAGGTCTGGATCGCCGGCGGCCATGTCGGCTGCGGCTATTGGAACAACCCGGTGGCGACGCAAGCGAACTTCACCGCCGGCTATTGGCGTTCCGGCGATATCGGCGCAATGACCGAAGACGGGTATCTCAAGATCCTCGACCGTAAGAAGGACATGATCAACCGCGCCGGATATAAGGTCTATTCAGCCGAGGTCGAGGATGTGCTAGCCCATCACCCGAATATTGGCGAAGCGGCCGTGGTGGCCGAGCCCGACCCGGTTCTGGGCGAAAAGACCCACGCTTTTGTCCTGACCAAAAACGGGCCTCTCACGGTCGATGAAATCAAGGCCTTTTGTCGGGAGCGTCTCTCGGACTATAAGGTGCCTGACTTTGTCACTTTCGTAGATCAACCGCTGCCGCGTAACGCGAACGGCAAGATTTTAAAGCGAATACTGCGAACAAGCGTCAATTAGTCGGGCATGGATTAACGGGGAAGGAACAACGCGATGAGCAACAAAAGCCGAGTCTCGATCGTCACAGGCGCCAGCCGGGGCGCGGGCCGGGGCATTGCAATCGCCTTGGCCGAAGGCGGCGGCACCGTCTATATCACCGGCCGCACCGAAAAACCGGGCGAGGCCGCCCTGCCCGGCACGATCTATGAGACCGCCGAAGCGGTTAAGGCCGCCGGCGGCACCGCCATCCCGGTCCGGGTCGACCATGCCGACGACACGCAGGTCAAGGCGCTGTTCGAGCAAGTGGAAGCTGAACAGGGCCGGCTCGACATACTGGTCAATAATGTCTGCTATATTGACGACCAGCTGATTCTGCCCGGCGGATTCTGGGAAAAGACGCTCGACCTCGCCAAGATCCTCGATGTCGGGCTGCGCAGCCAATATGTCGCCAGCTGGTATGCCGCGCCGATGATGGTGCGGCAGAAAAGCGGGCTGATGGTCTTCACCTCGTCCTTCGGCTCGGTCTGCTACATGCATGGGGCCGCCTATGGCGCGCAGAAGGCCGGCGTCGACAAGTTCGCCGCCGACATGGCCGTCGACCTCAAGGATTATAATGTCGCCGCCGTCTCGATCTGGATGGGCATGCTGATGACCGAGCGCAGCAAGAAGGCGATCGCCGAGCATCCCGAGACCTATGGCCAGCTGGCCGAAATGGCCGAAACGCCGGAATTCACCGGCCACCTGATCGCGGCGCTCCACAGCGACCCCGACCTGATGTCGTTGACCGGCCAGACCCTGATCGGCGCCGAATTGGCCGACCGCTACGGGCTCACCGATGCCGGCGGCAAAAAACCGATTTCGCACCGCCCGTTCCTGGGCGACCCGAGGGTCGCCCACCCAGCCATCGTGCGCTGATCCACTGAAGAATAACCTGAAGGAAGAAACATGTTGCTGAAAGACAAGGTCATCGTGATTTCCGGTGTCGGACCGGGCTTAGGTCGCAAGCTGACGCTGTTGTGCGTGAACGAGGGCGCGAAGGTTGCCATCGGCTGCCGCAATACCGCCTTCCTCGACAGCCTGGTTGCCGACGTCAAGGCGATCGGCGGCGAAGTCGTCTCCTCGCCCACCGACGTCAAGGATGTCGCCCAGTGCAAGACGCTGGTCGAGGCCGCAGCGAAGGCTTTCGGCCGGATCGACGGGTTGGTCAACAGCGCCTATCAGTATGCGCCCGCGCAGTTCGAGGATGCCGATCTCACGACTTGGTCGGCGACCATGGACGTGACCTGCTTTGGAGCCCTCAGAATGGCCCAAGCCGCCATCCCGCATCTGAAGAAGGCCGGCGGCGGCTCGATCGTCAATGTCAGCACCATGGAGACGCGCAAGAACCGCGCCGGTGAAGGCGCCTATGCGATCCCCAAGGCGGCCCTGGAAATGGCGACCCGCCAGATGGCATTCGAGCTCGGCAAATATAAGATCCGCGTCAACAGCACACTCATGGGCTGGATGTGGGGCGTGCCGGTGGAGAATGCGCTGAAAGGCTTCGCTGAGCAAAGCGGTACACCGCTGCAGACCATCATCGACGGCGTCGTCACCCAGATTCCGCTTGGCGAAATACCGACAGACGACGATTGCGCCAAGTCGGTTGTGTTCTTCCTGTCCGATTATTCCAATGTCGTCACCGGCGCCGCTTTGAACGTTAATGGCGGCGAGTATATGTCCCCTTGATCTTTCGCTAAACCGAAAGCAGCCTGATGCCGTTTTATCGCTTCGAAGACATGATCCCGGTGGTCGATCCGGCCGCGTTCGTTCACCCGACGGCGGTCCTGATCGGCGACGTGATCGTCGGCGCAGGCTGCTATATCGGGCCAGGCGCGTCGCTCCGCGGCGATTTCGGGCGGATTATCCTGAAACCCGGATCGAACCTGCAGGATAATTGTGTCATGCACAGCTTTCCCGGTCAGGATGCGGTTATCGAGGAGAACGGCCATGTCGGCCACGGCGCGATCCTGCACGGCTGCGTCGTCGGCCGCGACGCGCTGATCGGCATGAATGCGGTCATCATGGACGGCGCGCAGATCGGCGAGGCCTGCTTCGTCGGGGCGATGAGCTTCGTGCGCGCCGGCATGATAGTGCCGCCGCGCACCCTAGTCGCCGGCGTCCCCGCCAAGATCGTGCGGGAATTGCAGGATAAGGAGATCGACTGGAAGGCCAATGGCACGCGGCAATATCAGGACCTGGCGCGGCGCAGCCTGGACACGCTGCGGCCCTGCGAGCCACTGACCGCCATTGAGGCCGACCGGCCCCACGCCAAGGCGATTGTCGCGATCCCGCTCCATAAGCTCAAAGCGGCGGAATAGAAGAGGACTATGCCAACACCCGAAGATATGCGTGAGGCCGTTCTGAAATATTTCGCCAGCTTCGCTACTGCCGATCTCGATGCCATCGTCGGGCTGTTTGCCGACGACGCGGTCCTTGAAGACCCGGTCGACGGCGCCCGAATGGAAGGCATCGGTGCCCTGCGCAAGTTTTTCGGCGGCGGATTCGATTATGTCGGCGGCGGCTATAGTTTCGAGCCTGAGGGCGCGGTCCGCATCGCCGGCAAGCACGCCGCTTGCGCAGCGATCGCCACTTGCGACAAGGCCGACCCGCCCTTTCGGCTGGAGACGCTCGACGTGATGACCTTCAACGAGGCCGGGAAAATCGTGGACATGAAAGCTTATTGGGGGCCGGCCAACATGCGGTCCTTAACCGGCGATGCCAAGACCGGAGCAGAGGCAACCGGCAAGGCCCAGGATTTCCTGAAGTCGCTGGGCAGGTAACTTAGCTAGCCAACAACAGTCATACCGGAGGAAAACATGACCGATTCGGAACTGCAGCAACTCAAGCGCGACATACAGCTACTCAAGGATACCGAGGCGGTAAAGAAGGTGAAGCACGCCTATTTCCGCTGCATCGACACGGCCAACCTCACCGAACTCAGGGAGCTGCTGCACCCCAATGTCCATGCCAAGCTGGTTGGCGGCACTTACAGCATCGAGTTCAACACCCGCGACGAATATATCGAGATGGTGGCGAATTCCTTCAATTCAGAATTCGTCGGCATGCATCACGGGCACCATCCCGAAATCGAAATCTTGAGCGAGACCGAGGCGACCGGCACTTGGTACCTTCAGGACATCGCCATGGATTTCCGCCGCAAGGTCACGACCACCGGCTCGTCGATCTATACTGACAAGTACCTGAAGACCGACGGCAAGTGGCAAATCTCCGATACCAACTATTACCGCGTCTATGAGTGCGTTGCCGACACCCCCGACCGCCCGCCCTTAACCGCGCACTATCTCGCGGACCACGGCCGCAAGGACCTGACCTATACGGTCGTGGACAAGTACAACAAGCAGTAGGACGAAAAGCCCCTCGCCCACAAAGTGGGAGAGGGGTTTAAACCGGCGCCGCCTGCGATCCCCTTACCAGCTGCCCCGGCAAAAACCCGGTCGCCTGATCGCGCCTGCGGATCACCCGCCCCGACACGATCGTCGCGTCATATCCTGTCGCGCCCTGATCCAGTCGTCGCCCGCCGGCGGGCAGGTCGAACTTAATTTCCGGCGCATGCAGCGCCAGCCGGTCGTAATCGATAACGTTAAGATCGGCCTTATATCCAACCCCTATCAGCCCCCGGTCCTTCAGCCCCAGCACCTGCGCCGGCTCGAACGCCAATGCCCTGACGGCATTCGCCAGCGACAAGCGTTCGCCCTGCCGGTCGCGGGTCCAGTAGGTCAGCATGAAGGTTGGATAGCTGGCGTCGCAGATGACACCGTAATGAGCGCCGCCGTCACCCAGTCCAACGACGGTATGCTGGTGGTTCATCATGTCGAGCACCGCATCCAGCCGGCCATGCTGGTAATTGCCCAGCGCGACATAGAGCTTGGCCCTGCCACCGTTCCTCAGCAGATAGTCATAGGCGACCTCCTCCGGCATGACGCCCTTGGCGCGCGCCTGCGCCGCGATGCTGGTGTCCAGCGGCGGCTCGTAATTGGGCGGGTCGCCGAACGGGAACATCCAATCCCAAGACCGGCCGATCACCGCCAGCGGGTGACCGTCCGTAGGCTTTTCCGCGATGATCTGCGCCCGCACATTCCGTTTGCTCAATTCCGCAATCCTGACGTCGAAGTCGAGGCCGCTGAGAGCCTGATAGGACGGGCAGAGGCAGAACGGGTTCACCGTCAGCTCATGCCCGGTCACCATGCCGATCGGGCGGGGAAAGACCTGGGCGGTGATCGGGTCGCCCGCTGCGTTGGCGCTGTCAACCAAGGCCAGCGCCTCCTTCCAGACCGAGTCCGGACCGTTGTTGCCGACTCCGAGCGTGAAGGTCGCAGGCCGCCCGGATTTATGGACGACCCTACGCAGCTGGACGAGTTCGCTTTCCCATGTTTGGAACGGCGTGTTCAGCACCACCTGCACGACGCCGTTTCCGGCATCGGCCAGCCCCTTGGCGATGGCCTCCAGCTCCGCGCCCGCCGCGTCGAAACTCGGAATCTGCTCGCCCGCCTTGGTGCGGTGGATGAACTGGCGGGAGGAGGCGAAGCCTACCGCGCCGGCTTCGATGGCTTCGCGCGCCAAGGCACGCATCTTCTTCAGATCGGCTGCCGTTGCAGGTTCGCGGGCTGCCCCGCGGGCACCCATCGCATAAACCCGCAACGGTGAATGCGGCAGATAGGCCGCGACGTCGATATCGCGTGGATGGGCTTCGAGCGCGTCGAGATATTCTGGGAAGGTCTCCCAGTTCCACGGCAGGCCTTCGGCCATGACGGCGCCGGGAATATCCTCGACTCCTTCCATCACCTTGATCAGCAGATCGCGATCGGCGGGCCGGCAGGGCGCGAAGCCGACGCCACAATTGCCGACCACCACCGTCGTCACGCCATGCGACGATGACGGGTTCAGCTGATTCGACCAGATCGCCTGGCCGTCATAATGAGTGTGGATATCGACGAAGCCCGGCGTGACCAGTCTGCCCGTCGCGTCGATCTCCTCGTCGCCCGCGCCGTTAACTTCACCGACCGCGACGATGCGGCCATCCTTGACCGCGACATCGGCCCGGAATGGCTCACCGCCACTGCCATCGACGATAAGGCCGTCGCGCACCACCAGATCGAATGAGACGGTCATGATCAGGCCGCTAGCTTGCCGGACCAGATGTTACCTTCGCGGCTGGTATCGACATCGACTACGCCGCGTACGCCTAAGGTCTTGCGCGCCTCGTCCATTTTCATGCCGAAGACCGGCTCGATCTTTTGCAGGAACAGGGCGTCCGACTGCTGCCCAACCTTCATGCCGCGCTGGATGCAGGCGACCGCCGTCTCCCACACTTCGGGATAGTGCAGCATGGTGCGGATCGTATAGCGTAGCGATCCAAGCACCTGCATGACGCTGAGTTCACCCGCCAGTTCTTTATTGTTGATGAACTTGAAGACGTTGGTCAGGCGATACCAGTACGGGATCAGCTCGCCCATATAGTTGAAGCCGCCGCCGCACAAAATATGCTCAAAATCATGCGTCTGGCCGGACCGAAGATTATAGAATTGCAGCTGAGTCTCCGGCTTGCGCCACGGCACGATCTGCGCCTCAAATCCACCGTCGAACAGATAGCGGTAATATTTCCCGCCCACCGTGTCAGGCGCGTAATCCTTGAAATCGTCGAGTTTGTAGTTGGAGATGTGGCCTTCCTTGAACCAGTCGTCTAACTGCCGATTGGTCTTCCGCTCCTCCGTGAACAGCCATTCGATCCGGTCGTGATCGCGCAGCTCATCCATGATACCGATGATCTCGTGCATCTCGGCCTGGGCCGGGAAATCCGGGCCGTTCTTGCGCAGCAATATCATCGCCACCCATTCGCGCAGGCGTGGATGGTTCAGATATTTGGACGACGAAACCAGCACCGAGCTATCGGTCGCAACCGGAACAACGCCACGCAAAAGATAAGGAACATCAGTCATCTGTGCTTCTCCTCAGTCGCCGACCACAGCACGGTCATTGTAAACTTCAGATCGAACGGTATCGTACCGTTTGATGGTTTGCAAGCCATACAAATCGCTTGCGCCCGCGCGACCGGACGGGCAGGTCTCATTCACCAATACAGACTTGACCAGCAAGGTTCCTTTGAGCATCCCCGTCCGCCCCGGATCAATCGCGACACAGGGCGAGCCGCTGCCCAGCCGGCTCGATCATCTGCTCGCGGTCGGCCGGCGGGAATTCCTGGCGCATGGCTATCAGCGCACCAGCGTCGAGGGGATCGGCAAGGCGGCCGGCGTCAGCAAGCAGACGATCTACCGCCATTTCAGCGACAAATCCGAGATCCTACGAGCCATCGTCGAGCAGGTCAGTTCGATGTTCATGGATACCGCCGCCATTCCGCCGACCGCACATGACGCGCTGGAGGCCATCGCGTCGTGCGCAGCCCCAGTCCGCGCTTCGTTCCTGGATGGTGAGGCGATCGGCCTCTTTCGCCTCGGTATCTCGCTTGCGGGACAATTCCAGGAACTGTCGGCGGCGTTGAACCGTCAGTTCGCCGCCTCGCTGGCGCCCATCTCTGACCGGATGGCAAGGCTGGCGCAGGGCGGCATGATCGAGATCGACGATCCTTTGAGCGCCGCCGCGCAGCTGGGAGGGCTGGCGGTCGAAGGTTCACGCTATCTAATGGGCCAGCCAGCCCCCGCGCC
This sequence comes from Rhodospirillales bacterium, assembly GCA_028291345.1. GTDB lineage: Bacteria > Pseudomonadota > Alphaproteobacteria > BOG-932 > Roseiterribacteraceae > BOG-932. The sequence goes on along the minus strand of JAQGIF010000064.1, from coordinate 9,483 downwards.
GACGTCGTTCGGCCTCTACAATACGGCAATCGCCGACCTTTATCTGAACGGTTTCACCCGCCACGACGCCGGTCTTCCCAGCCTTGATCCATTCGAACCGGTCGATGCCGCAACCGCGGCGCTCCACACATCGATCCGACCGTATTTTCCCGACGCGTCGGAATTCCGCCTGTCGGAGGAAGACCTACAACGCCTGCTGGCAGTGTCGCGCAGGAAATTCTTCCGGGCCGGCTATTCCGAAACCAGCCTGGACGATATCGGCGCATCGGCGCGGATCGGTCGCGGCACGCTCTATCGCTGGTTCGGCACCAAGGAGGGGCTGTTCAAGGTCACCATGCTGCACGCGGCGGCCGAGATTGGCGCGGCACGCCTGCCCGGCATCAAATCCGGCACGCCGATTGAACACGCGCTGACGGACATCGCCCTAGCCCTGTCCTCTTCACTCATGTGCCGTACCGGAACCGAGCTCTATCGCATGGCCATCGCCGAGGCCAACCAGTTTCCTGCCCTGGCCCGTACGGTCCATGACCTGACCCGCATGCGTGCGACAGGGCTAATCACCGAACTGCTGGCCGAGCATCCCGCCGGCCGGGACCTGACTCCGGGCCAACGGGACTGGCTGGCAATGCAATTCGTCACACTCAGCACCGACGGCAACCGCTATCTCAGCATCGACACCAGACTGACCCTGCCGGATCGCCGCGCCCTGGCGCGGCGATCCGCGCACGCCTTCTTGTACGGCCACCGGAAATTGGGGTAACAAAGGTGCCTAAGGTCGACGCGGCCCGACGCGGGTGTAGCTCAATGGTAGAGCAGAAGCCTTCCAAGCTTACGACGAGGGTTCGATTCCCTTCACCCGCTCCAATGTTTACAACGCCTTAGCTAAAGGCGGAATTCCGGGCAGACGGTTTTTGTGACAAAATGTGACACTTCGCTCATGATGAGGTGTGTCACATGGCTACGATTTGGAAGCGCGGGCCCTATCAATTTTGCGCTCGTATTCGGAGGAACGGCGTCGCCGAGACCAAGACTTTCGAGACGCGGACCGCGGCCCAGGATTGGGCTCGCCTGACCGAAGGGAAGCTCACTGGCGAGGAGATCATCGGTCGAAGTCTGGCTCGTGAGACCACATTAACGCGCGGCCTCGAGTGGTACGATAGGGGCCGCAGTACAGTGTCGAAGGCGAAGGCACGACGGTTCAGATTTCGCCAGGCAGACCACACAATCTCCGCGCAATCGAGAGGCCGAGGCCGCTCCCTTCGAATTTGCGGGACAGAGAGTTCTCAACTTGCAGCGCCACATTGGCGGTCCGGCCGACCGGCGTGAATTTGATCGCATTGGAGATGATGTCGAGAAGCACCTGCTTCAGTTTGAGGTAGCCACCTTCAATTTCCGGGCACTCAGCAGGAATATCAGCCGACAGGGTGATCCCGCCATTGCGCGCCATGCCGGACAAAGGCTCAGCGAAAGGCGCGTGAGCTCGCCAAGATCGACCGGCGTTCGGTTGAGTTCATGGCATGAGCTAACGCCGTCATAGCCTCGCCCCTCAATCTTGCGATCTCCGTTGGAAGGGCTCCAGCCTGTTGAACCCTAAGCATTGTCTGTTTGATCAGCCATGGTGGTTCGATGAATAGTCGCCTTGGCGGGCAAAACGTCATAGGCGTCGGCTACTCCTGCAACGCGTGATGTGTCGTCGCAAATAATAAAGTGGCCGAGTGATCGTAAATCAGGCAGGCTTCGCCATTTCACGAATGTGCCTTACGACATGATCAACTTCGTATGGCTTAGAGATGAACCTCGCTCCATCAGGCATTTGAGCGGTTTTCGGATAACCGCGTCCGGACGTTATTAGCAGCGAAATCCAAGGCCAATGAAGCCGCGCATGATGAGCCAGCATAATGCCGTCCATGTCTCCCGGCATATGGATGTCAGTAAAAAGAACATGAACGCGGGTTGCTTCAAATTCCAGGATCGCTATAGCATCTTGAGCGTGGATGGCAGAAAGTACATCAAAGCCCTCATCCACAAACGCCTCCGCAACTACCTTACGAATGATCGCCTCGTCTTCAACGACAATAACAACGATTGATTCTGCCTCTTTCTCAACCATAGTGTTGCCCCCCGTGTTTTGAGGTGCCACTCTAATGGTCAGAAGGGCGTTACGGTTCCTTGATGAAGTTCCTAGCGCTATGGGCAGTTGCAGGCGCAACGATGGCATTATCGCCCAGCATCAAGGCGACCATGATTTACGAGCCTAAGATCGCACGCTACCAAGGGTTCCGACGCCGGAAGGAACCGCGAGCTCTCCACTTCGTTCGGTATGCGGGCCATCGGGAGGAATATAAATGGCGGGCGCGAGCAAAGCAGACTCGTGAACTGACATTAGCAATGATCGATAGCGCTACTTTGGCGAGGCTTGAACAGCGAGCCTTGGAATATGAAACACTGGCCGATACCCTCGAACGGGATGCTCGATCCAAAGCGGGCACTTGCTCTGGTAAGTCATCCTCAAATTCCGAACGCACCCCACATACACCAGAGATGCCGCAATAACCTGGGCTGACACAACCGATCTTGAAAGTGACACGTGCGCCAGGGATTGGGCGCTCCAAGAGCAACATCCTCAGCTCTCGCTCGGCCGCGGGGGCTTTCACTGCCGTAGGACATTCTCGATCAAATTGACTCGGTCTGCCGTAGCAGCAGTGGCAGGATCACCGGCGTCGAAGGGCGGCTGGGGATCGTATTGCATGCTGAGTTGGATGGCTTCGGCAACATCGCGGCCCGCAAGCTCGGCACACAGTTTCAGACCCATATCGAGGCCTGCGGAAACGCCGGCACTTGTCATATATTTTCCATCGATCGTGACCCGGTCCGCCGAATATTCGATGCCGAACTGTGCAAGCGCGACTTTCGCGCGCCAGTGTGTCGATGCCCTGCGTCCCGCCAAGAGTCCCGCCGACCCGAGAATGAGAGAGCCGGTGCATACCGACGTGGTCCACCGACTGCCGGCATCGATGCGCCTAATCCAGTCCTGCACTTCCAGGTCGGGAATGGTCGCTGCAAGTCCCCGTCTGTGGCCACCAGGAACGACCAGAATATCGGTTTCCCGCACGGATGAAATATCGGCATCCGCATGCAAGGCGAGGAAACCATCTCCCGTTCGTACCGCCCCCTTCACCTTGCCGACAAATTCGATTGTCGAATTAGGCAGCCTCGCCAATGACTCATAGGGTCCGATGGCATCGAGTGCGGTAATGCCGTCGAAAAGAAAGATTGTAATTTTCATGGCCATTGCTTCAGGTGAACGGCCCAGGCGAGCGACCTATTGCTTGCGCGCTTCCCGATGGGTTGTTCCATCTGAATCGCCAGTTACGCGCAGGGTTCAAATAGAGATATTCGTCAAAGCTGACAGATTCGTCGAAACTCCGTTCGCCGGCGGCCATCATGTTCCAGATATCCTGAGATTGCACGGCGGTAAAGCGTCAACTGAATTCAAACACCAACAGCCGTCAGTGGTTACCTGACAGCCAACGTTGGGCGCACCGAACGGCCTTCGCTAAAGCTTGGTCGGCCGAAACCGGAACGTCGGGCCTCACGCCGCCCCCCTCCCAGTTACCGCCGGTAACCGGGTTGATCACCTGCGCAAATGGGATTGATGCCGTAAATCCATGGCCGAGGTTGGTAGGGACGCCACCCGAATTGGCGCCACCTCGGGTGGCTATGCACATAACTGACCTTTCTCCCGACAAGCCGGCTGGCGATATTAGGTCGCCCACGCGAATGGAACGGTGGTGTTGAGCGCGCCCGCGAATCCGACCCACTTTTCTGGGAGGCTGCTCTCGATAGTTGCCTCACTGCGCCGAACTCTACCAGATCAGGGTTCGGAAACGATCGAGAACCTTGCTGAGAACGTCGCCTTCGAAGATTACCCGCCCTTCCGCACCCGACATCTCACAGATCGCCAGCACCTTTAAACCCGGGTCAGTTGCTTCAAGGGCTAATTTTATGACCTCCGGAAGTGTGGCTCTCAGCGGAGATTCGCCAACTGACGTCGGCGCCATCGTGATCAATCGAAATTGGAAGAAATACATCGTGCGCTAACCTGTCTCCTGCCGGAAAGCCACCCGATATATGGGCATGAGGGGGAACTCCCGATCGGCCCAGTGGGCACTCATCGTCGGCTATCGCCCATATCGGAGTTGCAGGCGCCCATTGACAGGTCACCTCGCGCAATGCGCGACGAGGGCCGAGAATAGGTCGACCAGCGCATCGGCATCGGCGGCTTCTTTCGTGCCTATACGCGGCCAATAGACCGGCGCGCTTCCGCCAGGCACTCGCGATGTCCCCAGACTTCGGCGCCACCGACGCGGGCTTTCGCAGCATCGTGGATTCGATTGAGGTTCTGACCCAAGCCGCCCCGTTGCTTATGGGGATATCGACCGCATAGGGATGCTCCGCGTCGCGCTGCTTGTTCGTGCGCGCGCCCCTGTACCTAACCACGTTGCGGCCTCCCGCCTCGCACGGCCCGGCCGCGCGCCGATCGAGCGGAAGGTTTTGGCCAGGCGCTGCGCCAGCCCGATCCAACTGATAGCAAAGGGTTCAGCCGCGACCCGACGCATTGCTCCGTATTTTCCGCATCGTCCCAGTCGCTAGACAGGACGGCGACTCCATATCATGAATCGCGCCATGGGGGGAGCGCGCCTGCTATCGGGCGCGCGCGCCCAAACAGTGGCGTCAGAAAACCCCATGCACTAACATTGAAACCGGATCACCCCCACAGGGCTCAGGCCACTTGGAAACCTGATATAGTCACGGCCGAGCGTAGGCCGTGCTCCAAACTGCTCTGTTACCCTCATGGTATTCGTTGCCGTCCCAGAGAGTGCCGCAGACATGCAAGTATGCGTACGGGGTCCTGCAAACATCACCCAGGCTCCCATGTCGCGAACTGTAGTCGGAAGACCGTTCTCCGCCGCATCGAAGGGCCACGTGATCATCCAATGGGGTCCAATTGGAATGGCGGCGCTGGTTCTATCGGACCGGTCGGTATTGCTTCTCTGCGTCGCGCCGCACAACATGTAGATCATTCCTGGGGCCGCATTGGTCGGTATCGGCTCTCCCTGCATGGCGTCCATCATCCCACGCATGCTCATGGGGTTCATGCATATCGGCGGGTCGCCGATATTGTTTTCGTCGCCAGGGACACAAACCCACTCGTTGGTCCCCTTAAACCAGGACAGTCATGAAGCCGTCGCGCTTCAGCTCGGCGATGGTAGCGTCTTTCGTCACTTGTTCAGGCCCAGAGAGACGCGCTCTCGTGACCCTTGGATCTTGTGCCTTGTCGTTCATAGTGCTTCCCTTGTTCATTCGAATGTGAGTGTCAGCGGCAGCTTTTGAGTACAGGACCACTTCGGCCGAGCGACCCGGTTTCCGCCGGCAAGGTTCGACGTGAGTGGGATCGTCGTCGGTCCTACCGCGCAGGCCTGTTCAGAAGGCGCGGGTCGCCCGCTCTCTGCTGACGTTTCTCACTACGACCAACCTGCGCGAATGATCGCCCCCTTGGTCGTCTGCTGACTACAGATGATGGCTGGAGTGCTAGGGGATATGGCCCCGTCCCCGCGTTCGGAGCTTTAGTGTACGAGGCAGATAGAGAAGTTCAGCGTTCCATTATCGGCGAAAAGCGCGCCCGACTGTTCCGCCGTGCCTACGATATAACCCAATAATACCGGGTGCTTGGCCACTCTCTCGCACTCGTCAAACGTCATGATTTCTCTCCATGACCTCTCGGGGCTGGTACGTTCGCAAACAGGACGTTGAGGCCCTCGGCCATCGTCGGGTGCGTGAAGATCGCATCGCGCAGTCCCGTGTACGGCAGCCCCGCCAGCATCGCGGTTTGCACGACGGCCCCCACTTCGCCGGCCTCGGGCCCGAGCATCGTGAAGCCGAGAATCCGGTCGCTGTGTGCATCGAGGAGCGCCTTCATGAAACCGCGCATCTCGCCGAGAGAGCGGGCGCGCAGGACAGAGGCCATGGGCAGCGTGACGACCCGCACGTCCATTCGCTTCTGCTTGGCCTCGGACTCGTTCAGTCCGACCCGGGCTAGTTCGGGGTCAATGAACACGCAGTAGGGGACCAAGCGCCCGTGCGTCGTCCGCTCGCCTCCCGCGAGTGTGTCGCGCACGACCCGGAAGTCGTCGAAGGCCGCATGGGTGAACTGCGGACTTCCGGCGCATTCGCCCATCGCCCAGATGCCGGGCGCGGTCGTTTCGAGGCGCTCGTTGACCGTCACGTAGCCGTGCGGGCCGCATTCTACCCCCGCGAGTTCGAGTCCGATCCCTTTCGTGTTCGGCGTGCGGCCGGCCGCGACGAGCACGTCCGAACCATCGATCACCCGCTCGCCCGCCGCCGTGCCGACATGGAAGTGCACCCGGTCGCCGGAGCGGCCCTCGACGGCCCGCGTCTCGGCGGCGAGGACGACGTCGATGCCGTCCTCCTCAAAGATCGCACGGACCGCTTCGGCGACCTCCGGATCCTCGCGACTCATGAGCTGCCGCCCGAATTCGACCACGGTCACCCGGCTGCCGAAGCGGCGGAAGGTCTGCGCGAATTCCACGCCGACATAGCCGCCGCCGAGCACGATCAGGTGCTCGGGCAGCCGATCGAGTTCGAGGGCCTCGACGTGGGTCAGGGGACCAGCATCGGCTAAGCCCGGAATGCCGGGAATTGTCGCCTTCGTGCCGAGATCGAGAAAGACACGCTCCGCCTCGATCCGCCGAATCCCGCCCGCTGCCAAGCGAACCTCAACGGTCCGGGAAGCAACGAAGCGGCCCTCCCCGAGGAGGAATTCGAGGCCATTGGCCGCGAACCGCTTGCGATGGATCTCGACCAGGCCGTCGACCATCTCCCGCTTGCGCTGGCGCACCCCCTTCATATCCGTGGTCACCGGCCCGGTCCGTAAGCCGTAGGCCTGCGCGTGGCGGAGAAGGTCCGCGACCTTGGCGCTGCGGATCTCATTTTTGCTCGGTAGGCACGCGATGTTCGGGCACGATCCGCCGATCAGGGCGCGCTCGACTACGACGCTCCGGCGGCCCTCCCGCGCGAGCTCCCATGCGATGTACTTGCCTGGCTCGCCGCCGCCGAGGATTAGGTTCTCGACGCGTTCGCTTGCGTCCATGATGTCTTCCCTCCTGCCTCGGGTGTGAGAAAGGGCGCGACGCGGACCCATCGCAGCGCTGCGCCTGCGAGGCCTGCTTTCAGGCGTCCGGGACACTCAAGATTCGGCATTCTGCCCATAGACGATCGCCTCGCTGATGATCTCGTCCGTGAGCGGAGGGTCCGCGCAACGGCAGCCCCGTCGCCACCCTCCACCACCATCCAGATGGATCCGCGATCCGTCTCGACAAGATCAATCAGGAATTTGAGCGGCCCCCCGTCCATTCGCTTGTGCTGATCAGTCCATGGGTGTTCTGCACCGTGAGGTTCTCGTCGGCCTTCTTTCAATTCTCCCATCGTTGCCCGTGCACTCGATGAAGTGGATGCGAGAGACCGAGGCATGGCCTTGAGGCCGTTGACGGTCAGGACCAGCGGCTCCCCGTTCATGCCAGGGATCAAAAGTCGGTGTTTAGCGGGATCCGTCGCTAGGCCGTCGTTCCAGCGGCAGGTCAAACGTTATGGTCGCACCATAAGCACCCGGTGCGTCAGGATCGGTTCGCACTTTATCGAAAGTCAGGACGCGGGTGGCGAGCGTAAAACCTTCTTTCAAATCGTGGGTCACCATGAAGATTGTGATCTGCTGCTCCTGCCACAATCGGATGATCAAGTCGTGCATTTGATGCTTAGTCCCAGGGTCGAGCGCACCGAACGGCTCGTCGAGCAGCAGCAATTTCGGCTTGCGGATCAGGGCTTGCGCAATCGCCAGCCGTTGCTGCATGCCGCCCGATAGCTGGGCTGGATATTTGTCGCGCGACGCGTTGAGCCCAACCGCCTCAATCACTTGGTCGGCGTCTTCGATCGCTCGCCGCCGGGCGGCACCATATAGCTTACCCAGCATCCGCGAGCCGGCGAATTCGAGGCCCAAGATGACATTCTGAATGACCGTGAGGTGGGGAAAGACCGAATAGCGCTGGAAGACGACACCACGATCGGGGCCGGGTTCCGCCGGCAGCCTTTCGCCGTCCAAGAGGATTTCGCCCCGCGTCGGCACTTCCATCGACAGTAGTAGGCGCAGGAATGTCGTCTTACCGCACCCGGACGGGCCAATCAGGACACAAAATTCCCCTGGAGCAACCTCCAGATTGATTCGCTCCAGCACGATCTGGCCGGGATACTCCATCCATAGATTGCGAACCGAAATTCGGCTCATGACCCCTCGTTCTTCAGCCAGGGGAAAAAACGCCGGTTAAACAGGCGCAGCACCCAATCCATCAGAAAGGCCAGCAGAGTAATCCAAGCGACATAAGGCAGGATGACATCCATCGCGAGGTAGCGGCGCATCAGGAATATCCGATAGCCCAGCCCATCGGTCGCGGCGATCGCCTCGGCCGAGATCAGGAATAGCCAAGCAGGGCCGAGCGATAACCGGATGGCGTCGGCCAACCTGGGCGTGATCTGAGGAAGCACAACGCGCAGGATGATCTGCCAGGTCGATGCGCCCAATGTCTGCGCTTTGATCAGCAACTCGCCCGGCATGTCGCCTACCCGCATGGCCAGGTCTCTGATCAGAAATGGCGTGATACCGACGACGATCAGCACAACTTTCGATAGCTCATCCAGCCCGAAGACGATAAACAATATCGGCAGGATCGCCATTGGCGGCACCATCGACAGCACGGCGATGAACGGCGACAAGCCGGCCTGTACATAAGGGATCACACCGGTGGCGATGCCGAAGATCAGCCCCAGCACGGTCGCGACAGCAAGTCCCATGGCGAGCCGGCGAAGGCTGGCCAGCGTATCCATCCACAGCAATATCTCGCCCGTCCGCACATCCTGGGCAAAGGCCATGCGATGAATGGCGGCGCCAAAACTCGCAAGCCCGGGCAGCAGCTTGTCGTTGGGATTGTCGGCCAGGCGCAGTGCGGAAAAGACGAAATAGGCCACTATCGCGACGATAAACGGAAACGCACCCCAGGCGATGCGTCCGCCGCGATCCGGACGCCGGTTGATGAGGCGGCGGCTCATGAACCCGTCAAAGCTTGTGCGCCGCGGCGAGCTTCATGAACTCATCGTCGAACCGCAATTTGACGTTGCCCTTGTCCCCCAGAATCTCCCCGCCCGGAAATTGGATGCCGACCACGTCCATCGACGGCGCACCCTGCCCCAGTAGACCGTGATCGAAGGAGAACTTGCGCACCAGATCCATGGTTTTGGGCAAATCCGCACCATCGGCGAAGCCGGCCGCCTCCGTTGGGTCATAGAACATCCGGGTCGTGGTAAGCTGCCGATCGAACCCGGCGATGTCGGTGCCGGAATCGGCGGCCATTTGCT
>JAQGIF010000010.1 GCA_028291345.1 Rhodospirillales bacterium | reverse complement strand
CCATTACTACCTGCAGTCGCGCCGCGGCAACCGGCTGTTCGAGCTCGGCCTTGGCCCCGTCGCGCTCGCACTGTGCGGCGTGTCCTCGCCTGCCGACCAGCAACGCATCGACCGAGTGCTGGCGGAGCATGGGCCGGCGGGATTTACCGCGGCCTTCCTCAAATCGGCCGGTCTCGACTGGGCCGCTGATCTTCTCGCTCAGTTTCCACCACAACAGGAAGTAACGCCATGAACATCCCGTTCCTCAACGCGACGGCGATCGCCGTCGTAATTGCGACTGCTGTTCCCGTTGCCATCCCGACTGCGGCCGTCGCGCAATTTGCGGTGATTGACGCCGCGAATCTCGCACAGAACGTGGTGCAGGCTGCGCGGCTGCTGGAGCAGATCAACAATCAGATCCAGTCGCTGCAGAATGAAGCGGCCATGCTGCAGAATATGGGCCGCAATCTGACGAGCCTCAATTTCTCGTCGCTGAGCGGGATCACTAGCGATCTACAGCAGATCGGCAATCTGATGAATCAGGCCCAGGGCATCAGTTTCGATGTCCAGTCGGTCGACACACTGTTCAACCAGCAATATCCTCGAGCATACGGCGCCGGCACGACGATGCCCCAGCTTCTCGCCGACGCCCAGACACGATGGCAAAACGCGCGTAGCGCCTTCCAGCAGACCATGCTGGTGCAGTCGCAGATCGCGCAGACGGTGCAGACCGACACAGCGAAACTCAGGGATCTGGTCAATGCCTCGCAGGGCGCCGTCGGCAGTCTCCAGGCGCAGCAGGCATCCAACCAACTCCTCGCGCTATCGATCAAACAGCAGCTGCAGATCCAGACGCTGATGGCGGCCCAGGGCCGGGCCGAGGCGCTGAACGATGCCAACAATGCCGAGGCCATAGAGGAGGGACGCGCCGCCTTCCAGACCTTCCTCGGCTCGAGCAATGCCTACAGGCCGCAGTGATCCAACGGCCAGCAACGCGAGGGTGCGATGAACAATCTCGACATAATCGACCAGTTTCTGCAGACCTTCATCCGCTACATCGATGGTGGGTTCGGTTTGCTGAACGGCGACATCGTTGCCCTGACCTCGGTGCTGATCGGCATCGACATCACCCTGGCCGGCCTGTTCTGGGCGCTCGACCGCGACGGCGACGTGCTCGCCCGGCTGATCAAGAAGACGCTCTACATCGGCGCCTTCGCCTTCATCATCAATAATTTCCAGAACCTCGCGACGATCATATTCAACTCGTTCTCGACGTTGGGATTGAAGGCCTCTGCCTCGGGGCTGACTGCCGCCGACCTCCTGATGCCGGGCAAGCTGGCTGGGACTGGATTCACGGCGGCTTATCCTCTGTTGCAGCAAGCCAGTTCGCTGATCGGATTCAGCAGTTTCTTCACCCATTTCGTCATTATCGTTGTCCTGCTTGCCGCCTGGTTCATCGTCGTGCTCGCCTTCTTCATCCTGGCGGTGCAACTCTTCATCACCATCCTCGAATACAAGCTGACGACGCTGGCCGGCTTCGTGCTGGTGCCCTTCGCGCTGTGGAACAAGACCGCCTTCCTCGCCGAGCGCGTCCTCGGCAACGTTGTATCCTCAGGCGTCAAGATCATGGTGCTGGCGGTCATCGTCGGTATCGGCAGCACGCTTTTTTCAACCTTCACCGCCGCTGCCCAGGGGCAGGAGCCGACCATTGCCGGCGCGATGTCGCTGGTCCTGGCCGCGATTACGCTGATGGGGCTTGGCATCTACGGTCCCGCCATCGCCACCGGTCTCATCTCCGGCGCACCGCAACTCGGCGCCGGCGCGGCGATCGGCACGGCGGGCGCGGTGGCCGGCGCGGCTCTGCTGACCGGTGGCGCCGCTTTGGGCGGAGCTCGTCTGCTCGGTGCCGCCGGGTCCGGTGGGCTCGCCGCCATTCGCGCCGGCACCGCCATGGGATCGGCCGCTTCCAGCGCTTACGGTCTGGGACAGGCAAGCTCGGGTGCGACCGGGCTGGGACGTGTGGCGGCCGGACTGGCCGGCGTAGCTAGGGGCGGCGGCGGCGCGGTCGTCCAGCGTGCCCGTTCGATGGTGCAACGCGCCGACAGTCCGCTCGCCGAAAGCGCACAGTCCGGGCGGCAGGCAGCATCGCGCGCTACCGGCGATGGACCGGCCTCCGGCGGCTCGGCGTCTCCGGCCGACAGTTCGCCAAGCCGAGGTGGCTCCGAGCCGCCGTCCTGGGCCCGTCGTTTGCAAGCCGAACAGCGTGCTCGCCATCACCGCCAGGCAACCACACAAGCCATCAAAGAAGGCGACCGTCCCGGCGCGCCTGCCAATCCAAATCTCGACCAAGAGGAAGAATGATGGTGTTCAAGCGAACATTGCAGCGTTATGGCCGCACGTCTGAGCCGGCCACACCATATCAGCGTGCTGCCCAGCTTTGGGACGAGCGCATCGGCTCCGCCCGGGTGCAGGCCAGGAACTGGCGTTTCATGGCGTTTGGCTGCCTGACGCTCAGTGTCGGTCTGGCGGCCGGTATTGTTTGGCAGTCCGCCCGGAGCCGGGTCACGCCCTATATCGTCGAGGTCGACAAGCTCGGCGAAGTTCGGGCGGTCGCGCCGGCCATCACGCCCTACCAGCCGAGCGACGCGCAGATCGCCTGGTATCTCGCCCGCTTCATCACCGACGTGCGTTCGCTCTCGATCGATCCGGTGCTGGTCCGTCGCAACTGGCTCGAAGCCTATGAGTTCGCGACCGATCGGGCGACCGTGTTTCTCAACGAGTCCGCGCGGACCAACGATCCATTCAAAGCGATCGGTGATCGCAGCGTTTCGGTGGAAGTCAGCAGCGTCGTGCGGGCGTCGGATACCTCGTTCCAGGTGAAGTGGACCGAGCAAGCCTATCGTCAGGGCAGCCTGGCCTCGACCGAGCGCTGGACCGCCATCCTCGGCACTACCGTCGAGACGCCGCGTACCGCCGACGTGCTGCGCAAGAACCCGCTCGGTCTCTATGTCACGGGCATCGCCTGGTCCCGCGAGCTCGATGCCGGTTCCAACACCCACTAACTCAATGAAAGAGAGTCGCATGCTTCCCGTCCGCACCCTGCTCATTCTCAGTGCTTCGATGTTGGGGCTCGCCGCCTGCGCCGCTAAGGAGAAGCCGCCAGCGATCAGTTACGACAGCGACGACTTCAAGCCGGCCGCGGTTCAGCCCGACGAGCCGAAGCCGATCGCGATCGTGACGGTGCCGGATCCGCTGCCAGGGCAACTTCTGCCACCGCCGTCGTCGCAGCGCCCCGCTGAGACAAATTCCCCGCCAGCGCGGGTTGAGGCCGCCAACAAGGGCGCGATCCAGGAGCCGAGCGCTCATGGCTATATCAATGCCGTCCAGGTCTATCCCTTCACCGAGGGCGCGCTTTATCGGCTCTACGCAGCGCCCGAGCAGGTGACGGACATCACCTTGCAGCCAGGCGAGGCTTTGAGTTCGGTCTCCGCCGGCGACACGGTACGCTGGGTAGTCGGCGACACCACAAGTGGTTCGGGCACCGGCAAGCAGGCCCATATTCTGGTGAAGCCGTTCGCGCCGGGTCTCAAGACCAACCTCGTGATCATGACCGACCGGCGCAGCTATCACCTTGTGTTGGAAAGCACCGACCGCACATCCATGGCGGCGATTTCCTGGACCTATCCCCAGGATCAGCTCGTTGCGCTGCGTCAGCAGAACGAGCGCGCCGACGCCGTGGCGCCGATCGCCGAGAACGTGGTGCTCGCTGATTTGAAGTTCCGCTACGCCATCACCGGCGACACTCCGCCCTGGCGGCCGGTGCGCGCCTTCGACGACGGCGCCCATGTCTATGTCGAGTTCCCATCCCGCATCGATCAGGGCGAGGCGCCGCCGCTGTTCGTGGTTGGACCCGAGGGCGACAACCAGCTCGTCAACTACCGGGTTCGGCGCAACTACTACATCGTCGATCGCCTGTTCGCCGCCGCCGAGCTCAGGCTCGGGCAGGATCCGCAGCAAGTCGTGCGCATCAGCCGCACCGACACGGTGGCATCGGTGTCACAGACCGCGCAGGCGGGGAGGGGATCGTGAGCGATGCCGAACCTCCCAAACTCAATCCCGAAGCCTTGGTGTTGAAGGCCGCACCCCGCCGCATCGTCCGCTTCAAGCGGACCCTGCTAATCGGCATTGCCGCTGCCGGCTGCGTCGGACTGTTCGGCATCACCTGGATTGCCCTCAAAGGGTCGGGCTTCCATCCCAAGCTCGGCAACGACGAGCTTTACCGCACATCTCGCAAGAACACACCCGACGCGCTGGCCAATCTGCCCGGCGATTACGGGCAGATGGCGAAACCCAAGCCGCAGTTGGGACCGCCGCTGCCGGGGGACCTCGGGCCGGCGATCCTGGAGCGGGAGAAGCAGCTCGGCGTCAATCCCGCCGGCGCTGGGGACGAGGCGGCGCGCGCCGAACGGCTGCGGCTCGCTCAGCAGGCGCAGCAGGCCCGCGAGGCTGGTGTATTCTTTCAGCTCACCCAGCATGGCGGCGGTGTAGTTCCGGTATCGGCCACCGGCGGAATGCCGGCATCCCCCGGGGCACCTGCGTATGAAACCGGTGCGAATGCCGGTCATCTTAACTTCGATCTTGACCGGGATCAGAACGACCAGCAGCGGAAGGTTGACTTCGTCAATCAGGCGGCAGCGCGCAGCATCTACAATGATCATGGGCTGCAGACGCCCGCCTCACCGTACGAGGTGCTGGCCGGCACGGTCATCGCCGCGAGCCTCCTGACGGGGCTGGATTCTGATTTGCCGGGCATGGTTACGGCGCAGATAACCGAGGATGTGCACGACACCGTGACCGGCCGTATTTTGCTTATCCCGCAGGGCAGCAAGCTGATCGGCGCGTACGATAGTGTCGTCGCCTTCGGCCAATCGCGCGCCCTGCTGGTCTGGCAGCGCATCGTCATGCCCGATGGGTCGTCGATCCAGATCGACAACCTGCCGGCAACTGATGCTGGCGGCTATGCCGGGCTCGAGGATGAGGTCGATTATCATACCTGGACACTGCTGAAGGGCATCGCGATGTCGACGCTGCTTGGCGTCGGCACCCAGGTCACCTTCGGCAACGGCCAAAGCAACCTGGTCCAGGCGATTCAGCAATCGAGCCAGGAAAGCATCAACCAAGCCGGCCAGCGGATCGTCGAGAAGGACATCAACATCCAGCCGACAATTACGATTCGCCCCGGTTGGCCACTGCGCGTCATCGCGCATAAAGACTTGATTCTGCGACCTTATCAGGGCTGAGGGGGCGCGTGTCATGCCTCAATTGAAGCTTGCCAAATTGCCAGATCGAACACGGCCCAAGATCACCATCACCGTATCGGCGGAACTCGACCAAGGTCTCCGGCACTATGCTGATTTATCCCGACAGCTATGGCGAGGCGAAGCCTGTCGCCGAACTGATCCCCTTCATGCTCGACCCTTTTCTCGCGAGCGACCGCAGCTTTGCCAAGGCGGGCAAGGATGGAATGCCGGACGTCGCCGCTCCGCCCGCCGATCGGACCTGAGCCGTGTCTGGGATCGGCAATTTTACGCCTGCCAAGGGCTGCGGCCGGACCGGCAGCATCCGAACCTTGGTTATGGAGCGCCGAGGTTCGGCTGGTTCCGAACCGTGCTACCCAATCCAGGCGGCCGTCATGTATTAGCTGCCGCCATTGAGTGTGGCGCCGGGACCATTCTGACAGTCAAAGTTGGCGGGACGGGTGCCTATGCACCACGAGCGAAAGATTCCATTTGACCGCGTCACTCGCTGCGTCATGCGTCGCTATGGTTTTCCGGGGCCGACGGGAGGCGCCGCTGACGCAGATTTTCCTTCAGTTCCGCATCATGGCTGTGATGAAGCGTTCCCATCAGCCGATCCCATAGCGTGAAATGGGGGGCATAGTTGCAGTTGAAGAAACGGTGGTGCTGATCATGGTGCGTGACGCTGATCAGTGGCGACGGCGGCCAGCAAATCCCTCCCGCGTGCTCGACCCCCGAATGGCCGATTACGCCGCTGATCTCGTCATAGAGCTTATGGACGAGAAGAACCACCGGACTGATCGGCAAAATAAGATGCGCGACCATCCAATAGGACTGCAAGAAGAGGTTGTCGAGCAGCGCGTCGCTGTTGTTCGACCAAGCGACGGACGGCAGGCTCAGATGATGCAAGCGATGTATCGGTCGGTACAGCAGCTTCGAATGCAGTAGCCGATGCATCCAGTAGAACCAGGTATCGTAGGCCACCATGGATATTAAAAATGATAGTATAACCGAAAAAATACTCGTCGGCCACGCGGTGAATCCAATATGAAATCGGGCATAAAGCGTATGCCCGATGGAAAACATCAGCGCGATACTGAACAAAGATCGAATACTCTGCAGAATATCCCGTCGCACCTTCTCTGCGGACAGTGCCCGGCCCTTCTGGATCTTGTCGGCGCGAGCTGGATCGTTGCAGAAGGACAACCACCCGGTCGCAAAATAGGTCGACAGCAACAATGCGTAGACGGGCGCAGTTGTGCCGATAAGCTGAAGAGCTGCCCCAAGGATCATAATCTGGTTCCTGGCCTGGTCGCTGCCGCAGTCCTATCAAGATAATGTTGACCGGCCTTCGCACAATCGCGGCTCGGTCACGGGCCGCCCCCACCTCCGCTTTGTGGGCCGCTCGACAGCCATAGAGCAGGCTCGAGGCGACGCTGTGACGCAGTGCCACGATTGGTACAGCAGGCATCACAGTCCCTTCGGAGTCACCTCAGGCCCGTGTCGCCCCTCAAGAGCGGAAGGATAAGCTCGGGCAGTAACCGCGGGATAGGCGGCCCTCCGCTCGACGTGACGTTCGATATCATGGTCTCGAGCGGTCCGCGTGGACG
>JAQGIF010000390.1 GCA_028291345.1 Rhodospirillales bacterium | reverse complement strand
CCGAAACCAAAACCTTCGCCGACTCCTTGGAGGGTGCGCTGCATCTGCGGATCCATCAACAAGAAATCCTGGCCGAGTTGGGCATGCTCGCACTGCACGGAACGCCGTCCCCCGAGCTTATCGAGCGGACGGCAGCCCTCACTGCCGAAGGCATGGAAGCGGAGTTTTGCCAGGTGCTCGAATATCTTTCCGTGCAGAAAGGCTTTTTAGTGCGCGCAGGCGTGGGCTGGGACGCGAGCATCATCGGAACGGTATTGCCGGGCACCGACCTGAGCTCCCCTGCTGGTTTTGCGCTTCGCAACGGCGAGCCCGTGATCTCGAATCATCTCCAGATCGAAGACAGCTTCCAAATCCCTGACCTGTTGCTCCGATATGGCATTCGACGCGCAATCAACGTCATCATACAGGGAGACCAGAATCCCTATGGAGTGTTGGAGGTCGACAGCCGTACGGAAGGGGAGTTCACCAAACATGATCTCGCATTCCTAAAAGGGGCGGCGAATTTGCTCGGCCTGGCAATCGAACGCCAGAGGTTCGAGTGTGACAGAGATGCCGCGGTCGAATTGCAAGAACTGCTGATGCAGGAGCTCAATCACCGGATCAAGAACAACCTTCAGCTCGTCACCGGCATACTCCGGCTTCAATCTACGCGAGCTGAGTCGCCGGAGCTTCGGGACCAGCTCGAAGAAGCCTCGAACCGGATATCGACTGTCGCGCGTGTCCATGAGCGGCTCCATAAAACGCGACGCATCCGTACCATCGATCTCGGAGCGTTTGTCACCGAGTTGTGCGGCGACCTCGACCAGGTCACCACAAACTGCGAGGTCCTCGTCGATGCGCCTGAGGGGATGGAAATTGCCACCGATCGCGCGATTTCTGTTGCGCTGTTGGCCAACGAGCTGATCACCAACGCCGCGAAGCACGCCTATTCCAATGAGGATATCCGCCAAATTTGGGTTTCCCTCAAGGCTGGCGAAGAAGAGACGTTTGAGCTTTCAGTGCGCGACGAAGGAAAAGGACTACCCCTCGCTTTCGACCCACAGTTCGACCACGGATTGGGGATGCAGCTTATCCGTGCTTTTACGAAGCAGCTGAACGGCGATCTTCGGTTTATGGGACGCGCCCCTGGCACTGAATTCGTTTTGGTAGCACCCAAGGCTTACCTGGCTGCTCCGATCGCATAGGATTGTAGAATAGCTTCGGTAATGATCGAGTGGGCCCAGTTCCGCGACGGGTGGTCGGCGCGGTCGTCATCCCGGTGCTTTACCACGCGATCAACTTGGAAGCGTATTGTCGTGTTGACGTCCAAGGTTAGGCATGGCGACCAGGGCAAGGGCGGCGGCGATCATTACGTACCATGCCGGAGCCAGTACGAGACGAGTGCCGCCATGTGTGACATCGGTCAAAAGGGCGGGGGCGAAGCCGCCGAACACAGTGATCGCCGTGTTATAGACCAGCGACATGCCGGTCGACCGGACGCCGGTCGGAAACAGCTCCGACAAGGCGGCTGGCGCGGCTCCAACGAAACTCGAGACCAGGATGCAGAATGAAGTCTGCACGATGATCAATGTCATCATCGTCGGCGATGCCTGCAGCCACAGGTAAAGCGGCAGGACGCCGATCAACAGCAGAGTCGCCCCGATCGTCAGCATCGCTCTACGGCCGATGCGGTCTGAAACCGCGCCCGACACGAAACAACCCCCGACGAGGAAAAAGTTACCGATGAACGTCGCGGTGAAAGCCTGGGAGGGCGTGAAGTGGAAAGCGTTTTGAACGTAGACCGGCGAATAGATCATCAGCGTATAGACGGCGACCGCCCACAGGATCGAAAAGCCTAGGCCGGTGAGCAGCTGCCGCCAGTGTTTGCGAAAAATCCTGACCAGCGGAGAGCCGGGCGAAACGGCCGCCGTCCTCTGTCGAAGCTGTTCAGCCTCGAATGCCGGCGTCTCATGCAGAGTCTTGCGCAGGATCAGACCCACAGGCGCGATCAGCAATCCGACCATGAACGGGATTCGCCACCCCCATGACATGATCTGATCAGGGGCCAGAAGGGCCGTGACCGACATCGCGACCAGCGCGCCCAGTATGTTGGACATGCCCATGCTCGCCTGCAGCCACGAGGCGTAGATGCCTTTCTTGTCCGCACTGGCATTTTCGACCAGGAAGGCTGCCGCCCCGCCTATTTCACCACCTGCCGAGAATCCTTGCAGGATGCGCCCCGTCAGCAAAAGCAGCGGCGCGCCGAAGCCGATCACCGCATAAATCGGCGCGGCAGCGATGATCAATGTGCCCGCTGCCATCACCAGAATCGTCAGTGTGAGTGCCGCTTTTCTGCCTGCACGGTCGCCGTAAATGCCGATTATGACCGCGCCTATCGGCCGAACGATAAATCCGACGCCGAAGGCCAGGAACGCCTTCAGCAGATCGATGCTCGGATCGTTACTGGGAAAGAAATTATGGGCGATATAAATGGCAAAAGACGCGTAGACGGTGACGTCGTACCATTCGAGCATGTTGCCGATGGAGGCCGCGACGACCGCGCGCGCCGTACCGGTCGGCCTTGCGGCGGCCGATCGGTCGATGGTGGCCGACGTCATCGTTTTCCTGCGGCAAGAAACGTGACCGTACGCCTCGTCATGCGAAGCGCAGACGTTGGCCAAAACCCAGCCGGTCGGCCTTTTCAAGCATGGCATGGCCAAGCGCTATATCGCTCAGCGACAGCCCCCGATGCCAAAATAGGATGGTCTCATCCTCGTATTCGCGCCCGGTTTTCTGTCCGGCAACGATCTGGCCCAGTTCGGCATGCAAGGTCTGCTCGCTGAGCTTTCCAGCATTGACATGGGCGCGCATCGCGCCGAACTGTCCAGCCTTGCACTGACCCCAATCATCGACCACCAGCTTGGCCATGATATCGGTAAGCGAAAGTTCGACCGCGCTCATTGTCCCGTAGGGGATCACCAGCGCGCCCCACTTGATCCATTCCGTTTTCAGCAACGGCGCCGGCTCGGTCAGGCGGGAGGCTTCGACAACGATATCCGCACCCTTTACGGCGTCTTCCCAGCTTTCGGTAGCGAGAACCGGCTTACCGAGGTCATTGCTTAGCCTTCGGGCAAAGGCTTCACGGCTTTCCGGCCGCCGCGAATGAACTCGAATCTCGTCGAAATTGAAGAATCGATCGAGGAGACGAACGTTCCAATAGGCGGTGCCGCGCGCGCCAATATGGGCCAGAATTTTACTGTCCCTGCGCGCAAGGTATTTGGCGCCGATCGCTGTTATTGCCCCCGTGCGCATGTCGGTGATAGCCGTCGCATCGAGAAGCGCGCGGGGAATACCGGTCGCCGGATCGAACAGCGCGAGCATCCCGATCTCCGAGGGCAGGTCGCGCTTGTAGTTGTCGACATAGTCGCCCACGATCTTCACCCCGGCATAGTTGATTTCGCCGCCAATATAGCCACGCAATATATTGAAATGCCCGTGCAGCTTCGGATCGGGAATCAGATGGACCCGCGGTTCGATTACCGTCTCGCCGCGCCCCTGCGCGGCA
Source organism: Rhodospirillales bacterium (assembly GCA_028291345.1). GTDB lineage: Bacteria > Pseudomonadota > Alphaproteobacteria > BOG-932 > Roseiterribacteraceae > BOG-932. The sequence goes on along the minus strand of JAQGIF010000390.1, from coordinate 46,261 downwards.
AGACCAGCCTCGACAGCATGCAGGATTTCATTGTCCTGAATCGCGATCTCAGCGATATCGAGGCCGTTCAGATAGGTGATGTAGATCGGCTTCATTGCCCGCTTTGCTTCGCCTGCCGGATGTCAGACCACGAAAATCGCATTTGCGATCAACACAACGGCTATCCCCGCGATTAGCGCCAGATAGGGCAGAATTCCCGCCCGTTTTTCGGTTGCCGCTGTTGGGCCGCCGACATGTAGATCCTCCAGCATTTCATGCGGAAATTTGCCGCCATCCTGTACGTAGTGTCGATAAAGGAAAACTGGGATGATCAGGGCCGCCGTGATAAAACCCGCCCATAACGCCATGGGATTCCACACTTTCGCGCCCGCGCCCATAAACGCCGCGTTGATGAAGGCGAAGACGCTGCCGGTGGCGAGAAGCCATGTCGGCGCACGATAGGGTCGCGCCACATGTCCTGAATCCATACGATGGATCCAGCCCGAATTCAGGTTCAAGAAATTGAAGATGATATAGCCGCAATTCGACACTGCGAGGATGAAGAAGAAGCTGGCGGAGTCGGCGCAGGCAATCGACAGAACCGCCAGATTAACCAGAAGGTCGGTCCACATGGCACGGGTGGGTGCACCATGGCTGTTGACGTGGCTCAGATACCGGGGAAGCCAGCCATCGACCGAGCCCTGATATAGGGTTCGCGATGAGCCGGCCATCGCCGTCATAATCGACAGCAGCAGCGCCAGGATCATGAGTATGACCAGAATGCCTGTCACGATGCGTCCGCCACCGACCATTCCGGCAAGCGCTTCCGCCACGCCGGAGCCGTCGCCGATCGGCCCTGCCAACATACCGCTGACGCCAAGCACACCTTGAAACGCGAAGGGCACCAGCGTGAACAGCGCGAGGCATAGCAGACCGGAATAAAAAATCGCCTTGAACGTATCGGTCGATGGATTGCGGAATTCGCTCGTGTAACAAACGGCGGTTTCAAAGCCATAAGTCGACCAGGCAGCAATGAACATGCCGCCCAGCGTCAATGTCCAGCCGGCGAGATTCCAACTTCCGGCATCCGGGGCGCCCGAAGCCGCTAGGGGCAGCATCGGGATGAAGTTGGACAGATGAACTTGCCCAGTAACGATCGGAACGACGCCGACGATGGCCATTGGCACGATGACCATTAGGCCGATCCATTTTTGCACGCTCGCGGTGCCCATAATGCCGCGATGCTGGATCGCGAAGACCATCAGCATCAAGGCCGCGCCAATGAAAAAGGCGGCATTGAGCGAAAATCCCATTGGACCGAAATGATGGCTCAATAGGCTCCAATTCCGGATCGATGGCGTAACCGCGGCAATGGCTGCGGCGGTCTTGTCGGCATCGCTGCCGGCCAAGCTGGCCCCGTGAGCGGCAAGCCAGGATATCACGGCAGACGAATCCGCCGTCGGACCTGGCGCGTATGCATTGATGATATAGGCGGCGGCAATGGAGCAGCCGAGAGATAGGACAGGTGACCAGGCGAACCAGTTGCACCAGACGGACAATGGGGCGATCAGCTTGCTGTATCTGACCCAGGCCGCTGCGCCGTAGATCGATGCGCCCCCCGACTTATTGGGAAAAAGGCCGGCGATTTCGGCATAGGTGAAGGACTGGATGAAGCCCATGATCATCGACAGGGCCCAGACCGCAAAAGTGAGGGCTCCGACATTCCCCGCAACACCGCCGATGGAAAACAGCACCAACGCCGGTACGCCGCTCGCGACCCAGAATGCACCTTTCCAATCGATCGCCCGGTGCAACGTACCGGATTCGTCTGACGTTTCGACAATACCAACGGCTGTCATATCGATTCCCTTTACCGTTACCGCAGTTCTCGCAAGTCTCCTCTTCCCATCCCAACTTTTCTTACTTTTCCGTGTGATCTCACTGCCGGTGAGTCATGCATTTTTCTCTCTGCGCTGTCAAAATAGTTTCTTTAAAAGAAACTAAATTAAGCGGCGAGCTGCAGGCCGAGCCGCAGCTTCGTGCTGGTTATCGTATTGGCCAGAAGACATGCAATCGTCATCGGTCCCACGCCGCCCGGAACGGGGGTAATCGCGCCCGCAACTTGGACGGCCTCTTCGAACGCGACATCGCCGACGAGCCGGGTTCCGCCGCTATCCTTCGCCACGCGATTGATGCCGACATCGATCACCGTCGCGCCCGGCTTGATCCAGTCAGCCTTGACCAGGAGCGGTCGTCCAACCGCGACCAGCAAAATATCGGCCCGCCGGCAGACGGCAGGCAGATCGCGCGTCGCCGAATGTGCCACCGTCACCGTGCAGCTTTCACTTATAAAGAGTTGGGCCGCAGGGCGTCCGACCAAGCTTGACCGTCCGACGACGACCACATCCATGCCGCGTAGATTCTCGTGAACCGTCTTGGCCAAGATCACACAGCCGAGGGGCGTGCAGGGGACTAGAGCCGGCCTGCCGACCGCAAGCAGTCCGGCATTGGTGGGATGCAGGCCGTCGACATCTTTTTCCGGAGCGATCGCGTTGACGACATTTTCAGCCGAAATGTGCGGCGGTAACGGCAACTGGACCAGAATGCCGTTCACATCGCTGCGGACATTGAGCTCTTCGATGAGATCCAGCAGCGCCCTTTCGGACAGGCTGGCCGGCAGTCGGTACTCGAATGAGGCCATGCCGGCTTCGCGAGTTTGGGTGGCCTTGTTTCTGACATAGACTTCACTGGCCGGATCGTCACCGACCAGAACGACCGCGAGGCCGGGAACGACCCCATGCGAGCGCTTGAGTTGTGCGGCTTCCTCAGCGATCCGGGCTCTGAGGCGAATGGCTTCTGCCTTGCCGTCAATAATGCGCGCAGACATTCGAATTATCCTTTCGTCGGATGTGATCGGCCGTTCAGGGAGAAAGCGACTATTCGGTAAAGACGACGGTGCGCCGTCCGTTGGGGAATACGCGATCCTCGAGATGCCAGGTGAGGGCGCGGGCCAAGACTCGACGTTCGATGTCGCGGCCTTTGCGGACAAGATCGTCCGGCGTCGCGAAGTGGTTGATGCGCTCGACGTCCTGTTCGATGATCGGCCCTTCATCGAGATCCGCTGTCACATAGTGCGCCGTCGCGCCGATCAGTTTGACGCCCCGGTCATAGGCTTGGCTGTACGGTTTGGCGCCCTTGAAGCCGGGCAGGAAGGAATGATGGATGTTGATGCATTTGCCCGACAGCTTGGCCGACAGCCCGTCCGACAGGATCTGCATATACCGGGCCAGCACGACGAAATCGGTTTTGGTCTCTTCGACCAGATTCCAGATCAGTGCCTCCTGCTCGAGCTTGGTCTCTTTCGTGATCGGCAGGTAGTGAAAGGGAATGCCGTCAAGGTCGAGATGCTCGTAGGTCGAGCGTGGGTAATTTGAGACAATTGCCGAAATATCCATCGAGATATCGCCGATCCTCCAGCGATATATGAGATCGGTCAGGCAATGGTCGAATTTCGAAACCAAAATCATGACGCGCTGCTTGTTGGCTTTTGAGCGCATCGTCCATTTCATCTCGAAATGATCGCCAATCAGCTCGAAACCCACCTTCAACGCGGCGATGCCGGTGTCTTCGCGAACCGGGTTCAGCACGACACGCATAAAAAATAGGTGGGTTTCGGTATCGTCGAATTGGTTGGCCTCCAGGATGTTGTAGCCGCTCTCGAAAAGATAGGTCGATACTGCGGCGACAATTCCGGGCTTGTTCACACAAGACAGGGTCAAAATGATGTGATCCGAGGACATATCGTTCGATCCATTAGCGTTGCGCGACAGCCCATGGTCGACCATGACACTGGCGCGGATTAAGGGAGGTATCGCTGCGGGCATCCGTTTGCCCTTTGGCTGTCTCAGGACATGGCCGCGATCCCGTATTCGGCACCGCTGGCGATCAGCCAGTCGGCAAAGCTTCCGGCCATACTGCGGAAGACGGCGATTTCGTAAGTCGGCGCTTCGTCGATCTGCCACAGAAGCGTGCTGATAAGGGCGATCTGGCTCAGTGCTGCGTCGCCCGGCCCGAATGCACGCGGATGGAGATCAACCGGCAAGCCTTTGGCCAAGACGTGGCGCGCGCGGGGTCCCGATACGCGGATCACGGCGCGGCCGTCCGACTGATCGCACACCGACCCGCTGCCGGCGAATTCCGTCGCCAGCTTGGCGGCAAAGGATTGCGGATCGCCACTCGATTCCTCGATCGCGAGCCATTGGCCAGGCCCCGTACCAATGAACGCAATTTTCCCCGCTGCGGCTCGTTTGGGGCGGGCGGGCAGCGGGATGCCGAACAGCGCCTGAACGCGCTCGCCAAGCACGCCGGCCTGCCCCTTTCGGGCAATGACGGTGGCGAGGGCGAGGTCGTCCTTCGGCATCAGCGTAATCCCGGCTCCGGCCACCAACGATCCGATTGCAGTCAAATGTCCGGCGAATGCAAAGCGGGGGTTCGGCATCGGATCAGACACGGAGCCGCCCTCCTTCTGGATCGATGAAGACCGGGGAACAGATCTCGACCTCAATGTCGCCGCGGCGGACCGGGTCATAGGCGCGGACACGCTCGCCATGCCGGTTCGGACCGTTTTTAATCAGGCCGAGGCCGACCCAATGGGATAGCGATGGCGAGAACGCCACCGAGGTCATGTAACCTTGGTCGTTGGATGCGGAGGGGTGCGCGCCAAGTCCCAGGAAATGCGCGCCGGCCCGCAGGCGATCGGCGCGATTCACGGGAACGAAGCCAGCTAAGCTTGGCCGGTCGGGATTCGTGAGGCCTGAACGCTCGGCCATGACGCGGCCGATGAAGTCCTTCTTTTGCGACATCAACTTGCCTAGGCCAAGGTCGCGAGCGGTGGCCGTGCCGTTCAATTCGTTGCCGGCGGGGTGGCCTTTCTCGATGCGCATAACGCCCAGCGCCTCGGTGCCGTAGGCAACAATGCCGTATTCCGCGCCAGCCGACATGATGGCGCGGATTACACCGTCGCCGTAGCGGGCTGGGACGGCTAATTCATAGGCCAGTTCGCCTGAGAATGAGATGCGGAACAGACGACCGGGAATACCGCCGCATACAGTGATCGTGGTCACGCCCATGTAAGGTAGGGCCATGTTGGAGACATCGGCCATGGGATCGATTAGCTTTTGGATCGTGTCCCGCGCCCGCGGCCCGGCAATCGAGAACTGGGCCCATTGCTCGGTCACCGAGACCATCTGGACGTCGAGTTCCGGCCATAGCACTTGATGGCAGAATTCCAGGTGTTGCATCACTTTCGCGGCGTTCGCAGTCGTCGTCGACATGACGTAACGGTCTTGGGCAAGGCGGGCTGTCGTGCCGTCGTCCATGACGATGCCGTCTTCACGCAGCATCGCGCCGTATCGGACCTTGCCGACCGGAAGCGCAGAAAATCCATTGATATAAACTCGATCGAGCAGCGTCCCCGCGTCGGCGCCCTGGATATCGATCTTGCCTAAGGTGGAGACGTCGCAAACGCCGACAGCGCCGCGGACGGCTATGACTTCACGGTTGACGCTGGTCAGCCAATCCGTCTCGCCCGGCTTCGGAAACCATTGGGCACGAAGCCACTGGCCGGCTTCGACGAACTGAGCGCCTTGTTCAGCCGCCCATGCATGGGACGGAGTCAGCCGGGTTGGGCGGAAATGCTTGCCGCGATGATGGCCGGCGAATGCACCGATCGCAACCGGCGTGTACGGCGGCCGGAATGTCGTCGTTCCGGTCTCGGGAATCGAGCGGCCAGTCAAGGCTGCCATGATAGCGAGGCCGTTCACATTGGCAGTCTTGCCCTGGTCGGTTGCCATGCCCAGGGTCGTATAGCGCTTCAAATGTTCGACCGATCGGAAACCCTCGCGTTCGGCGATCACGATGTCCTTGGCCGTCACATCGTTCTGAAAATCCACGAATGCCTTGGTGCGGGCGCCCGTGACTTTCCAGAGGGGCATCAACCCCAGTGTTTCTTCCGAGGCTGCCGGAACCGTGGGCGCAACGGCGGTGAAGCCCGCGGCCTGGGCGGCTTCGGCGCCCAGGCGGACGCCGTCGGCAAGGCAGGATCGCAGATCGAAGGCACCCGTCGCGGCACCGGCCACCACTAGGCCGGGCGGCGTGTCGCCGGCAACGAACGCTGAGATATCGTCACGCCACACGGGGCGTGCGCCTAAATGGCAGGTCAAGGCGACAGCTGGGTTCCATCCGCCGGACACGGCAAGCCCGTCGACCGCAACGCTTTCGGTTCGCCCGGTCGAGGTCATGACATCGATCGACTGCAGCCCGCGCGCCGTGCCGTGGGCGTCCTGAACCAGGCCGCCCTCAAATAGGCGCGCGCCGGCCTGGATCGCCAGTTGCCGGAAGGCCTCGGGAATTGCTGGACGCGGATCGATCACCGCCTCGACCTTGATGCCGGCACGAATGCAGTCGGCGACGGTCTTCCAGCCGTCATCATTATTGGTGAATAGGCCCAGCCGCTGTGCCGGCGCGGCGGCAAAGCGGTTTACGTAGCTGCGCAGCGCCGAGGCCATCATCACGCCGGGCCGGTCGTTGCCGCCAAAGACGATCTGCCGCTCGACCGCGCCCGCGGCCAGAACCGCTCGTTTGGCGACGATCTTCCACAGGCGCTGGCGCGGCATATGCGGCAGGGGCACAGGCAGGTGGTCGCCGACCCGCTCCAGCGCGCCATAGGTGCTCTGGTCGTAGCCGCCAAAGACCGTGGTCCGCCGCATCAGCGTGACGGCGGGGTTCTGCTCCAGTTCGAATACCGCCGCCGCCTTCCAATCCGCGCCGGATTGGCCGTCAATCACGAACTGCTCGCTCAGCAGCCGGCCACCGAAACTAAAATCCTCGTCGCAGAGGATGACGTGGGCGCCGGCGCGAGCGGCGCTCAAGGCTGCCATCAGCCCGGTCGGACCGCCACCGATGACCAAAACGTCGCAAAAGGCGAAGGCTTTCTCGTAGCTGTCGGGATCGGGCTCGCGCGATGCCCTGCCCAGGCCGGCTGCCCGGCGGATCAGCGGCTCGTAAAGCTTTTCCCAGAAGGCCGCCGGCCACATGAAGGTCTTATAGTAGAAACCGGCAACGAAGATGGGTGACAAGAGCGAGTTGACGCTCATCACGTCGAAGCCGAGCGACGGCCAACGATTCTGGCTACGCGCCACGAGCCCATCGAACAGTTCGACTGTGGTGGCTTTGGTATTGGGTTCGCGCCGCGCGCCGCTGCGCAACTCGACCAGTGCATTCGGCTCTTCGGAGCCAGCAGTAAGAATTCCACGCGGCCGGTGATATTTGAACGAACGTCCCGCCAGAATCGTGCCGTTGGCGATCAATGCCGAAGCCAACGTATCGCCGGGATGGCCGGTCATCGGCTTGCCGTCGAACTGGAAGCTCAATGTGCGCGACCGATCGATCAGGCCGCCGGAGGCAAGGCGCCTTGATTGGGGCAGAGGGGTCACCGGGCGCCAACCTGGGCGATCGTTTCGATCGCATGGGTGCGGGTGTCGCGCGTAACCACGAGCCAGCTGTGACAGCCGGCGCTGTGATACCAAAGCTCCCGATGCGATCCGGCGGGATTGTCGCGTAGATAGACATATTCGTAGAAGGCGCGCGCGGCGTCCGGCACGGCGGGGTCCGGCCGCGCGACCGTCGCGTCGCCCAGATAGGCGAATTCATGCGCGTCGCGTTTACCGCAAAAGGGGCATTCGATTTGCATCGGTCAGTGCAGGTTCGGTTGGGCGCCCTGGCCCTTTTCGTCGATCACGTGACCAGTCGCGAAGCGGTCCAACCGATAGGCTGCGGCGACCGCGTGCGGCTCGTCGCGCGCGATCAGATGGGCAAAACACCAGCCCGATGCCGGCGTGGCCTTGAACCCGCCATAGCACCAGCCGGCGTTGAGATAGAGTCCGTCGACCGGAGTCCTGTCAATGATCGGTGAACCGTCCATCGACATGTCCATGATCCCGCCCCATTGGCGCAGCATGCGCACACGACCGATCATCGGCATCAAGGCCATGCCGCCCTCGCAGACATCCTCGACCGTCGGCAAGTTGCCGCGTTGGGCGTAGGAATTATAGCCGTCTATGTCCCCACCGAAGACGAGACCGCCTTTGTCTGATTGGCTGATATAGAAATGACCCGCGCCGAAGGTGATGACGGTATCGATCAGCGGTTTAATTCCCTCCGACACGAAAGCCTGCAGCACGTGGCTTTCGATCGGCAACCGCATTCCGGCCATGCCGGCGACCCGCGATGCATTGCCGGCAACGGCCATGCCGACTTTGCTGGCACCGATGAAGCCGCGTGACGTTTCCACGCCAAGGATCTTGCCATTGTCGATCCGAAAGCCGGTGACTTCGCAGTTCTGAATAATATCGACGCCGCGCCGATCACCCGCCCGGGCATAACCCCAGGCGACCGCGTCGTGGCGTACCGTACCGCCGCGCGGCTGAAGCAGGCCGCCCTGGATCGGAAAACGAGCATCGTCGAAATTAAGGTACGGCGCGATTTTGCGGACCTGCTCCTTTTCGAGCAACTCCGAATCGACACCATGCAGGCGCATTGCGTTGCCGCGCCGGGCGAAGGCGTCACGCTGAGCATCCGAATGGCACAGGTTCAGAACCCCGCGCTGGCTCACCATCGCATTGTAGTTGATGTCCCGCTCCAGGCCTTCCCAAAGCTTCATCGACCATTCGTAGAAGGGGACATTGCCGGGCAGCAGGTAGTTCGACCGCACGATGGTCGTATTCCGCCCGACATTGCCCGAGCCGATATAGCCTTTTTCGACTACGGCGACGTTGGTGATGCCATGGTTCTTGGCGAGGTAATAGGCAGTCGCCAAGCCGTGACCGCCGCCGCCCACGATCACGACGTCGTAGCGGTCGCGGGGCTGCGCCTCACGCCAAGCGGGCTTCCAATAGCGATGGCCCGTAAGCGCGTTTTTCAGCAGGCTGAATGCGGAATATTGCATGATATATCGGACGCCCTGGCCAAGCTTCAGGAGCTCAGCAATCCAAGGTCGTCTCGCGCTCCCATTCCGTCAGGTGGCGTGAATAGGCATCCCAGTCGGCCATGCGTAGTTTTGTGTAAGCGCCGATCAGGTCCTTGCCGAGGCCCTCGGCAAGGACCGTGGATTTTTCCAATGCGCGCAAGGCATCGAGCAGGTTGAGCGGTAGCCGTTTGGCGCCCTTCACCGTATGGCCGTCCGTATACATATTGATATCGAGGCGCTTGCCGGGATTGCGCTTCTCGCGAATGCCGTCGAGGCCCGCCACGCCGATCGCCGCCTGCAGCAGATAGGGGTTTACTGCGCCGTCAGGCAGACGGAACTCGAAACGTCCGGGTTCGGGAATTCGAACCATATGCGTGCGGTTGTTGCCTGAATACGTCACGGTATTCGGCGCCCAGGTGGCGCCCGACAGGGTGCGGGGCGCGTTGATGCGCTTATAGGAATTCACCGTCGGATTGGTGATTGCGCAAACCGCATCGGCTGAATTGATCAAGCCGCCGATAAACCGATAGCCGAGATCGGAAACGCCCAATTCCCCCTTGGGATCGGCGAAAAGGTTATTCTTGCCCTTCCAAAGCGAGACGTGGGTGTGGCAGCCACTACCGGTCAGGTTTCCGAATGGCTTCGGCATGAAGGTCGCGCGCAAGCCATGCTTTTCCGCGACCGATCTGGCCATGAATTTGAAGAAGGAATGCCGGTCGGCCGTGATCAGCGCATTGCCATATTCCCAATTCATCTCGAACTGGCCGTTGGCGTCTTCGTGATCGTTTTGATAGGGCTTCCAGCCCAGGGCCAACATGGCGTCGCATATCTCGGTGATAACGTCATAACGCCGCATCAACGCGGACTGGTCGTAGCAGGGCTTTTCCTGGCCGTCTGCGGCATCGGCAATCGACTTGCCATCCGGGGTGACCAGGAAGAATTCGCATTCGACGCCGGTTTTGATCTCGTACCCGTCTTCCTTCGCGGCGGCGAGCACGCGCTTGAGCGTGTTGCGCGGACCTTGTTCGACTTCTTTGCCGTCCATCCATAGATCAGCCGCCAGCCACCCCACCTCCGGCTTCCATGGCAATTGCACCAGGCTTTCGGGATCGGGAACCGCGAAAAGATCCGGATGGGCCGGCGTCATATCGAGCCACGTGGCGAAGCCGGCGAACGAAGCACCGGCCTTGACCATGCCGCCTATCGCTGAAGCAGGAACCAGCTTTGCCCGCTGCGTTCCGAAAAGATCCGTATAGGAAATCAAGAAATATTTAATTCCGAGTGCCGTTGCCGAACTCACGAGATCTCTCGCCATATTATCTTTCCTGTTCGGGTGTTATTTGACTAGTAATTGTTGATCGTTGCCGGGAACAGCATTTGCTTGGTCAAATCTTCCCGTTAAATCCGGGGATCCATTCCGTACCCGCGAGCGGTACACGCGCCATGGCCGCCGCTTCGATGGTCAGGGCGACGAGATCCTCGGGTTCCAGGTTATGCACGTGGCTTTTTCCGCAGGCTCTCGCGATCGTCTGTGCCTCTAGAGTCAGGACCGCGAGATAGTTGGCCAGGCGGCGCCCGGCGGCGACGGGATCGAGCCGTTGAGTCAATGCCGGGTCCTGTGTCGTTATGCCAGCAGGGTCGCGACCCTCCTGCCAGTCGTCGTAAGCACCCGCAGTGGTTCCGAGCGCCGCGTAATCGCTCTCGAAGACCGGATTGTTGTCCCCAAGGGCTACCAAGGCAGCCGTGCCGATCGAGACAGCGTCGGCGCCGAGGGCCAAAGCCTTCGCAACGTCCGCGCCGTTTCGAATGCCGCCGGAAACGATAAGCTGGACTTTCCGATGCAAGCCCAGATCCTGTAGCGCCTGCACCGCCGGCCGGATAGCGGACAGGATCGGCAGCCCTACATTCTCAATGAAGACTTCCTGGGTTGCGGCAGTGCCGCCCTGCATACCGTCCAGCACCACGACATCCGCGCCCGATTTTACGGCCAATGCAGTGTCATAATAAGGCCGTGCCGCGCCGACCTTTACGTAGATCGGCTTCTCCCAATCTGTGATTTCACGCAATTCCTCGATCTTAATCTCTAGATCGTCGGGGCCCGTCCAGTCCGGATGACGGCAGGCGGACCGCTGGTCGATACCTTCCGGCAGGGTGCGCATCTTCGCGACGCGTGGCGAAATCTTCTGGCCCAGCAACATTCCGCCGCCGCCCGGCTTCGCCCCCTGGCCGATGACGATCTCGATCGCGTCGGCCCTACGCAAATCGTCGGGGTTCATGCCATAGCGCGACGGCAAATACTGATAGACAAGGGTCTGGGAATGACCGCGCTCTTCCGGCGTCATGCCGCCGTCGCCGGTCGTCGTCGAGGTGCCCATGGCCGATGCGCCGCGCCCGAGCGCTTCTTTGGCGTTGCCCGACAGCGAGCCGAAACTCATCCCGGCGATGGTAATCGGGATTTTGAGATGGATCGGCTTCGTCGCAAAGCGCGCACCCAAAACGACGTCGGTGCCGCACCGCTCGCGATAGCCTTCAAGAGGGTAGCGGCTGATGGAAGCGCCGAGGAATAATAGATCGTCGAAATGCGGCACCCTGCGCTTCGCACCGCCGCCGCGGATATCATAGATCCCGGTTGCGGCCGCACGGCGGATTTCCGCCAGCGTGTAATCGTCGAAAGTTGCGGATTTGCGCGGTGGTGTGCGCGGAATATCGGAGGAATTTGTCATTGCCCGCGCCTCAATAGTTCGACGCGTTGTCGATGTGAAAATGATAAAGCGTACGGGCGGAGCCGTAGCGTTTGAAATCGGAGATATCGACCTGCCCATCGACGCCCGCGGCTTTCAGCTTCTCAAAAAGCTCGGCCTTGTGTTTGTCTCGCAATGCTTTGATGACGCAATCGGCCCCAAGGCTCGTCACCGTTCCACGCACATAGAGATGTGCTTCATAAATAGAGTCGCCCAAAGCCTCGCCGGCATCGCCTAGCACGGTTAGCGTTCCGGCTTGACCCATGAAGGCCGACATGTGGCCGATCGACCCTTTGACGATAATATCGATGCCTTTCATCGATATGCCGCATCGTGCCGTGGCGTTTCCATCGATAATCAATGTACCGCCATGAGCGGTCGCGCCCGCGGCCTGGCTCGCGTCGCCTTTCACGTGGACAAATCCTGACATCATGTTTTCGGCGACGCCGACGCCGGCATTGCCATGCACGACGACATGGGCCTGCTTGTTCATGCCCGCGCAGTAATAGCCGACGTTCCCGGCGATATCGACCATTACAGGGGCGTCCAGCCCGGCCACGATCGCATGTCGGCCGCGTGGATTGAGGATTCGCCAGCACCCGTGGTTCGTACCGTGGCTTAATCCATGCATCTTCGCATTCAGACCGCGCACTGTTTCGTGTTCGAGGTCGATAACGCTGGGAGGCGCGAGGTCGAGGCCGGAGGTGGATGTATTGCTGCTGAGGTTCACTCGTTGTGCCCCCAGAAATAGACCTGGCTGGGTTCCGGCTCCCAGACGCGCGCCTGCTCTATGCCGGGAAGATCGACAAGTACGCGATATTCCGATCCGAAGGCGACATAGCGATCGGTTTCAGCCAGCACGGCAGGCTTGCAGGCGATCGGATCGCGCAATACGCCGAAGCCGTTCCTCGTGCCGACCACGAAAGTATAAAAGCCATCGAGGTCATCCAGCGACCGTTCGAGCGAGCGAGCGAGCGAGTCGCCTTCATGCATGCACTGGCTGAGATAGGCTGCGGCGACCTCGGAATCATTGTCGGTCTCGAACGTTACGCCGTTGCGCTGCAATTCACGGCGCACCGCATTGTGATTCGACAGAGAGCCGTTATGCACTAGGCACTGGTCGATGCCTGTCGAGAACGGATGGGCGCCATTGGTAGTAACGGCGCTTTCAGTCGCCATGCGCGTGTGGCCGATGCCATGTGTTCCGGTCATCTTAACGAGCCCGAACCGCTTCGATACTTCCGAGGGCAGGCCGACCTCTTTGAAGAGCTCCATGCGGTTGCCTTCCCCCACGATGGTAAGCTCGGGTGCGATCTCCTTGATCGAAGATCGCACGCTCGGCCAGCGGTCGGCGGGTACGGCAATGACGCCGTGAGTGTCATGCGCAACGATCCGAACGAATTCGCCGGTTACCCTCGCCAGTTCTTCACTCAACGCTTCGAAGTCGATACCCGCCGGGGCCCGCAAAGTGGCTTTGATCACTCCCTGCTGTCCAGCGCCATAAACGGCGAAACCAGCAGAATCCGGGCCGCGATCGTTCATCACGCCGAGCATCCGGGAAAGCATGGCTCCCAGCTCGGGTTCGAGCGTTTTATCCTTCAGAAACAATCCAACGATGCCACACATGGTCCGCCTGCACTCAGCGTTTTAACGTGAGTTTCAGCCTAGCCACGACGTGAAAGCGTGTCAACTATAGGGAAAGAAAATTTCTCTTAAGGAAACACGATTTGCTATTCGATTGGCTTACAACTTCAGGTGCGAACGTAGGTGATGATCGACAAATACGTCATCGGCACGGTGATCAAAGTCTTCGGGCCGTGCGGTGCGCCGGAATCGAACAGCAGTGCGTCGCCTGGACGCAGGTGATAGGTCTGGTCGGCATGGGCGTAGATGACTTCGCCGGTCAGCATGTAAATGAACTCGTTCCCGTCATGCTGGAAGGCGGTGTAGGGTGCTGCGTCTTCGGTCAGGGTGATGAGGTAAGGTTCCACCACAACCTCCCCAGCGAGGGAATGCCCCAACAGGCGATATTGGTGTCCTACCTTCGTACCGCGCCGCTCGATCAATACGCCCTGGCCGCCGACGACATAGGAGCAATCCCGCTTTTCCTCGAATGAAGCGAAGAGAGAGGTCATCGGCAAGTTGAGCGCCTTTGCCAGGATCTGCAGAGTGGTCAACGATGGCGAAATTTGGCCGTTCTCGATTTTGGACAGCATTCCGGTGGAGATGCCGGCGGCGCCCGACAGTTCGGCGACGGTTAAGCCGTAATGTTTGCGAAACAGCCTGATCTGAATACCAATAGCCTGCTCCAAGGTGCGTTCTTCGTTATTGCTGGGAGCACCGGAAACCGTCTTCAGCGGATCGGCGGCATCGGCTGCGGCCACGGACAGTTCCGGCCAGGTTTTCACAATCTCGTCAGTGGTGAGGCGGGTCTTTTTCTCGGTCTTCGAATTGGACACTCGTTCCTCCGTCGGGCGATGGCGCCCATCGATGTTAATTGAAGACATTAACCCCTTATTATTGGCAGTGGATATGGTGCGTAGCGATCAGTTGGAATGTTTTTGTAACATTCAATGCTGATTTGGCGCTGGCCCAGCGAAATTCAACGTTGCGAGCCGACGATGATCGTTGGGCCGCTCGGCCTTCGATCGCTCCCTGTATTTGCGTCCATAAGAGTTGCGTTAGACGAAATTTTGATTACAGTGAGGAAACAAATCAACACTCACTTGAACGTCGAAGAGAGCGAGAATGACAATATCTTGGAGAACATCGGCGTTGGCTGATCGCCATCGTGCGCTCGGTTCCAAGCTCGAGGATTGGAACGGGATGGGGTCCGCCTGGACCTATGACCATGACATCGCACTCGATCATGCGGCTATCCGGACCAAGGCTGGTCTGATGGATGTTTCGGGCCTGAAAAAGTTGCACATCGTCGGTCCGCACGCGTCTGCCGTTCTAGATTATGCGACGACGCGCGACGTCAGCAAAATCTACCCCGGCAAGTCCGCCTATGCGTCGTTGCTCAACGATGCCGGAAACTTCATCGAGGATTGCATCCTTTATCGTACGGGGCCGAATTCCTGGATGGTCGTGCATGGTAGCGGCGCAGGTCATGAAACCTTTGCCAGCGCGATCGTTGGTCGCAATGCTTCAATCCTGTTCGATGACGATCTCCATGATTTGTCTCTCCAGGGCCCTCTGGCGGTCGATTTCCTTTCCAAGCATGTTCCCGGTATTCGAGGCCTAAAATATTTTCATCACATGCCCGCGACCCTGTTCGGGAAGTCAGTGACAATCTCGCGCACCGGATATACCGGCGAACGCGGCTACGAGATTTTTTGCAAGGGCGAGGATGCCGGATTGATCTGGGATACGGTCCTGTCCGAAGGCAAAGAGATGGGAATTATTCCCTGCGCCTTCGCTACTCTGGATATGCTGCGAGTGGAAAGCTATCTGCTGTTTTATCCTTACGACAATTCGCAAACGTACCCGTTCGAGAAGGATTTTCCTGGCGACACTCTCTGGGAGCTCGGGCTGGACTTCACGGTCAGTCCACGCAAGACCGGTTTCAGGGGCGCTGAACAGCATTACAGGCTGAAGGGAAAGGAACGCTTCAAGATATTCGGCGTGCTGATCGAGGGGCGCACGCCGCCCGAAAACGGCGCCGCACTTTACGCCGACGGTAAACAGGTCGGAGTCATCACGCAGGCGATGTACTCGTCGCTCACGGACAAGACCATGGCCATTGCCCGTTTCGACGTCGATGCGGCTATCCACGGCAAATCGCTCGAAGTTAAAGGCGAGAAGGTTAACGGTCCCGCGATCGCGCACAGCCTGCCATTCGATGATCCCGACAAGAAGAAGCGGACGGCATCTGGTTGATGCAGCGTATTGGCGGATAGAGTAATCGGTCTGTCACGTCGGCAGGAACGAGAGATTTATGCTTGTTTCGGGAATCAAGAGTCGGCCAGTCTATGGTCAGCTTGCGCTCGACCTCTATGCCAAGCGTCATCTCGTGGCGGCGGAAGGTGAGGGCGCGCTTGCCGTCCTTGACTGCCTGCGCGCTGTCTCCGCCGACGTCCTTTCGCGGGTCACGATACTGTATGCGGGCGGCGCCTCCGCCGGCCAAAGCCATCTGGACCGTCTTCGGACGCTCAACGCGGACTATTGTCATCAGTTTCCAACGATTCAGACACTGCTCTTTCGGTTGAATGGAGTTTTGACGACAGCCAGCATGGGAACCCGTCTCTACGCGTCCGGGACCGAAGGGTTTATCGGACAGGTGATCCAGCTGGGCCTGTCGCATGGAGTCGATCACCACTCGATTATCACTGAACACCGCGGCTCTTTGGCCCGCCGCGTCCAATGTACCCATTGTAAAGGCATTATCGAAAACGTGACCACGAACGTCGCGACATGTGCGCATTGCGGGGTCAATCTGCTGGTTCGCGACCATTATTCGCGCCGGCTTGGGGCGTTCATGGGGGTTTCAGCCGACGCGGAAGAGCCGGGTTCGCTGCCGGCATCGGAACAGATGTTCCCATGAGCGGCGGCGTACAAATTCCGGTTCGGGTCGGCGCGATCGACACGGTCGCGCGCAATATAAAGCGCTTCCGTCTGGAACCGGAATCCGGTGTGCAGATGCCGCTGTTCTCCGGGGGATCGCATGTCGTCGTCACCATGCAGGACGGCGCCCATACCTACCGCAATCCCTATTCGTTGATGGGTTCGCCCGCACAAGGGGAGAGCTATCACATCACGGTGCTCAAGACCGAACTCTCGCGAGGCGGTTCACATTTCATGCATAACGGATTAAATGTCGGCTCTGCACTGACGATCAGTCATCCGATCAATCTCTTTCCAGTCGATCAACGCGGGCGGAAGCATATTCTGATCGCAGGCGGCATCGGCATAACGCCGTTCATTGCCATGGCGGAACAGTTGGATCTCCAGGGGCAGCCATTCGAACTGCATTATCGTATGCGCAGCGACGATTGCGGGGCTTACGCCAGAACTCTGATGGCCCGGTTCGGCCGCCGGGTTCACCTGTATCGCAGCGATATCGGCGAGACACTGCCGCTGGGATCGCTGCTCGATCATCAGCCGCTGGGCACCCATCTCTATGTTTGCGGACCGACGCGTATGATCGAGGCGATTCTGGCCGCCGCCCGCGAAGCCGGATGGCCGAACGAGAGCCTGCACTCGGAGAGATTCCTGGCGCCCACCGGCGGTGCGCGATTCGATGTCAGGCTTTTGCGGAGCGGACTCACCGTCACGGTTGGCAGGCATGAAAGCATTCTGGAGGCGGTCGAGGCTGCTGGTGTCGATGCCCCCTATCTATGCCGGGGCGGCGCCTGCGGGCAGTGCGAGACTGCGGTTCTTTCGGCAGACGGCGAGTTGGATCACATGGATCATTATTTGACGGTCGAAGAAAAAAGCAGCGGCCGGAAGATCATGATCTGTGTTTCGCGATTCATTGGCCGAGAGTTGGGACTGGATCTTTAAATCGATCGAACGACCGCTCGGCCAAAATGCAGGGAATGGAGAAGCCGATGGGCCTCGTCTTCAAGACAGAAACTTTCCGAGACGACTTCACGTTTTCGAACAGCTCGGAAGGGATTCGGCATTTTCCATTCCCGTTCCACGAAGACACATACATGTATGCCGTCAATATCGAACCCCATGTGAAAGGGCCCGTGGGTTCGGCCACCGAATTCGCCATCGATGTCGACGAGCATTATGTTGCGGAAATGGAAGAACGGGCTCTGGTGCTCAAGGAGGATCCGCTTCGCTGTCAGGCGCTCCCGCACATGATGCTGGCGCAATGGGATCTACTGGAACTTTTAATGACTGCGATGTCACAGGATTACCCCGAGCATTTCACCCTGGAACGCGACGGCGACCGTTGGCATTGGATTAACCGGCCGCTCGGCATCGATCAGCATTTTCTCTTCGGCGATGCGGCGTCGCTACCTTATCAGCCAATGGAATATATTACGCGCCAGTGTCAGGGCGATTTCTGTCTGCTCGATCAGCGCCACAATAATCTGTGGATGGATGCGGGAATCGCGACCGCTCAAGCCGACTGGTCGCTCGATTTCGATATCGGAATGAGTTTCATGGAGTGGCATGGGCCGGTCCCGCTCGCGCACGAACTCGGTGTTTTTGACCGCGCGCTGAAATTCCTTCTCAATCTCCAGCAAGGCAGGCCGGTCCGACGCCTCAACTGGACGATGACGATCAACCCGCGCATGGATACCAGCCCCGAGAAATACCATAAATGGGGCATGGACCGTACGACGGTGACGCCGGAAAACGCAGGAGAAAAGGTTCATCTTCGGGTAGAGTTGCAGGGTCTCTGGCGACTGCCGCGCTCGAATGCCATTGTGTTTTCCATCCGCGGCTATCTTATGAGCATCGCGGATATCGCCACCGTCCCGAAATGGGCGCGGCGATTGCATCGTGTTCTTCAGACCTTACCGCCGGAACTGGTCGATTATAAGGGACTGACCCGTTTCCGCGAAAATGCCATCGCATGGTTGTCGCACTTTGATGACGGCGCGCCCACATCACCCGGATGCGGGCCCGAATGACAAGCCCAGACCTATCGATATTTTTGCCTTAAAAGAAACTTTATTGACTATAAGGCAACACTTGGCCAAACTCTCGGCATGGCTGTAGTGTGAGTTTCAGGCCGGGATTGCTGTTTCCTTGTTCTGAGTCGAAGCCGAAAGCAGCAATGTCGGTCCCGTTCGGGGATGAGGAGACCTTTTAAAATGCCACTCGACGCGCCAGTAAGCCGGTCGAAATATGACGTCCTTTTTGAGCCCATTCAAATCGGCCCGAAGACTCTGAAGAATAGATTCTATCAGGTCCCTCACTGTATTGGCGCGGGTTCCGACAAGCCCGGTTTTCAGGCTGCTCACCGGTCGATAAAGGCCGAGGGTGGCTGGGCCGCGATGAATACGGAATATTGTTCGATTCACTCGGAATCGGACGATACACATCGGCTATCGGCCCGCCTGTGGGATGATGGCGACGTCCATAATCTGAGTGCGATGACGGCGGCGATTCACAAATTTGATGCGCTGGCCGGGGTCGAGCTTTGGTATGGCGGCGCGCATGCGCCGAATATGGAATCGCGTCAAACCCCGCGCGGTCCCAGTCAATATGCCTCGGAATTTGAAACCATGACTTATTGTCATGAGATGGATATCGACGATATCCATGATGTTCAGGGCTTCTATGTAGAGGCGGCGAAGCGGGCGCGCGATGCCGGCTTCGACATCATCTATTGCTATGGCGCGCATTCTTATCTGCCGCTTCAATTCCTGTCACCGTATTACAACAAGCGGACAGACAAGTATGGCGGGTCATTTGAGAACCGCGCACGATTCTGGATCGAGACGCTGGAAAAAATGAAGGTCGCTGTCGGCGACGAGTGCGCGATTGCCACCCGCTTTGCGGTCGATACATTGATCGGCGAAGACGGTGTGGAGATTGAGCGCGACGGAGTCAAATTCATCGAAATGGCCGATCCGCTGGTCGATGTCTGGGATGTTAATGTTGGCGACATCGCCGAATGGGGCGAGGATGCCGGCCCGTCGCGTTTTTATCGTCAGGGCCACCAGCTGCCCTGGCAGAAGTTCGTCAAGGACGTATCGAAAAAACCGGTGTTGGGCGTCGGTCGCTTTACCGATCCCGAGAAAATGGCGGAGATTGTCCGCAGCGGCCAGATGGACATCATTGGCGCCGCGCGGCCTTCGATTTCGGACCCGTTCCTGCCGCAGAAGATCAAGGAAGGCCGCATCGACGATATCCGCACCTGCATCGGCTGCAATGTCTGCATTTCGCGTTGGGAGATCGGCGGCCCGCCGATGATCTGCACCCAAAATGCGACCGCCGGCGAAGAATATCGCCGCGGCTGGCATCCAGAGAAATTTCCGAAAAAGGGCTCGGACGACGCGGTGTTGGTGGTTGGCGCTGGTCCGTCCGGGGCGGAGTGCGCTCGTGTCCTGATGGAGCGTGGCTATACCGTTCATCTGGTGGATAGCGCCGAGAAGGTCGGTGGCCACGTCAACGACGTCTCAAGTCTGCCGGGCCTCGGCGAGTGGGGCTATCACCGCGATTATCGCGAAGTACAGTTGGGCAAGTTGGTCAAAAAGAACAAACAGAGCCAGTTGGCTTTGGGCGGCGCCCGGCTATCGGTCGCAGATGTCCTCGATTATGGCGCTGAAAAGGTGGTCATTGCCACCGGATCGCATTGGAGCACCGATGGCCGCAACGCGCTGACCCATGCGCCGATCCCCGGCATTGATGCCTCGTTGCCTTATATCGCGACGCCGGAGCAGGTGATCCTCGGCCAGAAGAAGATCGGCAAGAAGGTCATTATCCTGAACGCCGATCCGTATTTCATGGCACCGTCGCTGGCGCAAAAGTTGCACCAGGATGGGCATGACGTAACGGTTGTGACTGGTGTTGAGCTTGGCCGCTACATGCACTTCACACTCGAATATCCGAACATGCATCGTATGCTTCATGAAATGCATGTCGAGGTGATCGGCGATCATTGGGCGAGCAAGGTCGAAGAAGGCCGGATCGAACTCTATAATCTGTGGGGTGACGGGTCCGAGCGCAGATATAACGGTCCCGGGCGGATGCCGCGCAATCCCAACACAAGCCATACTTGGCACAATTTCGATACGCTGGTGGTCGTGACCGGCCGGAAGTCCAACGACGAACTCTATCGCGGTCTGAAAGAACGTAAGGCGGAGTGGGACAAGAACGGGATCAAAGACGTCTACGTGATCGGTGACGCCTGGGCGCCGAAACTGATCGCCGACTCCACCTTTGAAGGTCATCGCCTGGCCCGCGAGATCGAGGAACCGAAGGCGCAATTCCCGAAACCCTATCGCCGGGAAGTCTCGGTCTTCGGTACGCCATATATTCCAGGTGGTTTCACCGACATCCGCTACGAGGTCTAAGGGTTAGGGCACGTTATTGACCTCAAAAATGCCGTTAAGACATCGCTTGTCCCACATCTCCGCCGTGAAGGGTGGAGATGTGGCGGCGACCTGTCGCGCGTCGCACCGATGACCCAACAGACCCCGCACCAAATCACCCGCATTCTGTTCCAGGATTTTCCACACTGGATGGTTGCGGTGTTTTACGGGGTGGCGATCGTCGCTATCGCGGTATTCCTGTGGGGCGTTTTTATCCAGCTCCGGAAATACGCCAAGGGGAAACGTGACAAAAATCTGTGGGCGGTCGCGAGGCACTGTATCGGCGATACGATAGCAACCGTCTTATCGCATCGCGCGATCCGGCGCCGCGATCAGGCAGCCGGCGGCGTACATGCGATCATTTTTTATGGTTTCGCTCTGCTGTTTATCGGCACCGCGACGGTAACGCTGCAATACGACATATTGGGACCGTTCGGGATCAACTTCTGGTACGGCACTTTCTACCTGATCTTTAAATTGGTGCTGAACATCGCCGGGCTCGGGCTGATCCTCGGGCTGGTTTACATGATGGTCCGGCGCGGCTGGATCAAACCGCCCAAACTCAACTATGCCCGTCCCGATCGATCACGAGCCGATCCAGACTACAACCGCGACTTCTATCGTATCGAAGATTGGGCGTTCCTTTGGACGTTGATCCTGATCGGCATCACGGGGTTTGTGCTTTCCGGCGCGCGGCTGGTCTGGCTGCAGGCCGAACCGTCGGTCTGGGATTATCGCTGGTGGTCGCCGGCCGGCGCTGCCGTGGCGGTCGCGCTCAAGATTCTGGGTATAAGCGCAGCCGACGCAGCCAAGCTCCGGCTCGGTCTATGGTGGTTCCATGGACTATTGGCGCTGACCTTCATCGCTTTGATCCCTTACACCAAGGCCAAGCATATTTTCACGGCGATTGGAGCGTGGTTGGTGCGCGATCCCGAGGCCGTCCGCAGGTTGCCGGTCGGCGATCTCGACCAAGCCAAAATCGGCTATACCGAAATCGGCGATTTTGGTCGGCACTATCTGCTTCAGGCGGACGCTTGCACCAAATGTGGCAGATGCCATGAGGCTTGCCCCGCTAATGCGACGGGCTATCCACTGTCGCCGCGCGACCTGATCTTGACGGTGCGCGAGCACGCCAACCAGCAACTGACCCCGTCTTTCCTTGGGCTGGGCCATGCCGCGCCGATCTCGATCCTGGGCGACGGCAATGTCCAGATACGGTCGGAAACCCTCTGGGCCTGCCGCCAGTGCGGCGCCTGCACGGAAATCTGCCCGGTCGCGGTCGAGCATGTGCCGATCATCAATCTGTTGCGGCGTTCGTTGGTCGAGGCCGGCGACATGGACCCGATGCTGCAGAAGACCCTGGACGCCGTGAACAAGACCGGCAATTCCTTCAACGAGTCCCGCCGCAAGCGTCCACGCTGGGCCAAGGATATTGGCTTCGAAATCAAGGATGCCCGTAAGGAGCCGGTCGATATCTTGTGGTTCCTCGGCGATTTCGCATCCTTCGATCCACGCTCGCAGAAAGTGTCCCGGACCTTCGCTCGGATCCTGCACGAGGCCGAAATCGATTTCGGCATCCTCTATGAAGCCGAAACGACGGCCGGCAACGATATCCGTCGCGTGGGCGAAGAAGGATTGTTCCAGACGCTGGCCGAGGGCAATGTCGCGACCTTGGCTGAGTGCGATTTCAAGCGGATCGTCACCACCGATCCGCATAGCTACAATACGTTGAAAAACGAATATCCGGCTTTTGGTGGAAACTATCGGATCGATCACGCGAGCGCTTTGCTGAAGGAATTGATCGATACCGGGGCCATCAGCCTGTCGAAGAAGCTGGATTATAAGGTCACATATCACGATCCCTGCCATCTTGGCCGCTTCAACAAGGGCTACGATCCGCCGCGCGCGGCTATCGCCGGCACCGGGGTAGATTTCGTCGAGCTGCCGCGTTCGCGCGACAACTCCTTCTGCTGCGGCGGTGGCGGGGGCCGAGTCTGGGTGCCCGACCCGCCCGGCGTTACCAAGCCGGGCGAAAATCGTGTTCGCGAAGCGGGCACGATCGCCGGCCTGGACATGCTGGTGGTCAATTGCCCGAAATGCATGACGATGTTGGAAGATGCAGTCAAAACCGCCGGTTTTGAAGGAAAATTCCAAGTCAAGGAACTGATCGAACTGGTCGCCGAGGCGATGGATATGGACGGCAAGATGGCGGCGCCAGCGGCGGCGGAGCTTGTTCAATGAAAAGGTTTGTGAGGTTTCGGGTATGAAAATTTTGGTTCCGGTCAAGCGGACCGCGTCACTCGATGACGAATTCGAAATGCGGGATGACGGCCGTGATGTTGATGCGGATTTCTGTGAATACGACATCAACGAATTCGACGAATTTTCGGTCGAAGAAGCTATCAAGATCAAAGAGGCGGCAGGCGAGGGCACGGTAGAGGTCGTTGTCATGACGGTCGGTCCCGAAGACGCGGACGAAGTGCTTCGCAAATGCCTGGCCAAAGGGGCGGATCGGGGTATCAGGGTCTGGGACGATGCACTCGAAGGGTCGGACCAAATGGCCATTGCCCGGATCATCGCAAAAGTCGTTGAGCGAGAGCAGCCCGAATTGGTGCTGACCGGCGCACAGTCTTCCGATCATGGTTTCGCCCAAACCGGCATCGCGCTTGCGGGTATTCTCGGCTGGCCGCACGGTGCTGTTGTTTCATTCCTGGAATACACGCCGGGCGCACCATCGCTCGCTTTTCGACGGGAACTCGAGGGCGGGTTGGAGCAGAAGGCTTCGATACCCATGCCGGCGGTGCTGACTATCCAACTGGGCATTAACCGGCCGCGTTACGCGTCGCTACGCGGTATTCGCCAGGCCAATTCGAAGCCGGTCGATGAGCTGTCGCACACCGATCTTGGCCTGACCGACGATCAGGTCGGGGAGGCCGGTTCGCTATCGCGTATCCGCCGCATGTATGTCCCAGAACGGGGGCGCAGCGAAATGATCCAGGGTACGCCGGCCCAGCAGGCGAGCCGCATCTTACAGATCATCAAAGACGTTCGGGGTTGACCATGGCCGGTATTCTCATCATCGCCGAGCATCGGCAGGGCCAGTTTCGTCCGGTTACGCTTGAGGCTGTTGCCGCGGCGGAGAAACTGCAAGCAAGCAGCGGCGAATCGATCGCCGTCGCCGTCATCGCCCCTCAGCCGGCAGTCTTCGTGCCCTGGGTCAGCGTCAGCGCGGTCGACGAGGTCGTCACCGTTACGACGCCTAACGCCGAGTTTGACCCGGACGTGACGGGCACAGCGGTCAAGGCGCTGATCGCGGCACGGAAGCCGTCGGTCGTCCTGATGCCGCATAGCGTCGACAGCTTTGGCGTCGCCCCGGCCATCGCGGCTGAACTTGGCGTTGGCTTTGCCACCGATGTGTTCGACTTGCGTTACGATGGCGGCGAACTGGTCGCGACCCGCGCCGCCTATAAGGAAAAAGTGTTCGTCGAGATCGATTTCCCCGGCAAGGAAACCGTGCTGCTGACCATTCGCAGCAACGCCTTTAAGCCAGCCGGCGGCACCGGCCAACCGGCGGTCACCGAGATCTCGGTTCCCGGTATTGAGCCGCGCACCGAGCATCTCGGCTGGCAGGAACCGCCGGCGAGCGGAGGGATCGATATTCCAGGCGCCGAGTTCATCATGTCGGTCGGGCGCGGGGTCGGCGACGAGGCCAATATCGAGCAGTTCGTGGAATTGGCCGAGGCGCTGGGTGCGACGTTGGGTTGTTCGCGGCCGATCGCCGATAACGGCTGGCTGCCGAAGGCACGGCAGGTCGGCCAGTCGGGCAAGCTGGCGGCCAACTGCAAACTCTATATCGCAATGGGGATTTCGGGCGCGGTGCAGCATCAATGGGGCATGAAACATGTTGAGAACATCATCGCGGTGAACAAGGATGCCGATGCTTCGATCTTCACCGTCGCCAAGTACGGCGTGGTGGGCGACATGTTCGAAATCGCGGAAGAGCTGAAAGCGCAGGCCGGCGGCAACTGACCGTCCAGCAATAGCTAACGACGTCGCGCTGATCGCCTGCATGCAGGTCTATGGACGACTAAACGAACGCGGCCTGGTCCAGATATAGCTGTGCCATCGCGGTGGGTCGCACACCGGTTATGTTTTTGGCAGTTACCGACAGCCAGTCATAGAAATAGGAAGTGATCACCGGCGTTTCGTCCAGTAAGAGGCGCTGGATCTTGCCCGCCGCGTCGCGTTGCGTAGCGGGATCGAGCGCGGCGATATAGTTGGCAGCCAAACCGTCATATTCGGTGTTCTTGAAATGCGCAGCGTTGAATGTGCCACCGCTGCTCAATGTCGCTGTCAAAAAGGTGTTCGGCACGCCGCGATGGGCGTAGTCCTCGATTCCCATTGCCGAGTCCAGCCAGTCTGATTGTCCGAACGACGCCCGGCCATAATAGGCGGATTGATCCTCAACATTCAGTTTGATCGTGATGCCGATCTGCTTGACCGCATTCTGGATGACGACGGCATAGTCGGGTATTTCCTGGAACCGCTCGGTGGTCAAGTTGACTGGGAAGCCCTCGGGCATTCCGGCGGCCGCCAGCAATGCCTTTGCTTCCCGAATATCCGGCTCGCGTTGCGGCACCGATGGGTCTGCCGAGGCATAGATCGGCGCGAAGGGGCTGTCATTGCCCGGTACCGCCATGTCCCGGAACATGCCTTTGACTAAGTTCTCGCGGTTTACGCACAGCGCCACCGCGCGCCGCACGCGCTTGTCGTTGAAGGGTGCCATGTCGGTGCGCATATGGAGTTGCTCGTGCGCGCTGGATTTCAGGGCTAGGACATTGAGGTGCGGATCGATGAGCAGCGCTTGGCTTCCCTGGACTGGGACATGCAGAAGCACGTCCAATTGCCCGCCCTGCATCGCCAGGACCTGCGCCTGAATGCCGTCATAAAAGATGAAGGTTGTCCGGTCGGGGATTGCCTTTGGCCCCCAATATTCGTCGTTGCGGACGAAAGAGGCGCGGGCTCTCGGTGTAAATTTCTCTAGCTTGAACGGGCCGGTGCCGATGAAGTTCTTGTCGAAGTCGCCCGCGTAATTTGCTGGCAGGATAATGGCGTTGAAATTGTCCGATGATACGAGATAAGGGAAGTTGCCGTTGGGCCTGTCGAGATGGAATTCTACTGTTCTATCGTCCGTCGCTTTAGCTCCGCCTTTTGACAGCGCGCCCGAAAACGCAGAGAGCGCGACTGATCCGTTTGCTGGATCCGCCAGCCGGTCGATCGTCGCGACCACATCCGCAGCCGTTAGCGTCTGGCCGTTATGGAATTTGACGCCCGTGCGGATTTTAAAGGTCCAGACGCTGCCGTCGTCATTCGGCTTCCAGCTTTCCGCCAGCACCGGCCGCAAGGTAAGGTCGGGATCGGAAACCGCCAAATACTCGCCGGCCTGCGACAGCATGCATATGCCGCCGGTGTCGGCCACTGTCAGCGGGTTGATTGCGCCCGCTGGCATGGGCATGCCCACTCTGACCACGCCGCCTTGCTTGCCACCAGCACGTGCGGAACTTGCCGAAAGCCCCAATGCTCCGATCAGCGGCGCCGAGATGCCGAGGACGCTGCCATGACGCAAGAACGCGCGCCGTCCGATATGGCCGGCGAGAAACTCATCGATCGTCGCGTTCTCCACTTCTGTGGCAGACCGCCTGAGATGATCGAGACGTTCGCTATTCACCGCGACCGTTTACATAAGCTCGGGTTATCCACATGCGATCGCCTCGGTTTCGATTGACGCGATCATACTATAGTCGCCGAAAATCAAATGGCTAAAACCGTCGACGAATAATTCGTCATCAAACGGCGGGACGGGTCACCGATTAGAACCGGTCACGCGACAGCCAATTCCAACTCTTCGTCCACGGTGAAGACTTGCTCCGTGAAGTTGTCGGTCAGCCGTTCCAGTTCGGGCCCCAGAATACGGTCTTCGGCCACCGGTCGAACTGTGCCACGCACCATGTCCATGAAGTCGCGCAAGTGCAGTGGGGCCTGCCGGCCGGTGATGTAAAGCGCCTGGGACGCGATAACCGCCAACATGGCGAGCGAGGCGTCGAGGCACTGACCGGCTTTCGCTTCTTTAGACCAAGCCAGAAAGGCTGGTGTTCCAACATCGTCCTGTCCCGCGCCGCCAGTGTCGCTGCCAGGAATGAAAGTGGTCTGCGCCGCCGATTTCGCCTGTTCCAGATAGCCGCTCATGGTCATCGGGATATAGCCGATATTGCCGCGCCCATCGCTCTCGCCTGGCTCGCGTCCGATCACCAGCATGTCCGGCATATGGGATGCGCGACCGTCCAGCAGCTTCGCGGCCTGCCGGCTTGCCAGCAGACTCAAATCTGCCCAGATGGCGGACAGATCGTCCATCGCCGGCGCAGCCATGGCATTGTGATAGCCGCCGGTACTGATGCACCGGCCATAGGGGTGCGTGGCGTCCGGCGCGATGTATACCGGATTATCCGAAACCGACGACAAAGATACGGTTGCCGCGCGCTCGGCCGCCGCCAGGGCGCGATAGGCGTGCCCAAGCAATCTGGGGAGAATGCGATAGCTGACCGGTGCCTGATAATTGCGGCGGCCCTCGCATGCACCAATCAGATACATTCGCAGGCCGGCGAGCGCGGCCGCTTCGTGTTCGTCACCCCATAGATCGTCCAACGCGTTGTCGTAGTGCTCCAGCGGCGCGCGGAACGCCTCAATCGACAATGCAAAGGTTTTGAGCGCCAATTGAATGCGCCGGCGCGCAGTCAAGGCTGTGTCGGCAGTCAAGGCGGCCGCGCAGGGGGAGCCGTTGATAAGCGACCCGCGCTCCCTGACCTCGAGTTCGAACTGTGTCGAAAGCTCGGCAAACAGGGGATAGAGAGCCAAAATCTCCCCTGCGCCACCTTGGCCGGATGCGGCCACGGCAGGCATCGGACCTCCATCAAGCATAGCCGCGACTGACATGGCTATCCGAGGCGTCGTCGCTGCATGGCCTTCGAGGAAATTCGCAAGTCGCGCGAAAACGATGCCGCGGACTACACGGTCCGGCAGGTAGTCGCCGAACGATGTCGCGGCTGGGTATGGTTTGATGCGTGCGTGGCGCTCGCGATATTCGAGGCTTAGGCGATGGCTCGCCAACTCGCCCATGGCGGTGGTAACGCCATAGATGATGACGTCGGGATCTTTATCGATTAACTCGAGGAACGATCCACGGCAGGCCGCAATGCGGTCGAGCGCCGTACCGGCGATTCGCACCGATTCCCTCTGCCATGCGACCCGATAGGTGGTGTCTAGGTTGATGTCTTGCCGTGTGGTCAGGAGGACGGCCATTTTATGCCGCCTCGGTAAAGGCGGTCTCGCGACGGCAAAACAGGTTTCGCGCATAGCTGCTGAACGTTTCGATCAGGCTTCGTGTGGCGAGATTGTCCAAATCGTGGATGAGATAAGATACCAAATTGATAAAAGTTACTGGACTTAACGAACTGCAGTTCAAATCAATCTCCGCGCAAGCGAATTCCCCGTACCAGCCTGATTCGTTTATATGAATAATTTTCTTCACAAAGCTTATGCGTGTTTTCGTGATCGACAAAGGTACTAATTTTCAGTATTTTCATGAAAATCGTTCATGAAGTGAGGCGCGCATTGTTTCAGCCGAGACTCGAAATCCGTCACTTGAGAATGCTGCAGGCTATGGCCCGCACCGGAAGCGTCACGCGCGCGGCATCGCTGCTGGGTTTGACCCAATCGGCGCTCAGTCATCAAATCCGCGAGGCCGAGCGCCGGCTGGGCTTGAATCTGTTCATTCAAGGCAACAAGCGGATGCAAATGACCGCGGCGGCGGAGAGTCTGACCGAAGAAGCTGGGCGGATCCTTACACAGCTGGAGCGGATCGAGGCCGATATCACGAACTCCGGCGCCGATGCGCGCCATATCGTGCGCATCGGCTGTGGCGCGTATAGTTGCTATCGCTGGTTGCCGCGTTTCCTGAAGGGTTTCCAGGAAAACGCCGCCGACATCGATATAGAGGTGGTGGCCGACGCCACTCAACGTCCGCTGAAGGCGTTGGTCGAACGCAACATCGATATTGCGGTGACGTCCGGCACTCCGGACAAGACGGCGGCCCGGTCTGTTCGATTATTCCGCGACGAATTGATTCTGATCATGCCGCCCGACCACCCGCTGGCCGGAAAGGATGTCGTGGTCGCCCAAGATCTCGCCGACCAGATCTACATTTCCTACAGCGATATCGCGGAAAAGGGTCATGAATATGACAGCTTCCTGAAACCGGCTCAGGTGACCTATCGCAAGATGCTCAAAGTTGAGCTGACGGAGGCGATCGTCGAGTTAGTCATCGGCGGCTTTGGGATCAGCATATTGTCGAAGTGGGCGGTCGCCCATTATTTGCGGTCGGGCGCTTTGGTTGCAGCGAAGATCACCCGCAAAGGGCTGTTCGTGGACTGGCATGCCGTAATCCGCAAATCGGATCCGGCCGACGGTCCGGCTTGGCGGATGGCGAATGCGCTTAAACACTGGTGCGAAAGCGACCAGCAAGCCTTTCATTTGGACAGCCCGCTCGCAGCGATTGTTTCTCATGAAATTCCATAATGTAAATCGTGAGAACTGTGATTTTTGTTTTTTGTGATGTGCGATCTTTGACTGAAGCTCGAAGATGAGGACGGGGCGGGATCGGCAACGAACAGGAAGCCTGAGCGCGCCAATACAAGCTTCGGAGCGAACGATAGAAAATCTTGGATCGCAGCGGTGGCACCTTGCGCCCAGGCCGCGCGAACGGTTCTATTCCGTGCTCGGCCGAATTTGCCTGATCCAGTTTCCAATATGTGAAAGCCCCTAATGAGCGATCGGCAGTCCATACGCCCATTTCTGACTTACCTTGAAAATACCGGTGATCTCGTGCGGGTTGCCAAGCAGGTCGATCCGCATTTCGAACTTTCAGCCTTCCTGTCCGCCGCCGATGCCGGACCGTCATTACTATTTGAGTCTGTCGTTGGATCGAAGCTCAGGGTCGCCGGTAATCTCCTGAACGGACGAGCGCGTATCGCCGCTGCCCTGGGCATCGAGATCGCCGAAATTCTGCCGCGTATCCATCAGGCGATCCGTGCGCCGGTCAAACCGGTGCGAGTGGATAATGGTGTCGTTCAACAGGTAGTCGAACGCGAGGCCCCGCTCAGCGGTTTGCCGGTACCGACCTTTTTCGAACGCGAAAGCCGTCCTTATATCACCGCCGGTGTGATCGTCGCGCGGGACCCGGAGACAGGGCGCGGCAACGCATCCTTCGCGCGCTTTGCCATTTTGAACGGAGATACCGCCATGGTCGGGATCGCTCCAAACCATCATCTGGCCCTGTTTTCCCGGCGCGCGGCGGCGGTTGGAAAACCGCTTGAAATTGCCGTGATCATCGGGGCTCATCCGGCAATACAGCTGGCCGCCTGCCTATATCTCGGCGTCGGCGACGATGAGATGGAATGCGCGGGCAGCCTGCTCGGGAACCCAGTTGGTGTGGTGCCCGCGAAGACAGTCGATTTGATGGTGCCAGCGGATGCGGAATTGGTGCTCGAAGGTACGATCGATGCAAATCAGCCGATCGAAGAAGGATTTGTCTCGGAATATCACGGCATGTATGAAAATTACGGCTCCGGCTATTTGGCGCGGTTCTCGGCGCTAACCCGTCGCGAAGACGCTATTTTCCAGGTGATCGAGCCTGGCTATCATCGCGAGCATATATATCTCGGTGCCTTGCCGATCGCGGCAAGCCTTTTCAATACTCTAGCGGCCGTTATTCCCAATGTGCGCGAAGTTGCGGTAACTGAGGCCGGCGCCGGGCGCACCGACGTGGTGATCCAGATCGCCGGCGCCGGGCCCGGTCAGCCGCGGCGGGCCATGTTCGCAGTCTTTGCCGCGGTCAGTATCGTGAAGCGGGTGACGGTCGTCGACGCCGATATCGATCCCTGGGATCCCGTCGCGGTCGAATGGGCACGGACGAACCGGATGAAGCTCGAACGGGATTTGTTGCTGATTCCCCAGGCCGGAACCGACAGATCGGAGCCGATGGAACAGGGCGGTCTGGTGACGAAAGTCGGGTTCGACGCGACGGCTAAGGCGAACGACCGTGTCGAAGGCGTCGATCGCGCCCTGCCGCCGCTGGCATATCGGGAAGCGGCTAAAAAATGGTTCACCGAGAACCTGCCGCGCGACCAGCGCAAATGGCTGAAGTCGTGAGTGCACGGCCGCGCATTATCATCGCCATTTCCGGTGCGTCCGGCGCGGTCTATGGAATCGAAGCTTTGCGCTTATTGCGGGAACTTGGAAGGCATGAGACGCATCTAGTGGTTTCACCAGCGGGCGCGCGCACGATCTCCGAAGAAACCGATATGCCGCTGCGCGAGGTCGAGGCCTTGGCGGACTATCGCCATAATTTTCGCGATATCGGCGACCCGCTGGCCAGCGGGTCTTTTAAGGTTGAGGGCATGCTGATCGCCCCCTGCTCGGCGCGCACGCTCGGCGCGATCGCGGTCTCGCTCGGCGATAATCTGATCGTTCGCGCCGCTGATGTGTGCCTGAAGGAACGCCGTCGTCTGGTCCTC
Source organism: Rhodospirillales bacterium (assembly GCA_028291345.1). Classification (GTDB taxonomy): domain Bacteria; phylum Pseudomonadota; class Alphaproteobacteria; order BOG-932; family Roseiterribacteraceae; genus BOG-932. Next base: position 14,886 of record JAQGIF010000390.1, on the reverse strand, counting down.
ATGCTACGCGAGACGCCGCTGCATCTCGGTCATATCGAGCTGATGGCCAATGTGACGCGCTATGGCGCGATCGTCATGCCGCCAGTCCCGACATTTTATACGCACCCACAGACGATTGGGGATTTGGTCACCCAAACGGCAGCGCGTGCGCTTGATGTACTGGGTATCGAGGTCGGTGCATTGAAGCGGTGGCCTACAGATGTTGCTACCGTCCCAGCCTCGCAGATCGAGGCCGATGATGACGCATAACGCGCTTATCGACCGGGATAGGCTTTGGGCAGATATTATGGCTCTCGGCGCTATTACCGATCCGGCGCGCCCATATACACGCAGGTCCTTCTCTGCGCTGTTTCTCGAGGGGCGGGAGTGGCTGGAACAGCGCTTCCGTGACGCCGGTCTGTCGACCCATATCGACGCCGCCGGCAACTTGGTCGGCCGGCGCGAAGGATTGGACCCCAACGCTGGGTCTATCGTGATCGGTTCGCACAGCGACTCAGTGCCTTCCGGCGGGCGTTTCGACGGAATGGCAGGGGTGATAGCCGGCCTCGAGATTGCGCGGGATCTGCGCGATCATAGAATCGAACTCAACCATAGCTTAGAAGTCATTGATTTTCTTGCAGAAGAACCAAGTGAGTTCGGGGTTTCCTGCGTCGGCAGCCGGGGCATCACCGGTATGTTGTCGCCGGTGCATCTCGCGCTGCGCAACAAACGGGACGAACCGCTCGATATGGCCCTGATCCGCATGGGCGGCGATCCTGCCCGCCTTGAAGATGCGGTCCGCAACGACATCGTGGCGGCTTTCGAGCTTCATATCGAGCAGGGCCCGGTCCTCGAGGGGAACGAACTCGATGTCGGGATCGTGACTTCGATCGTCGGCATCACCCGTATCGAAGTCACTTTCCAGGGCACGGCGGGGCATGCCGGCACGACACCGATGACGCTGCGCCGAGATCCGCTGATTGCCGCAGCTCGGCTGATCGGCTGGATACGCGATACCGCCGAGGCATTTGCCATGCGAGGGCAAGGTCACTTCGTGGCGACGACTGGAATTGTCGAGGTTTTGCCGAACGCGTCTAACGTAATCCCGAAGACCGCACGAATCGTTATCGATGCGCGCAGCGAGAACCGAGGGTTGATGGAAGAATTTTGCCGGAAGCTCGATACCGAAAGTGGCGAGGCCGCTGAAGCGGCCAACGTCGACCGTGTGGGTCTAAATCGACTTTCGGATAGTATGCCTGCCGGCTGTGACCCAGCGCTTCGCGGATTGCTTCACGACAGCGCAGAAGCTCTCGGACTCTCCTGCGTGGAGATGGCAAGCGGCGCGGGGCACGACATGGCGTTCATGTCACTGGTTGCGCCGGCCGCCATGATTTTCATTCCCTGCAAAGGTGGGCGCAGCCATACGCCGGAGGAATGGGCCAGCGCCGATGCCGTCGCCGCAGGGACTGAGGTCGTGCTCAATGCGATTCTACGATTAGATGGCAAACAGATTTAGCTGACCGGACAATCTTTCTTGACGCGCCACCGGCATTTGATGAGTATTCCTAAGAAGTAATTTTTCTTATTGAGAAACTTATCATCTCGCTTGATCGGCGATGCGCGCCGCGTCCGGCTGACGTGTCAGGAGCCGCCCATATGCGCTTGAAGTCTCGAAATCACGCTTTTCCGATCCTTGGCGCGGCTTACGTTTTTGTCGCCCTGGGATTGAGTTCGCTGGCCGTCGCCGCACCGGAATACCATCCGATCATGCCGAGAAAGGAGAACAAGACAGTCACCATTACCGGCCACGATCTGACGATTGAGCAGGTGGTCGAGGTCGCCCGCTACGGCGCCAAAGTGCAATATAGTCCTGAGGCGATCCAACATGCCAGCGATGGCAACGGCCTGCGACAGGAAGCCGGGGCGGAGGGTATGCCGGTTTATGGACTCAATCGCGGCGGCGGCGCATTGCGCGAAGTGGTCACCCACGACGAAGAGACGCGGCGGATTGCCCAGATGAAGCATGGCGCGCGCGAGGGTGTTTTGCCTGAGATTGGTGATGAGGACCTGGTCCGTGCCTTCCTGGTCATTCGCGCCAACAGCGTTCCCTATGAGGCGGCGACTCCTGAATTCATGCAGATGATCGTCGATCTGCTGAATAAGCGCGTAACGCCCGTCATGTATTCCCGTGGCACCCTTGGCGAAGGCGACCTGTTCCTGACAAGCAATTTCCTGGCCACCATGGCCGGCGGCGGCGACGCCTATTATCAGGGCGTACGAATGAATGCCGGCGAGGCGCTGACAAAGGCTGGATTGAAGCCACTTTCGACGGAGCCCGGCGGCGGCACCAGCAATTCCTACGCGGATGCTCTGGCGACCCTTTTGGTCGCCGATGGACGGACTGCCCTGGAATGGGCTGATTTGATCCATGCGATGGATAAGCTGAGCATGAATTCCAGCCTTACGCCGCTATCGACACCGGTTCAGGCAAAGCGGCCGTTCAAATGGGTGGCATGGGATGCGGCGCGCCTGATGGACATGCTGCGTGGAAGCTATCTGTTCGAGGATGATCCTAAGAGGATTCTCCAGGACCCGGAAAGCATGCGCGCCTCGTATATTCGACAGGGCTCGGCATGGCAGGCCTGGGCGTCGTTGCGCGACAATGTCCTGGTTCAGATCAATTCGGGTGAGCAGAATCCAGCGTTCATCGTTGGCGCATCGCCCTCCGACTCCTGGGAACTGGCGACTCCCCAATTCATGAAATATTACGTTAAGGGCGGCCCGCTCAGCCATGGCCAGCATGGCTATGTATTCTCCAATGCCAATTGGGATCCATATCCAATGGCGAACGAGATCGAGGCCTTCAGCAACGCCATCGCGAATATGGATGCGGCAGTGGCACAGCGGATCGAGCGGTTCAGCGACAGGGGACCGACCGCTTTCTTCACCGGAATCAAGATCGCCGACGTCCTCACATCTGCTCAAATCGAAGCGTCTCCCACTATGCTTGAGCCGTATTTCGCGTTCATGGATGTGTGGCAGGAAATCCAGAGCCTCTCGCATTCACTGACGCCGGAGGGTAACGCATCCGACATTGGAGTCGCGGATATTGAGGCGCAGACGCGCCTTAAAGGCTCTCGGGGCAGACAGGTTATCGATCTGACGATGCAACTTCTGGCCTATGACCTTTTGACCTCAACTTATTGGATGGACGTCCGCAAGGCGGAAGGACCAAGCCGCAGCTTTGGGCAGGTACCGACTGCGGTCTGGACTGCTTTTCGCAAGACCGTGCCGTTTCAACAGGATATCGAGACCAGGCCAAATCTGCCCTTCAGCGTAGTCGCTTATGAATTCCTCAAATCGATGTCGCCCGAGAGCTTTTATCCTGCGGGTCCAGCGATGCCGACAACCGATGGAGAGCGCTTCGACCTGGAAGCTGCCGCAAAGAAATAGCCGAGTTAGACGTCGATTTCGCCTGGCGGCAGCACCGCCGCCAGGCGCGTTCGCAGAGGCTCGAGAGCTGCTGCGTGCCGCCGCCATCTTCCGACGGATGATGTGTAGATCGGTTGGCGGATCTGGACCGCGCTAGCAGTCGTTGCAGGGCTTTTGCTTTCGTGGAAGTTCATGACTTCGCCCTGCCAAGAAAGTCCAAGAAACGCCAGGATTCGACGGCTCTGTTTTTCCAGATCGCTGACAATGTGCTCATAGGAAACTTCCAGGAAACTATGGGCGGGGAGAGAGACCTTCCAGTGTTCTATCAGGCGACGGAATGCCAAGTAATAATCCGCCAATTCGTCCAGTTTATATGAGTAGGGGTACGCGCCGTTTGCGAAATGCGCCTTATAGAGTGCAAAGCAAGTATCCATCGGGTCACGCTTTACAGTAATAATCTTGGCATTCGGCAGCGCCGCATGGATGGCCCCGCAATAGAGAAAGTTCGGCGGATATTTATCTGTAAAGCGGAGGGAAGACGGAATTCCGGTTTCTCGGGCAACCCGTGAATAGCCCGCGCCAAGGACCGCCGGATCCATCGACGCCAGGCGATCGATCCAGCCTGCCGGGTGGGTTCGCACGTCTGTCTTCGTGGCGCGCATTAATTCGGTCGTGAAGGCTCCCAGTTCGCCGGCTGCGGCTACATTGCTGTGCCCCGCGACAATCCGTTCGACCAGCGTCGTTCCGGATCGTGGCAGTCCGACAATGAAGATCGGGTCGTCGCCGTCGAAACCTTTCGGCATCGCCTTGAGGGCCGGTCGACTTTGGGTATCGATCAGACGATCGATTACGGCAATGTCGTTTTGGACATCGTAGCGGAGATGCCGACGATGAAGATCGCCACCAGATTTAATATGCCGAAAGGCGCGAGCATCCTCGCCGATATCCTCGCACTCCTTACCCAGCGCGAAACGCATTAATACCTCACCGTAAGGGTCACGAACGCCACGCGCGATCAGTGCCTCCATTTCTGGGATATGGTTCCGATGAGACGTCTGTTTGCGCAGATCGGCTCGAATAAAATACGCGCGATGAAAATGAGGGTTGATGGCCACGACTTGGTCGCAATGCCGTTCAGAATCGGCGAGCGCGCCAAATGTCCGTTCCGCAATCGCCAGATTATAGAGAAACAGGAAGTTTCTCGGTTCGGCGGCAACTGCCATTTTAAGGACTTCGAGCGAGCGTTTGTACCGACCGAGTTGACTGAAGGTTCTGCCGAATTCGTCAAGCGCTACTGGCGGACATCGTTTGATTCTAACTCCGGCTTCGGCAGTCTCCCTGGCTTCATTGAGCCGACCTAGTGCGATCAAGCATTTGACCCTAACCAGATAGGCGAAGGGGTCGCCTTGGTTCAGTGATACCGCTTTTTCAGCCCACACAAGGGCATCCTTGGGGCGATCTTGTCGAAGCGTGATGTCCGTCAGGATGATCCATGGGCGGGCATCGCGGGGGGAAATCGCAATAATCGATCGGCACAGCCTTTCCGCCGTTGCCATATCGTCTGCGACAAACGCCTTCTTCGCGGATTCGAACATCATATCGGCGGTGGACATACGCTCTCACCAGTCTGACATCGGTTGGGACCGCGACGGCTCCCGCGCGGCACCACGATCAGCAGCTATCACACGCAGTTTCAGGTTCAAAACGGATTACTCGACCGAGCAGCCGCATTCAGAGCAACATGCCGGCTCATCTGATATGACAGGTGGCGAGCCTGCATCCGATCCATTTTTAGAAATTCGATACTTTCGCCCATATAATACTATTTCCTGTTAGGAAAGATAGTTTATTGAAGGTTGACACATTTGTGCGCCGCAGCTACCGTTTTTGCGATGCAATACCTGCCGGCCGAGGCGAGAAGGAATGTCAGCTATGGGTGATCGGCGCGGTAAATTGACGCCCGGAAATCGGTTGTTGGGATTGCTGATGACGTCAGCGGCGTCCGTGTCGGTTTTGACGATGCTGCCGGCGATGGCGCAAACTTCCACAGGAGACCAAGCCGCGGCGGCGGGCGCTCCGGCACTGGAAGAAATTACTGTTACGGCGAGAAGGCGTTCTGAGGATATCCAGAAAACGCCGATTTCAATAACGGCTTTTTCCGCTGCGCAACTGCAACAGCAAAATGTGCATGACATCAGCGATCTGCGAGGACTAGCCCCAAATTTCGAAATTACGTCCTATAGCAATTTCGGTCGCGCCGCGAATCCGATTACCATCCGCGGTATCGGTCAGAACGCTCTCGTGCCCAATCTCGATCCGGGGGTCGGCTTTTATCTCGACGATCTCTATATCTCCCGGGTCGAAGGCCAGCTTCTAAGCTTTTACGATGTTGCGAATGTGCAGATCCTAAAAGGTCCGCAAGGCACATTGTTCGGTAAGAACACAATCGGCGGTGCCCTTTTGTTGGACACTCAGCAGCCCAAGGATACATTCGGCGGCTATGTCGATGTGCGGGTCGGTGAGTATAATCGGATCGATGCAGAAGGCGCCATCAACGTACCCGTCACCGATAAATTTGCGGTTCGCGTAAGCTTCATGAGCTCAAATGTCGATGGCTACATCGATCATAAGCTGGACTCTGTGAAAAGTGATGATTTGGATGAGAAATCCGGCCGTATACAGTTCTTGGTTAAGCCAACGGACGATTTGAGCATCAACTTACTTGGCGAGTACGATCGCCATAAAGACCACGGCAATGCCAGCATCGTCACAGGCTGCCACGACGGCGCTTATGCGACCGGGAATTACAATGCCACTCATCCGGGTCAGCCAACATATTGCCAGACATTTCCCATCATCGGGAAGCAGTATCAGGTGACGGGGACGCCGTTCGCGGCAGTGCCGACCAACACGTTGCCGGGAGGCTTCCAGGCTGGAAAAGTCGATCCGTATTTTGGGCATGAGGCGCCGTTTACCAAAGTCGAGGTCGGAACCATCAATCTTCGGATTAATTATGCTCTGGACGAGAATCTCTCGCTGAAGTCGGTGACCGGCTTCCGCCGTAGCAGTCTTAGAGCGATGTCGGGTGAAGCAGGCGATGGTGGCACCCCGCTTTGCATCTATTGCGAAGAAGATGCAACGACCACGGAACAGACGAGTGAAGAGCTCAATCTATCCGGTAACTATTGGGACGGGGCGCTGACATTTGTTGTCGGCGCGGTCTATGTAAATCAGAGTTCTGGATTTGCCCAGAACACCGGGCCAGATTTCGATGGCGATGCGACCGGCTACTCGTTCCTCGATTCGGAGAACTTTGAGAGTGACGCCGTTTACGCGCAGGCTACCTATAAGATCACTGACCAACTCAGCGCCACTGCGGGTGCCCGCTATTCTTACGATCGCAAGAGCGTCGAATCCGTCCTCTGGAACGCCCTGGGAGATCCAACCTACCTGCCGGGAGGGGGGTATATAACCCCTGTTCCCTATGTCTATTTCACCGATGGCTTTTTTAACGGCAAGGGCGGCTATTATCTGCCTGGCCCGGGACCCGGCGCGCGGCAACGTGCCGCCGCCAGCTACTATGATTTCGACCCGCGTTTCCAACTCGACTATCAGTGGACTCCGGAGTTCATGACCTATGTCAGCGTCACCGGCGGCTATCAGAGCGGCGGTTTCAATACACAGCTGGTGCCGGTCGGATTGCAATTTCAAAACGGGATGAGTCCGTTCGGTAAGGAGCGTGTTTGGGACTACGAAGCTGGCATCAAGAGCGAATGGCTCGAACACCGACTGAGAATCAATGCGACTGGTTTCTATCAGGACTATCAAAATATTCAGGCGACGGTAATCGCGCCGGGAATTGTTCCTTTAACTCGCCGCATCGTGAACTCCGCCGCCGCTCACGAATCCGGCTTCGAGCTCGAAGTCGAAGCCCTGCCGACGCCCGATCTCGTGATCAGGGCGAATGCCGCGTACCTAAATCAGGGTTATGATACCCTTTCGCCCCAGGCGATCCAAACCGGCATCACATTACAGTCGCCGTTGACCACCGCACCGACCTGGGAAGCAAGTGTCGCGGTCGATTATACGTACCATCTGCCGTGGGATGCGGCCCTTGTCGCCGATTTGAATTACCGTTGGCTTGATAGCAGGATCGCCGGTACCGCACCTGTTTTTGCGAATATGCCTGCTTACTATACTGTCGGTGCTAAGCTCACTTATGTGGCTCCCGACGGTTCTTATTCTGTCGGTGTATGGGGTAACAATCTTACCGGCAAATATTACTACACAGGTGCTTCGAGCGATTCGAATGGGAACTTTGGCTTGGTGACCGTGACGCCTGGTCGGCCGCGTGAAGTCGGTATCGAGTTGAAGTATAATTTCGATGCGGGTTCCACGTCCGATGAAACCCCGGCGGCGTACGTGCCGCCGCCGGTGATCGCTCCGGCGCCTTCGGTTCCGAAGAGCTATCTGGTATTCTTCGACTTCAACAAATCGGATCTGACTTCGCAGGCCGAAGCTATTGTGGATCAGGCGGCGAAGAATGCCGGGCCGGCCAAGGTAACGCAGCTCACCGTCACTGGTCACACGGATACGGTTGGCTCGGATGCGTATAATATGCGCCTATCCCGCCGCCGTGCGGAATCGGTCGCGGCCCAGTTGGAGAAGGACGGTATCTCTTCCAGCGAGATCGAACTCGTCGCCAAAGGCAAGCGCGACTTGCTAGTTCCCACCGGTGATGGCGTGAGGGAGCCACAAAATCGGCGGGTCCAAATCGTCTATGCTGCTGAAGCATCGTCGTAAGCGTCAATCGGGCGAGTGAAATAGCACGCCGGATTAGTGCCAAAGAAAGTACGTTCTGAGGGCGATGGCCGGTTTTCGGGAGGAGACCGGCCATCGGTTTTCCGGCCACAGAAGAGTCGGCACATGAGATGATCGCAAATGCTCGTATGTATTCCGTCGCTCCTGCGATCGGCGATGCCTGGAAGCGCCTGTTCGAACGGATTGGTGAGCGCGCGGGTTTGAGGCTCGATTTTATCGACTATCCCGCGCCTGCACCGCTATCCGACTTATGGGCCAGGCAGGATATGGCTGCGGTATTCATGTGCGGCTTGCCTTACAGTTTGGCGAAATCCCAACCGGAAATCCTTGTCGCGCCGGTCCCGTCTCCCACCGGCTTTGACGGAAAGCCGCAATATTGGACCGACTTCGTCGTGCGTGCCGACAGCCCTTATGCGGCGTTGCCCGATACATTCGGCCGTCGGCTTGCCTTGACCGTTCGAGACTCGCAGTCGGGCTATATCGCGCCTCTTCGTTTACTGAAAATATACGGTGGACAGCAGCCACTATTTGATCGGGTCATCGAACCCCGCATCACGCCGGTTGGCGCAATCACCGCGGTTATCGACCGGCTGGCTGAGGTGGCGCCGGTCGATGCCTATGCGTTTCAGTTGTTGAAAAAATTCCGGCCGGAGTTGACGTCTCAAATACGAGTCATCGCCCGTACCGATACCCGGCCCATTCCATTTCTGGCGGCGTCGCCGCCTCGACGGGAATCACTGGCCTCCGCATTTCTGACGGCTCATCAGGATCCGTCGCTAGCAGCAATAATGTCAGATCTGCTTCTGACCCGGTTCGTGGAACCCGACGCGTCGTCTTACGCGGCGCTTCCGGGGGAATATCAGGCGACCTTGGATTTTTGGCGAAGCCATCCGCTTGCAACCGATATTCATCAGGCCCTTATCCCTTGAGGGATTGGAATGTGCCACCAACTCTTCATCATCAATCGATACGTCTGGAGATGTGACGTGGAACTCATCGCCCGCAAGTTTCGCCAGTTCGATGGGCCAACCTTGCTATTGGCCATTGTCATCTATACCGCGTGGGCGCTGCTGATCTGGTATAATGCCGTCCTGCCCTGGTGGGTGATGATGCTGATCGGCGCATATTTGATCGCTTGGCAGTTTTCACTGCAGCATGAGGCGATCCATGCTTTCCGGGGAGTACCGGATTGGCTCCGTTTCGCGATTGTGTTTCCGCCGCTCGGACTCTGGTTTCCGTTCCCGCTCTATCGCAAAAGTCACAGCACTCATCACCGGGATAATTACCTGACAGTGCCCGGGGAGGACACCGAGACCTATTACGTGAGCCAGGCGGAATGGGCGCGTATGGGATCGATCCAGCGAAACCTGCTGATCTTTAATCAGACCCTGGTTGGACGTCTGTCCATCGGACCGCTGCTGAGGCTATGGAAGCTGACAACCCGAGAGATCGGGCGCGTTCGGCGCGGAGATCGCAGCCATCTTCCTCACTGGGCTGTCCATGCCGTCGCTGTCGGGATTCTGTTTGCCTTCATCTCCGGCCTCTGCAAGATGCCATGGTGGCAATATATTGTATTGATCGCCTATCCAGGCATGAGCCTTGGGCTTTTACGCGCGTTCATCGAGCATAGGGCTGGGGAGTTGCCGCAGCATCGCACAGCCTCAGTTGAGTCCAATATGTTCTTCGGGCTGGTTTTTTTGTACAATAATCTTCATGTCGCGCATCATCTGAAACCGATGATGCCATGGTACGAAATACCGTGTTACTATCGAGAAAACAAAGCGGACCTGTTAGCCCGCAATCAAGAGTTTCTATTCAGAGGTTACGGTGACATCGCCCGGAAATATTTATTCCGTCCGGTTTTTCATCCGTCCCATCCGATCCTTTAAAGGTCGCCTACCTTCCTGGTCGAAGCCCGCGTCCTTTTGACGAAGGCGTTCGCCATGCATGGGTGCCGCCGAGCGCGTGTCGATCACAAAGTGCCGATAAGGCGATGTTATTTTATGGGGGCGTCTCAGGACCCGATTTTCGGGTTCCAAGCGCGATGAATATACGTTCTTATAGGGAAAATATATTGCCTTAAGAGAATATTTGACGGGGGCTCACCCGACCATGCGTCATCGCAATCGATATCTGCTGATCCTTGGACTGATCGCTTTCTCGTGCCTGCTGATGCCAACCGTGCTGGCGGCACCGGATTATCACCCGATCGACCCGACGATGGCTGACAAGACGGTCACTCTGACCGGCCATGATCTGACCATCGATCAGGTTTTAGCTGTGGCGCGATACGGCGCGAAGGTCAGGGTCAGCCCCGAGGCGATGCAACGTACCGCCGATACACATGCGTTGATGATGGAAGCGGCAGCCGAGGGCATGCCCGTTTATCTTTTTAATCGCGGAGCCGGCAATCAGCGTGAAATCGCTACCTTCGAGGGTGACCCGCTATCCCCGGAAAACAAGCCGAAGCTGGAGGAAAAAGCGCTGATGCAGTTTCGCAATGGCGCCAAATCCGGCACGGGCTCTGAAATCGGCGACGAGGACAGCGTTCGTGCGGCAATGGTCATACGCGCGAATACGATGACCTATTTGCCGGCGAGCCCGCAGCTGCTTCAGGCACTGGTGGATTTACTCAATAACCGCATAACGCCGGTTGCACGCATGATGGGTGGATCGGGTGAAGCTGACGGACCGATGTCCGGCAATGTCAATGCGGCAATGGTAGGGTCTGGAGGAGTCTATTATCGAGGTGTCAGCATGTCGGCGGCAGAGGCGCTGAATGCCGCGCACCTGAGCCCGCTGCAACCCGCGCCGGGCGACGGCACCGTCAGTACGGTCAATGCCGATGTGACGGGGCAGGCGGCACTATTAGTGGAAGATGCAAGACGTTCGCTGGAGTGGGCCGATCTGATTTATGCGATGGACCTGAACGGCATGAACTCGAACGTCACACCTCTCTTCAGTACCATCCAGGCCAATCGGCCATATAAATGGCTGAATTGGGAAGCCGCCCGGGTTCTCGGCATGATCAAGGGCAGCTATCTTTTCGACGACGATCCAAAGCGCATCATTCAGGACCCCGAGAGTCTGCGGGCGTCGGCAATCCGCCAGGGCTCCGCTTGGCAGGCTTGGGGACATTTGCGCGATACGGTCGTCATTCAGATGAATAACTCGGACCATAATCCAGCGGTGACTGTCGACGCGTCGCCTGGAGACGCCTGGGAATTGTCGACGCCGCAGGCGCTGAAATATTACGTGAAGGGCGGGAAGAATAGTAGCGGGAAGCATGGATTCATTTTCTCAAACGCAAATTGGGATCCATATCCCCTTGGCAATGAGATCGAGGCCTTCACGATTGCGCTGGCCAATATGGATGTGGCGGTATTGCTGCGGATGGATCGCTTCAGCAATAGCTTTTTCACGGTGATCAAGCCGGCCGACATTCTGGAGGGTCATGCCGGGGATTCGCAGGCCGGTGTCCTGCAAAGCGGCGACTATGCGCCACAAGGCAACGCCAAGACCGCTGCCGACCTGTATCAGCAGGTGCAAACGCTGATCAACCCGCTGCCGCCATCTGGTTTTGCACTTGTCGCCACAGTCGAGGATTTACAGGCGCAGACACATATCAAAGTGGCGCGTGCCCGCGAAGCAGTCGATGACACGGTACAGCTGTTGGGCCAGGACTTGCTGACGGCCAGCTATTGGCTGGACATCCGCAGATCGCAGGATCCCTCGCGCAATTTTGGCCCCGCCCCGGCGGCCGCGTGGACGGCATTTCGCAAGGTAATCCCGTGGCGGCAGGATCCCACACAACCTGCGACTATGCCTCCCGCTCTGGCAGCCTATAGTTTTTTGAAGGCGGTGCCCGCGGCCGCGTTCAGTGGTCAAGGCGAAGCTATGCCGGGCGGCGAAGGCCTTATTCCAAGCCGGAAAAACTGATTTACAGTAAAGCGATCAATAAAAGTTTTTTCCAGAGAAAACCCGTTGACTCTTGCCGGTTAGAATGGAAAATTCCTGACAAGAATGCAATTTTCCTTAAAAGAAATTTTTTGATCCGATCGCGCGCATGAGCGCATCGGTGGATAGGGTGAGATATGCTTGACGCTTCGTGCCCTCGTATTCGGACCGCCTTGGCATCGGCGGCGGTTCTCGCGCTCTTGAGCTGCCTGGATACTCAGGTTCAGGCGGCGCCCGCCTATAATCCAATCTCGCCGACCATGGCGAACATGACGGTCACGCTTACAGGCGAAGATCTCACCCTCGATCAGCTTATTCAGGTGGCGCGGTATGGGGCAAAGGTGCAGGTCAGTCCCGAGGCAGTGCAGCGAGAGGCCGATCATTACGGTTTGTTGCTCGAGGCCGCCGCCGAAGGAATTCCGGTCTATTGGTTCAATCGCGGTGCAGGCGATCAGCGCGAGACGGTTATTTTCTCGGGCGATCCACTGTCGGCGGAGAATAAGCCAAAGATCGAGCGGAGCCTGCTGACGGAGTTCCGCATGAGCGCGCTTGGCGGGATGGGGCCGGAGGTTACGGAGGAAGAAATCGTTCGGGCGATGATGGTCGTCCGCGCCAATGGGATGACCTATAATGCGCCGAGCCCCCAGCTGGCGCAGATGCTTATTGATCTGATCAACAAGCGGATTACACCGGTCGTGCAGTCCCGCGGTTCGTTGGGAGAGGCCGATCTTTCTCCGCTGGGCAATATCGGCGGAACGATGGTCGGCGCCGGCGACGCCTATTATCAGGGTGTGCGCATGCCGGCAGCCGAGGCCTTGGCAAAGGCTGGGCTGAAACCGATGCAGCCGTTTGCCGCCGACAATAATGCCTTGACCAGCAGCAACTCCTATTCGACCGCGATCGCGGCGCTGGCGACTCATGACGCGCGCCGGGCGTTGGAATGGGCGGACCTGATCTACGCCATGGACTTGAACGGAATGAATAGCAGCATCACGCCATTGAGCTTGGTCGTGCAGCGGGAACGTCCGGAAAAATGGCTGAATTGGGATGCCGCCCGCGTAATGGGAATGATCAAGGGCAGCTACCTGTTCGGCGACGACCCGAAGCGAATCATCCAGGATCCTGAAAGCCTGCGCGCATCGTCAATCCGCCAGGCGTCGGCGTGGGAAGCCTGGGCCGATCTTAAAGACAGCATCATCTTTCAGATGAATTCGTCGGATCATAATCCGGCCGTCCGTACCGATCTGTCACCGACGGATTCCTGGGAGCTATCGACGCCCCAGATGATGAAATACTACGTAAAGGGTGGGCCCAACAGCAAAGGCAAGCATGGCTATATCGTCTCCAATGCCAATTGGGATCCCTATCCGATGGCGAATAAAATGGAGGCATTCGTTATCGCTCTCGCCAACATGGACGTAGCGGTGATGCTGCGGATCGATCGTTTTAGCAGCACATTTTTCACCGGCGTCAAAGCGTCGGACGTCGTGCCGCACGATCAGACAGGTGGCTTTTTCGCCGGTGTTGGTGGATATGACCCGGTCGATCTCCAGCAGGAGATTCAGAGTTTGACCAATCCGGTCGCACCGTTCGGGGCGGCGATCGTCGGTACGGTCGAGGATCTGCAGGCGCAGACGCGGATCAAAGCCTACCGGGTTAGCCAAGCTGTCAGCACGACATTCGATCTGTTGGGACACGATCTGTTGGCGGGCGCCTTCTGGGTGGATATTCGCAAGGCTCAGGATGCGTCGCGTGAATTCGGACCCGGCACCACCGCAGCCTGGACCGCGTTCAGGAAGGTTGTTCCGTTTAAGCCGGACTTATCGGTCATGCCGAAGCAGTCAAATACGGCCGCGGCCACGTCCTTTATCAAAGCGACCGAACCTTCGACTTTCTATCCCTATGTCGAGGCGACCGATCAGCCTCGAAAATGAGACGCGGATTAGAGCGGGATGATTTTAGGACGAATATCCTGCGTGTTTGAATTATTTGCGCAGTCTTGTGAAGAGAAGTCATTGAAGATCAGTCCGATGCACTGACGGTCGTCAACGCCAAGCTGCACGACGGCCGCACCTACAGGAATAATATCCTTTCCTGTTCACCATCGCCAACGGCAAGAATCAGGAAGTCACTGAATCTGTCGATCCCATTACTCGCGACAAGGGTGGTTGTGGAAATCGACCGGCGGCGCTATTCTGGGGTGCCCCGGCTCGAGCCGGGGCATCGGTATAACGATCAGGCTGGCGGCACGGCCATGACGGGGAATTCGCACTCGTCGTTTGCGGCGGGATTGATCGTTCAGGCCGTCTCAATGGGCGCGATCGCCGCGACCGAACTCAACCCGCCGATCAAGGAATACGACGCGCCGACCAAGGACTGCGCATGATCCGGCGCTGGGGAATGACGGCGCGCTCTGGTACGCCCGAGCAGAGGGCCAACAAGGTCGGCCGGCTGGACCCGGCGACGGGCCTGTCGAAGGAATACCCCATGAAGCCGGGCTCCGGGCCGCATGGGTTGGTCTCCGACAAAGACGGCAAGATCTGGTTCTCCGTCTATTCCGCCGGCTATATCGTCAATCTCGATCCTAAGACCGGCTTCGTAACGGATTACCGGTTGCCGGACGAGAAGGCGCGGGACTCGCATACGCCAGTGAAATTCAGCCTGCTTTAGGCGTCAGGCGAAGATATTGAGCCGGAC
>JAQGIF010000370.1 GCA_028291345.1 Rhodospirillales bacterium | reverse complement strand
CTCCGGGCCCGATCTGGATGACGAAATCCCGTTTTAGTTCGGACCTGACGCGTAACCGTTTTAAATTACACCTACCAATCGTTCAGGGCCGCGAGCATCAGTTCGCGGCCCTTTTCATTCTTACGTTACAAAAAGTTTAGATCAAATTTGGCGCCATTTGTTCGGCCCGCTTATTCTGTGAAATTACGAAAACATTGAAATTGGCGTCGGCCTTATGCCGATCCTCCTCATTGGCGGCAAACAGATATTTTTCATCGACCATCCGGCACGCACCAGCCGGCCCTATCATTGGATGTTCATCATCATGGGCATTCCGATGCTCGGAATTTTGCCTATGTCGTTTTCGAACTGCCGCTTGGCGCTTGGCGTTCACGGGCCCGCCGGCGGGCCGCAAGGCTAGGCGGATGATCGATCCGGAAGGCGACTATCGCGCACTCACCATAAGCTTGAAGAGGCGCCGACCGTAGCGAACAAGCGTGCCTTGGTCGACGAATGCGTCCGGTTGGGCAAGCTCGACGAAGCCGAAAGCCTTTGCCGCGCATTGACCGGGAGGCATGCAAGCGGTCCCTATCTCATACTGGGCATGGCCCGGACTCGCTTCGCCCAAGCCGAACCCAACGGATGTCTGACCGCTTTGGCGGATTGGGGAACGCCAATCCGGACTTCCAGAACGCCGACGCTCATATGCCTTATGCCCGGTCGCTCGCAAGCATACCCCATAACGCCGAGGCGTTGGCGGAAGATGAGGCGCTGTCGCATTATTTCGGCCGCGAAGAGCCGCGGATTCGCGGCGCTTGGCTGCTTCGACCGCCTGGCGACCTTCATGTGGCACGGGACGCTTTTTCCGAGGTTAAGCGTTCGGTCGAACGCGCTCCATCCTTCTATCGCCACAACCAGCGCGATTGGTATCGACTGGCGGGACAGAACCGGAAATGCTGAGGCTGGCATCGTTCCTGGCAGCAAAACTCTGTTCGGCCGCGCGCGATTCGGAACCCAACGCGCGGTGGCCCGGTTAACTCATTGGGGGAAATGGAGCCTCCGGTGACTTAGATCCTGGGATTGCCAATGCCGGAAGCAACGATCGTCGCGCTATATGACCGCTATGAAAACGCCAGCGCTGCTGTGGGCGACATCATCGACACAGGCGCTTCGCGTGACAAGATCTCCCTGCTCGCCAACAATCTGAGCGGCGACCACCCGCCGCTCGTTACCAATCCGGCCTATGCCCGCGAGGAAGTCGACACCAAGGAAAACACCCAGCCCGGCATCGTGACCGGAGCCGAGTTCGGCATTGGGGTCGGCGGGATATTGGGCTTGATGGTCGGAACCGGAGCAATTGTCATCCCGGGCATCGGCCCGCTTATCGCGGCGGGGACTTGGGCCGCCGTCGCGGCAGGAGCTGCGGCGGGCGGAGTCGTCGGCGGCGCAATCGGCTTGCTGACGACGCACGGCATCTCGGATAACGACGCCCATCTCTATGCCGAGGGGCTGAAGCGCGGCGGAACGTTGGTCGCGATCGTCGCCGAGGAAAGCCAGATCGACGTAATCAGCCATATCTTCAAGACACACGGCGCGGTCGATATCGAAAAGCGCGGCGCAACCTGGTCCGCGGAAGGCTGGGTCAGTTTCGATCCCTATCAGAGCCACCTGAGTTCGGCCGAATTGGCCGCTATCCGCAGCGATACGCCCGACCACGGAGTCGAGCATCACCACGCGGTTCGCCATTATTTTCATCCTTCGGGCGACACCGCCGAAGTGCCGGGGGGCGCATCGAATTCGGCGAACGCTTATGGGGACGACGAACTGAAGAATTGAGATTTGCCGGGGCGATCCGGCCCTCCGCCATTCTGCGATTCATATCTTTGCCACCAAGCCTCATCGATATAGGCTGGCGCCGTAATCAAAAAGTGTGAAGGGAGGATCGCCGATGGACTTTGCCCAGTCCCAGCTTGTTAAGAATGCCGATCTCGTCAAGAACGCGTTCAGACATGCCGAAGCCGAGGGCTCGTTCGACATGGCGGGAACGCTCGCCACGTTGGAGGCCGATCCCGTCTATGATCTTTTCCCCGTTGGCCTCCGCATGGTGGGGATGGATCGCGCCCGGCGTTATTACGAGCATTATTTTGCCGAAGTGGCGCCGCGCATAGTCCATTTCGCGCTTGTCGCCGAATGGATCAATGAAAACGGCGTTTGCCAGGAATACGATGTCACTTATCGGCATGACGACAAGGGGCCGCGTGTACACCGAATCTTGGGAATTCTGACCTTCGGGAAGCTCCTGCTGTCGGGCGAACGCATCTATACCGACGAAGAGATGCTACGCATTATGTTCGGCCCCGTCTGGGACGAGTTGGAACCCATCTCGCCCTGATCGGGATATTAATAAATTTCCAACAATTTGCGGAACTAGAGGCGCGGTCGCTGTGTTGCAGCTAGCCGTGATGATCGCGCATCGATCGCACCTGTAAAGGCCATTGCGTTGCCGACCACCGTATTGATCGTGGAAGGCGAGTACATCGTTCGCCTCACCATCGCTGAGTTTCTGCGGGACGCGGGCTATGAGGTGATCGAAGCGGGCACCGCATACGAGGCGCTGGAAATTTTCCGATCCGTACAATCCATTGATCTTCTTTTCACAGATGTCAGAATGCCGGGCTCCATGGGACGGCTGGGAGCTGGCCAAACGCGTTCGCGACGGGTGGCCGGCGACCCAGATCATCCTAACATCGGGCTATTCCGAGGGGCTGCTGACGGCGCGCAGCGTGAACGAGGATCTAGTTCTGCCCGAACCCTATCGTCCGCAGGTGGTCCCGACCACAATTCGTACAATCATCGGGTCCAGCACCTCTCCTGCCTGATGCCGTCGTAGAGGCCGAGTGCCGGATACGTTGTTCGTTCGGCCCGCGGATGCTAAACAAACTGATGATCCCGATTCCCAAGACATGATTAGTGACTGACCAGAACAGCGCCGGCCCCACCGCGCCTCGTAACGACATCACGCCGGTCTCCATCGAAGAGGAAATGAAGCGTTCCTACCTCGATTACGCGATGAGCGTGATCGTGTCGCGGGCGCTTCCTGACGTGCGTGACGGTTTGAAACCGGTGCATCGCCGGATTCTCTTCGCGATGAACGAGTCAGGCTTCGCCTCGAACAAGCCATTCAAAAAATCGGCCGCAATCGTCGGTGACGTGATGGGCAAATACCATCCGCACGGCGACAGCTCGATCTATGACGCCATGGTCCGCATGGTGCAGGATTTCTCGATGCGCCTGCCGCTGGTCGACGGCCAGGGCAATTTCGGCTCGATGGACGGCGATTCGCCGGCCGCCATGCGATACACAGAAGCGCGTTTCGCCAAAGCGGGTGAAGCCCTGCTGGAAGATATCGACAAGGAAACCGTCGATTACCAGCCGAACTATGACGAATCGCTGAGAGAGCCTCTGGTCCTTCCTGCGCGCTTTCCAAACCTGCTGGTCAACGGCGCGGGCGGCATCGCCGTCGGCATGGCCACCAATATCCCGCCGCACAATCTGGGCGAGGTTATCGATGCCTGCCTGGCCTATCTTGAAGACCCCAACGTCTCGATCGACCGTTTGATCCAACTGGTGCCGGGCCCCGACTTCCCGACCGGCGGCATCATTCTCGGACGCTCCGGCATCCGCTCGGCCTATCACACCGGCCACGGCTCGATCACCGTGCGCGCCAAGACCTTCATCGAAGAGCGTGGTAAGGACCGCCAGTCGATCATCGTCAGCGAAATCCCGTTCCAGCTGAACAAGTCGCGGCTGGTCGAGCGAATCGCCGAGGTCGTCAACGACAAAAGCGTCGAGGGCATTTCCGACCTGCGTGACGAGTCCGATCGCGACGGCGTACGCGTTGTGATGGAGCTGAAGCGCGACGCGATGGCCGAGGTCGTGCTGGCCCAGCTTTACCGCTTCACCCCACTGCAGACCTCGTTCGGCGCCAACATGCTGGCACTGACCGGCGGCCGGCCGCGGATGATGAATCTGAAGGAGATCATCTCCGCCTTCGTCGATTTCCGCGAGGAAGTCATTCGCAGGCGCACGATCTTCGAATTGAAGGAAGCACGGCAGCGGGCGCATATCTTGGCCGGCCTCGCCATCGCCGTCGCCAATATTGACGAAATCATCGAGGCGATCCGCGCCGCGGCCGACCCGGCCACAGCCCGCGTCGCCCTGACCAGCCGGTCCTGGCCGGTGCATGATCTGGGGCCCTTGATCGCGCTGATCGACGAGCCGGGCCGAGGCGTCACCGCCGAAGACACCTATTTCCTCTCCGAGGAACAGGCGCGCGCGATCCTGGAACTGCGGCTGCAGCGCCTGACTGGGCTGGAGCGGGAAAAGATCGCCGGCGAACTGAACGAGATCACCGACAGGATTTCCGATTTCCTCGCGACCCTGGGCGACCGGGTGAAGCTGCTGGGCATACTCGGCGACGAGCTGCGCGAGATCAAAGAGCGGTTCGCTACCCCGCGCCGGACGATGATCGAGG
>JAQGIF010000331.1 GCA_028291345.1 Rhodospirillales bacterium | reverse complement strand
CCTGCACGAAAAAAACTGATGCATTTCTCCATTGGGCGAAAGTATCGGGGAAATCGCACCTGACCACGCATCGGGAATTGGGAGATGTGTCGCAAGGACAGCTGCTGACGATCAAGAACTATTACGCGCTGATGGTCGGTCTGGTGAGGCCGGTGCAGTTCGAAGGATTGTGCCTGTTCCTCACACCGTTCCCGCAGGAGGATTCGATCAGACCGAGGACCGCAAGAGCGCCGACCAGAGCCTCGACGTTCACATCCCTCGATTGCCATGCCCACTTCCACACCAACGCGGCGATCCGCCTGACGCCGGACATTCGTCCCAGGCCGACCGGCTGCAGTTGGACGCGGTCAGCATCCGCGGCCTACTGAACCACTAGATCCACGGATCGAAGCGGTCGCTGCGTTCGGTCGAGGATTTCACCCATTTCGAGCAGCGGACCGCCTATTTCAATGGGGACCATGTCAGTGCCCAACGCAAGGGGATCAACATGCCGGACCGCGTGGATCAGGTCCCGATGATGCCGGATATGCAGAACATCATCGATTTTTCTTCAGCGCCAAGCTTGACTCAACCGGCCGCCTCGATCCGGCCAAGGCGAAGCAGCGAACGGCGAAAAGCTTTTCGTGGCGACAAGATCTTGCAGCCACGAAGCCTGACGAGGACCATCGGGTCGTCCATCAGCACCTGCAAAAGCTGAGAGAAACCACCTGCGACCGACCGTATATTCAAAGCAACTCCAGGGCCACCACAAGGCGGCGCAGCTTCTAGAATATGAAATCGGTTCGGGCGTCGATGATCCTAGCCCGCCCGTGTTGGTGCCGGGTCGGAGCGGAGTTCACCCTCACCCAGCCCGTCCTGGCGAAGAGCCTCGTCGCTCGCATGAAGCACATCCTCGGCAACATGCTTGACGCTTTCGGCCAGATGGCCGCTGCCAGCTTCTTCGACGATCTCCACAATCGACGTATCGCCGGTGAGACCCTGTTCTCTGGCACTCTCGCGACCGGCGTCCAATGCCCGCTGCGCCACCCGACCGCCGCGGTCGACTGCCTCTTGCGCCAAGCCGCTGACCGTCTTGCGTGCCTCACCAGCCAGCCCGCCCAGTGCGACTTCCTCCTTTTCCGACTGCGGAACAAGCGCCCCCAGCAGCGCACCTACACCAAGCCCGATCGCACCGAGAGCAATCGGATTTTCGGTGATGACGGCGACAAAAGTGCCGGTCATCCGTTGGACCGCCTGAGCCCCCTGCGCAACCTGATTGGTAGCATAGTTGGCAGTGTCGCTAAGTCGCGCTGTCGCAGTACTGGCTTGATCGCGCAAGTCATGCACAGTTTCAGTAACGCTTTGCGTTGCCGCCGCCATCGCATCCTTGATGCGATTGGCGAAAGAATCGGGGGTGTCCTGCGCCTGGCGCTGGATGCCAAGGACTTTGCCCCTCGCATCGTCGGCCCGTTCCCGGTATGCCTCATCCGATTCGCCAGATATGCGAACAACCGCCTGTTCGGCATTCCTCATTCGGATAGCGAAATCGCCAGAGGCAGACGTGCCGCTTTCGCTCCCGGCCGCCGGAGCCGCCGCATTCGGATGAGC
Source organism: Rhodospirillales bacterium (assembly GCA_028291345.1). Lineage (GTDB taxonomy): Bacteria > Pseudomonadota > Alphaproteobacteria > BOG-932 > Roseiterribacteraceae > BOG-932. Next base: position 3,743 of record JAQGIF010000331.1, on the reverse strand, counting down.
ATTGGATGACATAAGCCAAGCCAAGCCGATTCCGGTCAATGCCGCGGGCAGCGGATTGTTCTTGACGCTAGTCATGAGATTGCGCGCGAAATCGGCACCCTCACTTCCGCGAAAATAGCTCATAACGTCGTCCAGCACTTGTCCGGGCGACAAGCGATCTTGCAGGTCGCTCAGTCGGCTGTCCATGCGCGCGCGCGTGCGCGCAAGCTCATGTTCGATGCGGTCTTGTTCCACTGTGCTGTCAGACATCATGTATGCTCCTTTACCATATCTGTATCTCTTTTGAGGTTCGCCGCCGTACGATCGGGGGAGAGCGCCTTTAGCGACAACATCTTCAGGCCGGACCTCACGAAGACCGCGCTAATCACCACGATGACCAGACCGACGATCAGGAAAGCCGCCCAAGCCGGCAGGACGACGGTCAGCGCAACGGCGACGCCCTGGAGCAGAACCACCAGCCCCGCGAATCCGACCAATGCTCCTCCGAGCAGCCATATCGCTGTGATCATGAGCTGACGAAACTTCTGGTCCAGTTCCGCGCGGGCCAATCTGATCTCGCCGCGGACCAAATCCTGGACGTCCTCCGCGAGCCCACCGACTGTTTCACCAAGGCTGGCGTGATTATCCATTCTACTCGCGTTCACGATGCACCTCCGGCGCGTGAGGCAAATCCTCCTGCGAGGCACCCGCGGCCACAACCTTTCCCAATCTTACCATTGCGAAACCGGCGGCTATCGAAGCGCCGAGGAACACAGCCGGCTGTCGACGGGCTAGATCCTCGATCTTGCCTAAAAGGGCTTTCAAGTCATTGTCGCGCAGCGTCGACGCCAAAGATCCAAGTTCATCAGCGCCACGTTCAATAATTCCGGCGACCCAGTCCTGATGCCCTTTCAACTCCTCGCCTGAGCGATGTACCGCCTTCGCAACGTCCTCCAGCTCCTCTGCCAACTCTTCTTTTCGGTCTTCGGCCAAGGTGACGACCCTGGTCGTCACCTTATCGGCCAGGGAGGCGGCGCGGTTTTTGGCATCCTCCACCAACCCGCTCGCCGACGCGGCAGCATCACTTCCCGCGCTTTCCGAACTCCCCGCATTTTCCGAGGGGCGGCCTGCCGGATTGGCTGGAATGGAATTCGGCTGCAGGTTTGCCGCGTTTCCATCGCTCGTTTTTACGTTTCCACTGACTTCAGTCATATTCGCCCTCTCCAGAAGCTGTCTGTAAATGTTCTGCGCAACGTGCAGTGCGCGTATGGCCACCTGAACTACCGACTCACGCGCCCGAGAGCGGAAGTAAGGCCCCCGCCCTGTTCGTTACGAACGCCTTGAGCAGGGGCCACAACTATTCAGCCGAGCGTGGCGCGTCGCCCGATGTAGAGCCGGCGGCTCCGGCGCGATCGTCATCCACCTCGACTTCAGTTCTGCGCACCGTGTCGCGGACCGTCTCGGGGCGTTGCCGCACATCCTTGTTAAGGACGACTTCTTCACGCACGTGAGCCGATTTTTGGACGACCGGTTCCTCCGATGTTTCGGTGGCTTCGATCGTTCGCTCTTGAAATGCGTCCGCCGGAGCCGCGCCCAGCGACCGGTCCACCGGGCGGCGCTCGACATTCACACGCTCTTCGCGAAGGTCGACCTGTTCTTCGATCGGTGTCTCAACAACGTATGAGCGCACACGCACGCGGCCGGTATCGACCTGCCGCTTACCGACGGCCAGCTGTTCTTCGACTATGGGAATCGATTGCCTGTCAGGGTTCGCCGCTGTCGCATTGCGGTCTACCGCATCTCGTACCGGCGCATCTCGTTCCGGCATTGCACTTGCGGTTCCAACGGCTCCGGTTTCAACCGGTTCACCGGTCCAGCCACCGGCTTTCCATTCTTCCTGACGCCCATCGATATCCGCCGGATCATGTCGCTCCAGGACATCGGCCGCGACGTCCTCCTGATCGTCGTCGACCCGAACAGTGACGAGCGTTCCGCCGCGACGGATGCCTTCCTCATAGGCGTGAGCATGTTCGCGACTGATCCCCGCCCTGGTGAGAGCGCCGACCAGACCGCCGGCCGCGGCTCCGACGCCCGCGCCCGCCAGCGTGGCGACCAGCCAGCCAGCGGCAACCACAGGTCCCAGGCCAGGAATGGCCAAAGCGCCCAGTCCGGCGGCCAATCCGGCTCCGCCCCCAAGAACGGCACCAATCCCGGCGCCGGTTCCGGCATGACCTTCATCACGGTGCGGCGCATCGGAGACGCCGCCAGCGCGGTTGCCGACAATACTGATCGCCCCCTCATCGATGCCTGCATGGACCAGATCCCGTACCGCCGCGTCGGCCTCTTCGAATTTGTCAAAAAGAGCTGTGATCGTGTGCGTCGCCATTAAAACCTCCTGGATGATATGAATGTTACCGTGCTGCCGGGGAGCGGTTCAGGGCTTCTGGTCCGTGACGTTCCCCTGGTAATCGAGCGCGACAGACGCCCTGCGGCCGTCCTTCATCGCCGTACCTCGCCATACGCCCTGATCGTCTTTCTGAAGGCCCGAAACCTGGCTGTAGCCGCGAGATTCTATGCGGCTCTTGGCCTCCCCCTCGGTAAAACTGTTTCTGCCCGCGACCGGCGCACTGGCAGTTTTATTACCCTCGGATGTTTTTACCGCCGGTTGCGCAGCGGTTTCGTCGCTGGCGCCCTTCTGGGCCAAAGCGGAGGCCGATAGGGTCATGAAGCACAGCGCTGCCGTCCCGAATGCGATCGATCTCGTACGCAAATGCATCTTTATGTCGTTGGTCATCATCTTCCCCATTGTGGCTGTGGCAGAGGTTGCATCTGCTGTGTGGATGATGACCTGAACGACGGATAGCTATTTCGGTTCCAAAGGAGTCAAGAACAAAAAACAACTAAGATGGAACGTGTATTTGATTTCAGAGTAACTCTGCACATATTACCTCATTCGGATAAAATCACTCTAAGTAACTGTCTCATTATAATTTGGGAACCGGAGATGAAGATACTTGTTGGATCATCGCAGCATTCCGTCGCCCGCGGCTTGCCGCCGGCGACGGATTTTTACCAGCTTTTTGTCCCCTGTTACTCGACCTAGAGTTCGGCATGAAAATAACTGACAATGAGTGAAGAACCGAAAATTGAGGTTTCGGCCGAGGAGCTAAGCGTTTCAAAGCGTCTGGTCCCAGGAGAAACCGTGCAGGTCTCCGTTCGCACGAAGACGCAAAACCATCACATCGAAATTCCATGTATTGCCGAAGAAATTCGTCTCGAAAGGATAAAGATCGGTCGAGAAATTGTAGAGGTCCCTCAAATACGAACCGAGGGAAATGTGACCATCATACCGGTGGTCAAAGAAATAGCCGTCGTCGTAAAGCGCCTGATTCTACAAGAAGAAGTCCACCTAACCAAAATCAGCGTAGAAAACAAAACTGTCGAGACGGTGCAGTTACGGTCTGAGAGGGCGGAGATCACGCGCTCGCAAACGCCGCAGCCCGAGCGCGAGCGCGAGCGCGAGGACTAGCCGAGGTTCTGTCCAGGCTTCCATGAGCAGACTTGAAGGCAAAACGGCAGCCATAGGGGCTGGCAGCAGCGGCATTGGGCTGGCGACGGCGCTGCGATTTGTAGCTGAGGGCGCGCGCGTCTTTATCGCGCGCCGTCGCCAGGATGAACTGAACAAGGCGGTCGCGACGATCAGCGGCGGCGTCGCAGCAATTCGGGGCGACGTCGCGAATCCCGACGGTCTGGATCGGTTGTTT
>JAQGIF010000325.1 GCA_028291345.1 Rhodospirillales bacterium | reverse complement strand
GATCAGGCGGCTCTCCTTTTCAGCGACCCGCCCGCGCAGGAAAAAGCTGGCTAGGACCGGCATCAGCGTCAGCGTTAGCACCAGCGAGGCGATCAGGGCGAAGATGACCGTCAACGCCATCGGGCGGAACAACTTGCCCTCGACGCCCTGTAGACTGAGGATCGGCAGGTAGACCACCGTGATGATCGCCACGGCGAACACGATCGGCCGAGCCACTTCGCGCGCTGCGCTGTGCACGACCTCGTCGACAGGACGATGCGGAGAATCGGCTCGCCGGCGGACCACGTTCTCGATCATCACCACCGCACCGTCGACGATCAGGCCGAAGTCGATGGCGCCGAGGCTCATCAGATTGCCCGACAGACCGGCAAAATACATCGCCGTAGCCGCTGCAAGCATCGAGAGCGGGATGGCGGACGCGACGATGAGGCCCGCGCGCGCATTGCCGAGCAAGGCGAACAGCACCACCATCACCAGCACCGCGCCCTCCGCGAGGTTGTGCGCCACGGTCTGGATCGTTAGCCCGATCAGGTCTGCCCGATTGTAATATGGAAGGATCTCCACGCCAGGCGGCAGGCTTGGCCGGATGTTGTCGACCGCCTCGGCCACGCTCTGCGCGACCGCGCGCGTGTTCTCGCCTATCAGCATCAGCGCGACGCCAACCACCGTCTCGCCCTTGCCGTCCCGCGTGACCGCGCCGAGCCTCGGGCGCGGCGCACCCGCGATGGTAGCGACGTCGCGCACATAGAGCGGCGCACCTCCCTCGCTGGTGCGCAGGACGATATTGCCCAGGTCGGCCGGGTTCTGCACCAACCCCTCGCCGCGGATCACGGCCTGTTCGCCGTTATGCTCCAGGGTGGCGCCGCCTCGGGCGCCGTTGTTGCGCTGGACAGCGTCGAATACGTCGCCGATCGAGAGGCCGTAGCGGCTCATCGCATTGGCTGAGACCTGGATCTCATACGTCTTCAGTTCGCCGCCATTGGCGTTCACGTCGATGACGCCAGGAACCTGGCGCAGGCGCGGGGCGATCTGCCAGTCCAGAATCGTGCGTAGGTCCATCGCGGAGGTGTGGGCCCCGCGCACCTCGAACTGGTAAATCTCGCCCAGGCCGGTCGAGATCGGCCCGAGTTGCGGCGGGCTCGCCTCAGCCGGCAGCTGCACCTGCGGCAAACGGCTGCTGACCAAGTTGCGCGCCGCATAGATGTCGACGTCATCGGCGAAACGCACGTAGATGACCGAGAGGCCGTAGCGCGAGACCGAGCGCAGGTTGTCCATGTGCGGCATGCCCTGCAGCGCCAGCTCCAGGGGCGCTGTGATAAACCGCTCTACGTCCAGAGGGCCTAGGCCCGGGGATTGCGTGATGACCAGGACCTGCCGGGGCGAGATGTCCGGCTGGGCGTCGATCGGCAGGCGCCGGAGGCTGACTGAGCCAGCGACGGCCAGGATTACTATCAGAATTATAACAACGATGCGGTTGGCGAGTGCAGCATCGACGAAGCGCGTGAACATCCTGGTTCCTTTCAGCCTGCGTCGGGGATCGATGATTGCGTCAGGGCGGCCTTCAGCCAGAAGCTGCCGTCAGTCACTACGGTGGCCTTGGCTGCCAGCCCTTCCACGATCTCGGTGAAGCCGCCGCTGCGAAGGCCGAGGCGAACGAAATGCCGGTCGAACTGCCCCGGCCCGGCAGGAGTGAAGACGACGGGCTTGCCATCGATCTCCTGCAGCGCAGAATCGGGTACCATGATGCCATCTCGGCCGAGCGGGGACTTGATATCGGCCGTGACGAACATGTTGGCGCGCAGCGCGCCATCGGGATTCGGCACCTCGCACCGCACCCTGGCAGTCCCGCTGCGGGGATCGATCTGGTCGGGTATGTAGGCGACCCGCCCGGCGAAGGTGCGCCCCGGGTAGGCATCAACGCTGACAGTCACGGTTTCCCCAACCCGGATGGCACCCAGATCCCGCTCGAGGACATCGGTCTGCACCCAGACGGTCGACAGGTCCGCTAGCGAGAACAGCTGCCGGGTGGTGTCGACGAGTTCGCCTGGCACGGCCCCAATGGAATGGATGACGCCGTTGAATGGCGCAACGATCGCGCCGCGGGAGTTCGCCGGGCCCTGAACGACCGAGGCGATACTGCTCGCCGGTGCATCTTGTGGTCCTGCCGGCATTTGCCGCTGCTCGATCTCCTTCCACTGCTGCAGTTCGGCCTCGCGAGTGCGCGTCGCGGCATCGGTCCGGGCGACTTCGGCGCGGCGGCGCTCAAGCTCGCTCTGTGCCAATCCGCCGATGCGCACCAGCTCTCCTGCGCGGTAGTAAGCGGCGTGGGCCGCGCTTGCCTCGGCCCTCGCCTGCACGACCGAGGCCTGCGCGGCGGCGATGTGGCTCCGCGTGTCGCCAAGGTCGAAGTTGTCGAGCAGCGCCAGTCGCTGGCCCGCCCGTACCGGCTGGCCTACAGCGACTTCGATGGACTGGATCCGCCCGCGCGCTGGGGGGCTCAGCTGCGCCATGCGCAGGTCGTTGAAGGCGACGACTCCAGTCGTGCTTACGGTTTGCACGAGGGGCTGGACATCGGCTGTGGCGAGATGAAGGTCCATGTTGTGCAGGGCTGGCGGCGCCACGTCGACGCCGTCAGACGATGACTGAGCTGTCCCGGCTGCGGACGCCGACGCTGCGGGTCTTGGCAGGCCTGTCGAGCCATGGCCGGCCTCGAACCCTCCCGCCGCAGCTACCAGAGCGCTCGCTCCGATGAGGAGCATGATCCGGGACTGTCTCATGGCAAGCGACCGTGCCCGAAGGGTCAGCTCCTGGACAATCAATGACGTGTGTGTGCTTCGCATCTGGCCATACCCATCCGAGCGGTGAAGTTCGGCGGGAAACCTACCAGTGTGCCGTGACGCGAACCTTACGGGCCTGCGGCCGACCGTCAGCTTGGCGTAAGCTAAATGACGGATATAGGGTTATGTCAGAGAGGAGTGCGATGCGAGTTCTATTGGTCGAAGACGAGCCGCATATCGGCTCGGCTGTTCAGGAGCACGTTCGAGCCGCCGGCCACGCCGTCGACTGGGTTCGTGAAATCGGCGCCGCAGACGACGCAATGCGCACAGTGCCGTATGATGCGTTGCTGCTCGACCTTCATCTACCGGATGGCCGGGGGCTAGACTTCCTGAAGAAATTGCGGCGACGGCGTGATGCGCTCGCGGTGGTTATTTTGACTGCACGCGATCAGGTGAGTGACAGGATCGAGGGGCTTAAGGCCGGGGCGGACGACTATCTGGTGAAGCCTTTCGACCTCGATGAGATGAACGCACGGCTCCAGGCCGTCGCGCGCCGCTATCAGGGCAAGGCGATCCCGACAATCCAACTCGGGCCTGTTGAACTTGAGCCAGAGGCGCGACTCGCCCGCCTTAATGGGACTTCCGTGGAGGTGACCGCGCGCGAATGGGCTGTACTTGATGTCCTCCTCCGACGCCCGAACTCGACCGTGTCAAAGGAAGCGATTGAGGATGCACTCTATGCGTTCGGAAGCGAGATCGAAAGCAATGCAATCGAGGTTTACATCAGCCGTATCCGTCGGAAATTCGGCCGAGACTTCATCCGGACCGTTCGCGGGCTCGGCTACAGCTTGACAGGTTAGGCACATGGCAAATCGCAGCATCGCATCGCGGCTGATTTGGCTGATAGCGTCGGCTTTGGCGGTGGTCTGGATACTCGGCAGCGTTGCCGCCGCGCTGCTGAGCCGCTTCGAGGTCAACGAACGGCTGGACAATGCTCTGGAGGAGGTCGCCCAGCGCCTGATGCCGGTCGTGGATGGATCATACTCGGAGCCAGAAGCGATGCAGTCCTTAGGCGAGCACATCCTGCCCGCCGTGGACCCCAGGGCGATCGCCTACCAGATCCTCGGCAGCGCGGGCCAAATCATCCTACGCTCGCCTAATGCGCCAGATGAACCATTCAACGGCACCCCGCAGACCGGCTTTTATGACACGCCGCATTATCGGATTTATACCGCGCCAGCGACCAGAGGTCCGTACTGGCTTGAAGTCGCCGAGCCGCAAATACACCGCCATGAGGCGATTGGTCGGGCCATCGAGCTTGCGATCCTGCCCCTGCTGGCATTCCTGCCGCTCTCCTGGATTGTGATCCGATGGGCAGTACGTCGCAGCTTCTGGCCGCTGATCAAGCTGCAGAGCGAGATCGGTACTCGTAGCGGAACAAACCTCGCGCGAATTCCAGACCTGGAATTTCCAGCCGAACTGGCGCCCATCCATACGGCAGTCAACCGGCTGCTGGAGCGCCTCGAGCGCGCGTTGATCACGGAGCGACAGTTCGCCGCCAACAGCGCGCACGAATTGCGTACACCGATCGCCGGAGCCCTCGCTCAGATGCAGGTTTTATCTGCGCAGTTGAACGATCCGCGGCATGTCGAGCGCGCCGGCGTGATTATCCGCCAGATTAAAGGCCTTGGTGAATTGACCGAGAAGCTGCTGCAGCTCTCTCGGGCCGGGGCCGGGCTCGCGCTCACCCGCGAACCCGTCGACTTGGTGCCCGCGGTAAAAGTCCTGGTCGACGAGTTTCGCCGCCAGGACGGGTTAAGTGAGAGACTTGAGATTGAATTAGGCAACACGTCTGAGTTCATTGTTCACTCCGACATCGATGTTCTGGGCATAGCCATTCGCAACCTTCTTGAGAATGCCGCGCGATACGGTTCATCCGATGAACCTATCCATGTTTTTGTGCGCGGGCACACAATCGGGGTGGCCAGCGGCGGCCCAGTGCTGAGTCCGGATCTGCTCGCGGTTCTGACGCAACCGTTTCAACGCGGCACGACGGTGGGCCAAGGACGCGGCCTTGGCCTTGCCATCGTCAATAGCATCATGCAGCAGGTAGGCGGCGCTCTGCGACTATCATCGCCGCCGGACGGATGCTCGGCAGGCTTCGAGGCACTCCTCATCTTTCCGCAACCCGAACTCGTCACGCCGGTCCTCGTTGCGGAAAAGCCGAAGAAAAGACGCCAACTACGATCGACAGAGACGCCTGCACGAGAGTCAAATCGCATTGCCAGGGCCAGAACGTGACGGTGTAGGAACAGCGGGACGTTGTTCCACCGATCGGGCTCTGATTTCCGCCGAGAGTGTGACTTCAAAGGCGAGGATCGCGGCTTCGAGCTGTTGCTGTTCTGCCCACAAGAGAATCTCGCAGGAAAAGCTCGGGAGGGGCTATCTATATTACGCGAGACGCACAGCTTCTCACGCCGCATTGTAAACCATTTGACGTTCAATCAAATGCCTTCGCACCGCGCCATTGGAACAGGCGAGGCCGTTCACGACGACAGGCATGGCCATGACCAAAACCGCTAGTAGAACGTCGGCTTTCGGGTGGCCAACGCTTCAGCCAAATGGCGCCTCAGGGTCGTTTCTCGCCAAGCGACAGCGGCAGAAATGCGCAGAACGGACGTTCGACCGCTCAATTTGAGGTGACCGAGACGAGTGCGCAGCTTCGGATGGTTGGGCCCGAATCGCTTGGGGATCAGCATTTCGATGCCGTTACCCAGCAACTCACCGGCGGTGGCCCTGTTCCTGGTGGAGGAGTGATACACTCCCTCATATAATCAAGGGAGGGAGCAGATATGATCGAATTTGCCTCAAGCGAGGCGGTGACGCCATTCGCGCCGGAGGAACTCGGCGCCCTTGCGCATCTTTACCGTGGGGAAGTTTATCGCAGCACCGTCTGGCGAACGCGGCTCGACGCAACGACCAACTGGGCGGTCGTCGCTACTGGCCTTGCTCTTTCCCTCACCTTTAGCAACCCTCAGGCAACGCCTTTACCCCTTGTTTTAGTTGGATTGTTGGTGGCGTTCTTTTTATGCGTAGAGGCGCGACGCTACCGTTTTTTTGATTTCTGGCGCATCCGTGCGCACGTCCTCGAGTTGCAGTTGTTTGGACCAATTCTGCGCGGCAAAGGAGCGATGGTTGACAACGGTTGGAACGAGACGCTTTACCAGGATTACCTCCGACCGAGCCTCCACATTTCCTTTCTTGATGCGGTGGGACGGCGACTGCGGCGAAACTATGGGTGGATCTTCATGATCCAAGCCATTTCCTATGCCGCGAAATTGTTGATTCATCCCGAACCGGTAACGAGTTTCCAGGAATTCGTGAGCCGCGCCGCGATCGGTCCCATCCCGGGAAGTTTTGTGCTTTTTGCCGGTGTGGCGTTCCACGGCATTTGGATCGGCATAGCGCTCACAGGGTTCGTTTTCGGCCGCAGAGGCCGACGCCCTCAGCGCACCAGCCAGCACAGGGACGCACTTCTCGAGTTGGCACGAGGTCTGAGAGATACCTCTCTCGAGCGTTAACTGCGAAGTCTCACCCAACTCCGGCATCCCAGTTGGGTGACCCCTATGCCAGAAGGTTAACCGAGGCGGGCTTCAGTTCAACAGCGCGCGCTCAGGAGCGACTGCTACGGCAGCATTTCGGCGCCGAGAAATTGGCGTTGGTTGTTGGCGGCTCGACGGGGGCGCACCAGACCTACGAGTGGGCGGTGCGTTTTCCCGACGAAGTACAGCGGGCCACAGCGGTCGCTGAGACTGCGAAGATCTCACCGCGCTATTTCCTACGTGCCATACTTGCGGGCGGGTCCTGAGCGATCCGCGTGCCCTTTAGCTTCGTGCGCACTTCAATATTTTGACCCCGTCGTAATCGCAAAACGACCCGTCGAACAATTGCCGGGTCGGGCCATACCTCCGCAAACGACCGCAAATAAAGCTAGTTGGCGCGGAAAAACCGTGCATTCCCGCGAATTCCGCGCGTAGGTCAATCACTAGGCGATCGACCACCTTACGACCCCATCCGTGCCGTTCCTGCCGTTCCAGAATATCAGCCAGATCAGCTCGGAATTGGCCGACAAAGAAACCCGCAACCGGGTTTCACGAATTCTGGCCTTCAGCTCACCGCGCCAGTCGCAAACTGGAGACGTGGCCGGTCAAGGTTTCACAACCATGGCTCTCTTCAAGAAGGCGAGGTCTGGACGCGCAACCCCACGACAACGCATTAATCGGTGTGACCAGCGCGCACGATGTCAGGCTCTTAGCCATCTGGATCTCCCGTGGGAAATCTATTGCGAAAGTCGAGAGAAATCACGGATTCGGCCAGGCGATGCCGGCGCCAACCGCCCCAGCTCGACAACGCCCCGCCATTTCGCTCGCCGCGGCTCCCGGCCGACCGCGTGAACAAAGAGATCCCGCATTTCTTCGAAGACGGGGCGCGGCGCGGAGATGAGCCGCAGCTGGGGCTTGCCGCGCAATGTCCGGAGCTTACGGACGACGCGCCGGCCGCCGAAGCCGAGCTCCTCTATGCAGCGTTGCCCGTGCTCCGGGCACCAGTAGTGCCAAACCCGACAAGGGCTCGGCTGACGGTGCTATTGAATCCCTCGGCGGTGACTGAGTGCTCGTCGCCGCGGGCGTATTCACGGGGCGGCATTCGCCTGCCGCAACTAGAAGTGCCGACTGCCCGGCACGCCGGTATCGACCCCGCCGGTCGGCTGCAAATGTTCGGGACCTCGACTCCGCTGTCGACCGAGGTCCTTAGTGGGCTTTACCCCAGCCCGCTTGAGTGGCGTCTAAAGCGGGCACAGGCGGCCAAAGCAGCCGTCGCGTCGGGAGCTTTGCTTAAGATCGACGCGGATGAGATCGCCAGGAT
>JAQGIF010000311.1 GCA_028291345.1 Rhodospirillales bacterium | reverse complement strand
TTCTATGGCAACGGCCGCAACCCCAATCGCAGCCATAGACGCCAGTAAGAACGTCGTCGGGAACGTCCCGCGTTTCAGCTTCGCCTTGATCGACGCCTCTGTTTCTCCTGTCAGCCCATGCTCCTTTAGCCTTTCAGCCAGGTCGGCATAGGTCACGCCTGCGCGCTTCAATCCGGCTTCCAGTCCTAGGTGGTGGGAAGGCTGGCAGATCGCCGCTTCAGGCGCGCATCGTAACGCCGCCATCGACACTGATGACTTGGCCGTTGATCCATTCGCCTTCGTCGGAGAAGAGCAGCGCGACCATAGAGGCGATGTCCTCCGGGCGCCCGAGCCGAGGGCTGCGCCCCATTTGCAGGATCATCGCGCGCATCTCGTCGGGCATGTTGGCGGTCGAGTTTTCGGTCAGCACTACCCCCGGCGCGATGGCGTTGGACCTTATGCCCTCTTTGCCCCACCGCGAGGCGACATGGCGCATCAGCGCGTTAATGCCGGATTTGGAGACAGCATAGGCCACGCGCTCCGGCTCGCCGGCGTAGGCGGCGCCGGACGAGGTGTAGACAATCGCCCCGCGGCCGCGCTTCTGAATCTCCGGGATGGAGTGGCGGGTGCACAGCAGATGTCCCCGCAGATTGACCGCGATGGTGCGGTCGAACAGCTCAAGCGGGACGTCGACCGCGTGGGTGTCGATCATGCAAAGCGACAGGTCGGCGGCGTTGGCGTGCATGAAATCCAGGCCGCCATAGGCTTTCACCGCCAAATCGACCAGCGCTTTGACCTCGGCGTCGTCGCTGATATCGCAGGGAATTGCGACCGCCTTGCCACCGGCGGCGTTTATCTGTTGCGCCACTGCCTCGATGCCGGCGACATTGGTGTCGCCCAATGTGAGCGATACGCCTTCCTCGGCAAGCTTAAGCGCCGTCGCCTTGCCGATGCCCGTCGCCGCGCCCGCGATCACCGCCACTTTGCCATTTAATCCGCGCATTCTATCCTCCCTGTAGCCGCTATCCCCACGGACCCGTTACGAAGCCGAAGCCGTGCCGTTGTCATAGATGATCTGCACCCGCCGGTTCTGCGGCTCGCGTACACCGTCCTTGGTCAGGACCAGAAGATCCCGCTTGCCCTTAGCCAAGATCTCGATCTCGGACGACAGGATGCCATTCTTTTCGAGCTGCGCGGCAACCGATTCCGCGCGGCGGCGGCTGAGACGCATGTTATAGGCGTCCGAACCGATGGTATCCGTGTGACCGGTTACGGTCAGTTGGGTCACCTTGGCCGGGCCGGCATTCTTGGCAGCCGTATTGACGATCTCCGTCGCCTGCGCGGTCAAATCCGACTTGTTGAAGTCGAAGAACACCAGATAGCTGCGCGGTGCGGGCGCCGGGGCCTGGGCCGGGGGCGGAACATAGGCCGCGGTCGCCGCCGCCGCTTCATCTGCCGACGGCTCGAAGCGGTATTTCAACGAGAAGCCGAACATGCGCGGTGGGTTAAAGGAAACCGAGCTGAACCCTGCCGACGTCAGCAGCGGAATCTCACCCGCGATATGGACGTTGTCCGTAGCGTTGGTCATGAAGAAGCCGAGATCGATTGACTGCTGGAAGATGTTCGTCCAGTCGGCGCGGAAATCGAAGTTCTGATAGTGCGGCTGAACGTTGAGACTTTCGTTCGCCAGCGGGCTCGTCGACTGGTGGCCATACCAGGACCAGGAAATCGAGGCCGTCATTTCGCCCCAGACCGGATCGATCGGCACGTGATAAGTCGGGGTGACCGCAAACTGGAACAACGGGATGTATTGGAAGGGAGGCGATCCGACTTGTCCGAACGCCTGGGGATAGGAATTGTAATGCGTGTAAATGTACGAACCTTGAGCCGTTAAATCGATGCCGTAGGGCAGGTTGAGGGTCTGCTCGATTTCCGCGCCCTCGAGATAGGCGGAGGCGGCGTTGGCCGTGATCGCCTGCACCGACGGCGGCTGCCCCGGAACCTGGCTCGGAATAGTGACATCCAGGGCGACCTGAATTTGCTTGTAGTCCGTGTGGTAGATATCGGCGTTGGTCCGCCCATGGACGCCCAGGAATTCGTAATCCGTCTTCACGCCCAGTTCGACGTCGGTCACATGCTCCGGCTGATACCGGTTATAGGGCGCCTCGGCCGCCAGGATCATGCCGCCCGGCCGGTAGGCATTGCCCGCCCGGACATAAAGCAGCGTCTGCGGCGTCCATTGGTAATCCAGGCCAAGATTCCAGCCATATGAACTGAAATTGGAATCGACCTGACTGTAACAATTATTGTCGTGGATCGCGATATTGCAGTCCGTCGCCGCGCCGGTCGCGTTGCGGGTGACCGCATCGACCGGCTGGGTCGAGCGCTCACCCAGCGAATCGTAGTCCCAGGTGTAGCGATAGCCGGCAGTGAATCTCAGATTCTCGACCCAGTCCGACAGGTCGTAGATTGCGTGCGCGAACAGCGCCTGGCTTCGGGTCTCCTCGTGGTAATGGTTCCAGATCGTCGAGCCCAGACCGACCAGCGGCACGGTCGTGTAACCCAGCGGATGATCGAACAGCAGGAAGCCGCCGAGGCGCCAGTCCAGCCGTTCATGGATGGCCTTGCCCGAGAGCTGCAGTTCTTCTGTGTACTGCACCTCGTTGTTGTTCCACCCCTGGTTGTTCCCGGGGAAACCGAACACCGCGATGGGAAGGCCGGTCGAGCTGAAGTCATCCACGCCCAACTGCTTGAAAACGCGCGCCGCGGCGATGTTCTTTATCGACAGATCGTCGGTCAGGTCCCAGGTCGCAATATCGGTAAATCCGTAGAAATAGTCCTTGCCGATATTGCTGGATGCGCGACCGACGACATATCGCGGGCCGAGCGCTTGCTGCTGAGCAAGGACCGCGGGCAGCGTCGGGAAGGCCCCGAAATAGCCGAAGCCGCATCCGCCCGGCGGCGCGCCGACGCCCGACGCGGAGAGGGTCAACGTGTACACGCAGGAGGGCGAGTTCAGCGCAACCGGCGATAGGGTCGAATTCAGACCGATCAGCGGGAACTTGGGGTTGATCCTGGCCAACTGGTTCGATGCGCCGTGCGAATCCTGCCAATAGCCGTCATAGACGAAGTAGTTCTCGAAATCGTCGGTCGGCCGCAAGGTCACGCCGACGCGCCAGGCGTAGTAGTTCCGATCGTCGAGATAGGAACCGTCCTGCAGGTCCTTGGTATAGCCGTCGCGCTGCTGCATCTGTCCGGCAACCCGCACCAGCAGCTTGTCGGCTACCACCGGAATATTGAGGGCGAATTCGTTTTCCTTGTCGCCGTAATCGCCGAACGTCGTCTGGAGATAGCCTTCGAGTTGGTTCGTCGGCCGCTTCGGTTGAATGGAGATCAGGCCGCCGATCGAAGGCCGCCCGAACAGGGTTCCTTGGGCGCCCTTGTCGACCTCGACCGTCTCCAGATCGTAATAGAAACCTGGGGACAGGCCGTGGGTCAGACCGGTCGCGTTGTTATAGTCCGTGTTGCCGAGCGGCACGTCGGCGAAATAGATTTCCGTGCCCGCCAGGCCGCGCAGCCTGACCTGACCTGAAAAGAATGAATTTGGGTCCGAAGATGTAAAGCTGACCGCGAGGGACGGCACGCTCTTCGCCAAGTCGCGCAGCTGCTCCACATGCATCTTTTCGAGATCGGTCTGGGTAAAGGCGGTGATGGCGACCGGGACCGTCTGCAGCCGTTCCTCTCGGCGACGGGCGGTCACGATGATTTCTTCGAGGCCGGAGCCGGCGGATGCCGCCGGTTGATCGGATTGTGCCGCTGCCGGGCGTGTGCCCGGCATAAGCGTGATCATCGCCGCTGTGGCGCCGAGCGCCATGATCAAACGTGCTGACATCGATTCCTCCCCATGACCGGTCCGCTTTCTGCGGACGCATCCCGATTAAGACGGGGTGGCTGTTTCTTCGGGCAAAGCCCGTTCAGCCCACCTCTCGTAGATTCTGTCGCGCGAACGTTCCCTCAGACAAAAGGGAAGAGCGATGCCTTACCCGACCCGAACACCGAGCGCGGATTCCGTGACGCGCCCCGCCGTCAGCTGTGCCTTGTAGAGACCCCGATAAAGCTCGGGGATGGTGGCTTCGGTCAGGCCGGCGAAGACGTCGGCGTTGGTGCGGATCACCGGCGGCATGTTGCCGTCGAGATCGGTGAAGCCGTAATCGTGCGCGAGTTGAGCGCAGATTAGAGCCTGCCCGGCGAAGCGCAGCGGATTGGGGTCGGTGGCGAGTGCCACGACCGCGCGACCGGAAAACCGGGGCGTTTCCGCGACTCTGAGGTCGACCCCGAGAAGCTCCAGATGGCCGTCGGGCTTGGTCTCCGCGACCGCCAGGATCGGTTCGGTGACGACGAGGCCCGGCCAGATCGAGGTGACGGTCACGTTGTGGGGCACAAGCTCGACGGCTGTGTCGTGGGTCAGTTTGTGAAGCGCCGCCTTGCAGGCGCCGTAGGGCACGGACAGGAGATATTCCTGTGAGCCGATGGACGAGACGTTGACGATCATGCCGCGCCCCTGGCGCACCATGACCGGCGCCGCCATCTGGGTTGCGATGAAATGCGAGCGCAACCCGACATTCATCGTGCTGTCCCAGGTCGACGGCGACAGTTCCCAGAACGGCTTGCCGATGGAGTCGTGATAGTCGTCCATCGCGGTTGCGTTGTTGACGAGGATATCCAGACGATCGTGGTCCGCGGCGATGCGGTCGAACACCGCCCTGGCGGTGGCGTCATTGGCATGATCGCATGCCAGCGCGATGGCGTTGCCGCCGAGCCGCTTTATCTCTTCGACCGTTTCGCCGATGGTTCCGGGAAGACCGGGTTGCGGCGTAACGGAGCGCCCGGTCAGATAGACCGTCGCGCCGGCCACGCCCAGCTCGATCGCGATCCCCTTGCCTATGCCCCGGCTGGCACCGGTTACCAAGGCAACTGAGCCCGATAGCGGGCGTGAATCCGATGACGCCAATATAGCCTCCCTGGTCCGTTCTTATGGCCAAGCCGCCGCTCATGCTGCTTGACAGGTGACAAGCAGTACGGTAGCTCCTTGTCATGTGTCAAGTTACTTCTTGACAGGTGACAAGTGACATCGGAAGGAACAGGGATGACGGCTGGCAGGAGGGTTGCTGAGGCGGTTGCCGTAAAGCTATCGGGCAACGCGGCCGACGCTCAGGAGACGATCCTCGAAGCGGCGCTCGAAGCGTTCGCACAGCGCGGCTATGACGGCGTCTCCGTACGCGAGCTGAACCGGCAGATCGGCGTCAGCCACAACCTGGTGTACCATTATTTCGGTTCGAAGAACGCGTTGTGGCGCGCCGCCATCGATTACGGCCTGAGCCGCGTCAACGATACGTGGCGCCTGGAGGATCTGGGGCCGCTCGCCGACCCGGTGGAGAAGATGAAGGTGGGGCTGCGCCGCTTTCTCGAGGTGATGGCGCGCTCCCCATCGATTCAGCGGATCCTAGAGCATGAGGGCGCCGTCGGCGGACCGCGTCTCGACTACATCGCCGAGCGCTATATCGTTCCGTTCCTAGGGCCCGGGCTCGCCCGGTTCGAGGAGACGACGGCGATCGAGAAGCGCGACCTGCATCTGCCCAGCCTGGCGCTGCTTATCGCCAGCGGCGCGACCGCCTTTTTCACCCAGGCCGCGCTAGCGCGGAAGCTCGGCGGCCCGGATCCGTTTTCGCAGGAAGGCATCGAGCGGCACATCCGCACGATAACGACCGTCTTGTTCTACGGCGTGCTGGGCACGCCGCCGGAGGAAGCATCGACGCAATAAAAGACAACTATGGGGTAGGACATATCATGCTGACGAATGCGACAATCGAAGCGCGGGGCGAGCCCGCAGGGCTGGAAGATTTCGCGGGTGAATATCCCGCCCCGCGCCGGCCGGTCCAGTGGCGCCGCGCCGGCGCAATGATCCGCAAAATCTCCAAGCAAGGCGACGATGTGCTAAACACGACCTACGCGCTGGTCGATGCAATGGGCGGCATGTGCGAGGAGCGTCTGTTCCAGAAATTCCGCAACGACCCGAACGGGCGGCGGCTGCTTGCCGCGCGCCCGGATCTGTCGCGCGTCCTCGACGACCACGACAGTCTTGCCAAATTGCCGGAGGGGAGCTTCGGGCGCGCCTATGTCGATCTGTGCCGGAGCCGCGGCATCAACTCCGCGGCGCTGGTGGAGAGCCAGCGCGGCATGTCCCGCGATTATGCCCAGCTTGACCCAGCCCGCCAGTGGTTCAGCGACCGGCTGACGGTGTTGCACGATCTTTGGCACATCCTGACCGGTTATGCGGCGCAGCCGCGCGGCGAGGCGGCGATCGTCGCCTTCAGCTATGCACAGGGTCTGAATTACCGCCCGATGCCGATTTTCCTGGCGCTCAGCGTCACCATGCGCGTAGCCCGCGTTCGCGAGCTGTGGGCGGCCTACCGCCGGGGGCGGCGGACGGCTTCGCTCATCCTGCAGAACTACGAAGAGCTGCTCCCCCTGCCGCTTGCGACCGTGCGCGCGCGCCTGAATCTGCCGGACGGTCGAATCACCCATGGACCGCGCGCCGGTGAAGGGTTGCTTGCCTGAGGCGCTGCCGGGCGGCTTGGACGACCGAGCGTCGTTGCCATGTCGGCCGCTCAGCTGGAGTTGGTCGCTTCTCGAAGGCGGACGATCAGCATGGTGCGTAATTCAAGGATGCCGTCGAAAGTGGCTGGCTCCCTTCGTGAAGAAACACGGCCAGCGACTCGCGCTCTGCGCGCGAAGATGCGGAAGCGCAGCGCGGATCAGCTGGATCGAGCCGACAAGGTTGGT
This sequence comes from Rhodospirillales bacterium, assembly GCA_028291345.1. Classification (GTDB taxonomy): domain Bacteria; phylum Pseudomonadota; class Alphaproteobacteria; order BOG-932; family Roseiterribacteraceae; genus BOG-932. The sequence continues at coordinate 8,103 of JAQGIF010000311.1, read as the reverse complement.
CTCGACCTGATGCCGGACCTGCTCATCGGTCAGTTCCTCTGCCGCGCCCATCATGCCGTAGCCCGCGTTGCTAACCACGGCGTCGATCCGGCCGAGCGAGACCCAGGTACGATCGACGACGTCGCGCATCGAGGCCATCTCGGGCAGGTCAAGCTCGGCCAGCCACAGCCGGTCGCCATGCTCGGCCTTCAGGTCGTCGATGACCGAAAGGTCGCGGACGGTTCTCGCGATGCGATCGCCGCGCGCGAGCAACTGCTCGGTTATAACGTTCCCGAAGCCGCTGCTCACGCCGGTGACGAGCCAGTCTCTCTGGGGCCTATGTCGGATCTCCCTTCGGCTGTGGGCCGGCGGTCAGAAGCGTTCGCCCACCATCTCCTCGCTCTTGGCCCAGAGCGCCTTGGCGTGCTCCGGATCAAGGGCGTAGGGCCTGACGCCAGGGCTCACCGGGCTGATCAGCCCGTCGGTGACCTGCGACACCTGGCAGTCCTCGCAGTAGCGACCGCCGACTTCTTCGGCCGGGGCGACGAAGGCAGCCCAGACCGAGGTCGCGGCCCCCTGGGGGATCGTCTTGAACTGGAAGGGCGGCCGGTCTTCGGCCGCGAGCTGGGCATTGATCCGCTCCACGGTCGCCTCGAGCTCGCCGGGCTGCAGATGGCGGCCGAGTTCGGTCAGGATCCCACCTGGATGCAGCGCCGTCGCTCTCACGCCGCGCGCCCGATGGCGCCGGTCGAACTCCACCGCGAACAGGATGTTGGCCGTCTTTGACCGGCCATAAGCAACACTCGGGTCGTAGGGAGTGCGCTCGAAGTTCGGATCGTCGAGATCCACGTCCGAATAGCGATGGCCGGAGGAGGAGACATTCACCAGCCGGCCGCTCGGCGCGATCAGCGATGCGATGCGGTTCACCAGCACGAAGTGGCCGAGGTGATTTGTCCCGAACTGGGTCTCGAAGCCATCGGCCGTGTGCCCGAAGGGCGTGCGCATCACGCCGGCATTGGCGATCACCACGTCGAAAGGCCGCCCGTCAGCGAGCAAGGCGTCGGCGCAGGCGCGCACGCTCTCAAGCGAGGCGAGATCCAGCTCCACCAGCTCCAGCCCGCCGCCGCTGGCCGCCTGAGCCCGGACCGCGGCCGTCGCCCGCTCCGCCTTGGCGAGGTCGCGCGCGGCGCCGACCACCTGGCCCCCATGGGCTGCGAGAGCGCGGGCGGTCTCCACCCCGAGCCCGGCCGATACGCCGGTGACGAGCACGCGCTTTCCGCTGAGATCCTTGCCCGAGAGCACGTCATCTGTGGTGGACGTCGTTCCGAAAGGTCCGGCCATAACAATCTCCTTCATCAATGGATGCACCGCTCCCCGCGCCGGCAGACCATTGTCCGTCGACCTGATTTGGCGTAAGAGGAGAGTGTCTCCGCTTTAAATACGGAGACACTCTCCGTTTATCAAGGGGTGTTTTCGGCATGGCCGATGAAAGCGAACCCGCTGTCCGTAAGCCGAGAGCCGATGCGGAGCGCAACCGCGTCCGCTTGCTCAAAACGGCGAAGGCCGCTTTCGCAGAAAAGGGATCCGGCGCCAGCCTCGATGAGATCGCGCGGACCGCCGGTGTCGGGGCCGGGACTCTCTACCGCCACTTCCCCACCCGCGACGCGCTGGTCGCGGCCGTCTACCGCAACGAGACCGAGCAGCTTGTTGCAGCCGCCGACCGCCTCGCGGAGACGCATCCTCCGGTGACGGCGCTCCGTGAATGGCTACTGCTGTTCGTGGACTACATTGCCACCAAGCATGGGATGTCCGAGGTGCTCAATTCGATTGTCGGCGGGACGTCCGATCTGTACTCGGCGTCTACGGCACAGGTGAAGCAGGCAATTGCGAAGCTGGTCGATCGCGCGGTCGCGAGCGGCGACATTCGTCTGGAGCTTGATCCGCTCGACCTGCTGCGCGCGCTCGCCGGTGTTGCGAACATAGGCTTGGGACCCGATGGTGAGTGGGCTGCCAAACGTCTGGTCGATATCCTGATCGCGGGCGTGCGGACGCGGAATTAGTCGTCAGCGACTTGTCGCCGTCGGACGCTCCAAAGCGGCCCTTCCGGATTGAGCCATGGATCGTCGATCGGCATCCACGATCACGCCTGGATCGGCGCCGGGATCGCCATCCTTGGAACGCGCGGCGATAATTCCCATGTGGTGTTCTCGAGAAACTAGGGAAACCGGAACGCGACAATGGCGAGCGGGTGGGCCCCGGACGGGGCGGTGCAGGATCAGATCGACGATACTGTCATGGACGGAGTCATGAGAGCGCGGGCGAGCATGCCAACGGGTGAGGGAGAGACCCATTGCATGGAATGCGGTGACGAAATCCCGGAAGGGCGCCGCAGTGTGCTTCCAGGGGTCCGTACCTGCATTAGTTGTCAGTCGGCGCGTGATCGCCGTCCGGTGAATATCGGGTTCAACCGCAGGGGTAGCAAAGACAGCCAGCTCAAATAGCGCTCCGGCTAGGTGCGGTTTGGCTTGCGGTGTTCCATTCGTCAACGTGTCGCATCAGCGCCCGTCGTTCCCGGCTGGCCAGATAGCACCCGGGGAGTCAGGCGCAAACCTTGTAGCTGCTTTGCGGCTTTGTGGTTCGCTCAGCCGATGGCGGTGACGGATCGAAATCGACGGCGGCAAGCCCAGCCAGCAACGCAAGCCACGCGGCTTGCGGCGGGAGCGGCCACCTCTTCAGGCTACGGTTAAGATGCTGATAATTTGCAATCCAACCGTCTGAGTTGCCTCAGGGCTTTGTCGAACTGGCAGATTGCCTGATAGCCGCCTCATGATACCAGCAGTCCGAGGGCGCGGCATCCCAAATGCGCTGCGGCATAAGTTCGACGGCGCCGGAGGTTTCGCGGTGGTCAGCGACGGCGTTTCGCGAATGCGTGGGAAATTGGTAAATCTTAGCCGACCCCTGGTAGGTACTTGTACTCATTGCCTTAACTTATCCTTTTGAACCCACATCGCTGGGTATAATTTTATATGGGATTTTGCCTCCCATTGTGCAATATGCCTAAAGTAATCTCATGAAATGATTAAATTTTAGGCTTTTATGTCTTTGCCTATTTAATGAATTTTTGTTGCTGGACGCCTTTACCTTCGGCGCTCGCGCTAACACGGGACGCACGGCGCCGCTAAAACTCCCGACATCTCCCGAGCGGAACCCCCCGCTTTGCCCGAAAGAACAGAGATCTGTGGCCGAATCATGGGCGAGAAGCTGATTCGAGCCGGCTATCGGCAGTGTCTGACTGCGCGGGATGATCTGGTCACGTTCGGCGGCTCTCGGGGAGGGCGCCTCAATTGGCACATTTGATGCATCAAGCAACTGAGCGCTTCGCGAGATCCATCAAACTTACCCACCAACAGGCATCCAGGGGATCGAAATGACAAAGTACAAGCTGGAATATATATGGTTGGACGGCTACACGCCGGTGCCAAATCTCCGGGGAAAGACCCAGGTCAAGGAATTTGACGCGTTTCCCACTCTGGAGATGCTGCCGCTCTGGGGCTTCGACGGGAGTTCGACCAAGCAGGCCGAAGGACAAAGTTCGGACTGCGTTCTCAAGCCCGTTCGCGTTTTTCCCGACAGTGAGCGCACGAACGGCGTTCTTGTGCTCTGCGAAGTCATGATGCCGGACGGCACGACTCCGCATCCGTCGAACAAGCGGGCGACCATCCTCGATGATGAAGGCACCTGGTTCGGCTTCGAACAGGAATATTTCTTTTATAAGGACGGTCGGCCGCTCGGTTTCCCCGAAGCAGGCTATCCAGCCCCTCAAGGCCCCTACTACACCGGCGTCGGCTATAAAAATGTGGGCGACACTGCCCGCAAGATCGTCGAGGAACATCTCGATATCTGTCTTGCCGCCGGCATCAACCATGAAGGCATCAATGCCGAAGTGGCTAAGGGCCAATGGGAATTTCAGGTTTTTGGCAAAGGCTCCAAGCGCGCTGCCGATGAAATGTGGATGGCCCGGTATCTGCTCAATCGTCTGACCGAAAAATACGGCATTGACGTCGAGTATCACTGCAAGCCGCTTGGCGATACCGACTGGAACGGCTCCGGCATGCATGCCAATTTCTCTACGGACTATTTGCGTGAAACGGGTGGCAAGGTATACTTTGAAAACCTTATGGCAGCCTTCGAAGCGGCAGTGCCCGACCACATTGCGGTCTATGGGCCCGACAATCATCTGCGGCTAACCGGTAAGCACGAAACGGCATCGATCGACAGCTTTAGCTGGGGGGTCGCCGACCGCGGCGCGTCTATTCGTCTTCCGCACAGCTTTGTGAAAAATGGCTACAGAGGTTACATGGAAGATCGTCGGCCGAACTCCATGGGCGACCCCTACCAGATCGCTTCCCAGATCTTGAAGACGATCGCTTCCGTTCCGCTCGGTGCGAGCGCTTCGGTCGCAGCGTAAGTATTTGTGATGGCCTAGCCCTATGAGGCTAGGCCATCACTCGGTTTGTTGCTGCCCGATGAAACGGAGGCGAAAGTCTGCTCTTGTTTGTTAATCGCCCCGAGCAGCAGGTCTCCGGCCACAATACGTCCCGCCTTCTTGGTTCAAGTCCGCGCAGTGTGCGCCGGTGGGCACGTTCTAAACCTACTCAAGCGTAGCCGGGGAAACGGAGACATGCTCGGTCAAGCCGCCAGCCTTGCCGTCTTCGACCATGGCCGCGCGTTTCTGTGCTGCGATACTGCGGAGGGCAGCGTAATAGTCGAGCGAGGTACGTTCGAGTTCGTCGGTCTCTGGAACCAGCCTCCCCCGCGCATCGACTGCACCGAGCCCTCCACTGCCAGCTTTCACAACAGTCACGGCGCCCCCGGAAACTAAGCTGATCGGGTCGGTGACAATGCCGGCCACCTTCCCAACAGCGTCGCGCGCATTTGAGGGGCCGAGAAGCGGCAGCTGCACAGCCGGACCAGGGCCAACTCCCCAGACCCCCAGCGTTTGACCAAAATCGGCGCTTTGATGAGGATGATCCCACTCGGACGCAACATCGAACAATCCTATGCCGCCCACGATCGTGTTAACGGCGAAGCGCTCGGTCGTATTCCAGGCCCGATCGAAGTTGCCCTGCAGAACGTCGTTCACCACGATACCCGGCTCTTCGAGGTTCGAGGTGAAGTTGTGGATGCTCCTGCGCACGCCTTCCGGCATATTGTCGGTGTAAGCAACCGCTACGGGCTTCAGCACATGCCGATCGACATACATGTTGCCGGCAAAAATGGTCCGGTTGGTCGGCTCCGCGGGATCGTTGATGCTTTTATAATCCGCAAGGACGTCCGGGTCGCTTGGCGGGTGGGAGCATGCGGACAGGCCCAGTATTGCGATGGAGCCAAAAACAGGGACGAGTTTCATAGTTTTGACTTTCTTTTTGAAAGAACTGGATCTCGCAGGCGGGCATGAAGTCGACCATCGATATCGGCTGCATCATTCGAGTAAGGAGCGGGATTGGGGCCGGACACGGGCTTGCGCAGGCATTCCGTCAGCGCGAAATCGCAAGTGACCAGGTCCTGCGAACCTGACTCCTGGCCGGTAAGGAGCGTGGGGCAAAAATCGAAGAGTGGCATGAGACGCCGTGTTCCAGCTGGTGCTAGCCTGGAGTCACGCTAGGCGGCGTTTTTGATCGCTTGATGTCCGGTTTTTAGCTTCGCCGCCGCAATGTGTGCGGATTGACATAAAAGAACCAGCTTCGGACATCAGGGCGATAACCGCGGATGTTATATTCGGAGAATGACATCGATGCTCCATCTCCTGCTAATCGACGATGACGAAGATATTCTGTCGTTATTGACGGCATTTTTTCGCAAACACGGTCATACCGTCACGGTGGCCCAGGATGGCGCGGCGATGTTCGCGGCCCTGGAAAACAATTCCATTGATCTCGTCGTGCTCGATGTAATGCTGCGGGGGGAGGACGGTTTCAGCCTATGCAGGCGGTTGCGGGCAACTTCACCGGTGCCGGTGATCATGCTGACCGCCATGGCCGACCATACAGATCGTGTCGTCGGGCTGGAGATCGGGGCCGATGACTATCTCACTAAGCCGTTCGATCAGCGCGAGTTGCTGGCGCGCGTTAAAGCCGTCCTGCGCCGTACCGCCGAAATGGCGAAAGCGCCGACACCCAGCGAAATACGGCCGGTACTTTGCTTTGCCGGCTGGCGCCTCGAGGTTGCCAGGCGCGAATTGCGATCGGCGGATAATGCGCTCATCATCCTCTCCGGCGGAGAATTCGATTTGCTGCTTGCCTTTGCCGAGCATCCGCAACGGGTTTTGACACGTGACCAGCTGCTCGATTTTGCCCGTGGTCTGTTCCACGCCGCCTACGACCGCAGCATCGACGTGCAGGTCAGCCGCCTACGCTACAAGCTGGAGGAAGATCCGAAGAACCCTCAGATGATTCGGACTGTACGCAACGGCGGCTACATATTTACGCCGGCGGTCGCGCGGGGGTGAGATCGCTGGCTTGGCCGCAAGACACCATCGCACGGCGTTTCGCCGGCGCGGTGGTGTTGGCGATCGCCGCGACGCTCGTGCTCGTCGGCCTCCTCATCGTCTTTGGTGGAGTATGGGCGCGCGAACCCCTGGAAAGCTCGGGCATTCTTAATGAGGCAGCCGACATAGCACGCATTATCGAGGCCTCTCCGCCGCAGAATAGACCAGCACTCGCGGCAGCGGCGGAGAACAGTCGGTTTCATGTTGACTGGTACGACGCGGAATCGCCGGTAGCGACGGCGCTGGATGGTACCGCTGGCTTCAATGGCAGTCGCGGACTCATGAGTGAACTTCTCAGCAGACCCGGCCGATCTCTGGTGGCCTTCAAACCCGGTAGCCAGGTAGCGCCCCCATGGATCTCTGATTACAAGAATTCAAAATACGCAAAAGCCTACATTCTTGCGGTGCATCTTGCCGACGGGAGTTGGCTCGCGTTCGATTACTTCAACCGAAGCTGGGGCTTCTCCCGTCCAGTGCAATGGGCCGTTTGGATAGTCTTTCTGGGACTCTCCATCGCCATCGTCTCAGCAATCGCGGCGCGCCAGCTGTCCCGCCCTATCAAACAACTTGCCGATGCGGTCCGCTCCTTTGGAATCAATCCCCGAGCCCCAGCAATAACCGAAAGCGGGCCGCGGGAGTTGAGACAGGTCATTGCAACGTTCAATGCCATGCAGGCGCAGATCCAACGGTTTGTCGAATATCGCACGACGATGCTTGCGGCTATCTCGCACGACCTGCGCACGCCGCTGACTCGCATGCGCCTGCGCGGCGAATTCATCGACGATGAAGACCAACGGGCGAAATTGTTCCGGGACGTCGACGAAATGCAGACGATGATCGGCGGAGCGCTCGCCTTCTTCCGGGAGGATGCGGTCGGGGAGGCAACGACGACTTTCGATTTGCCAGGCATCTTGCATACGATCGCGAACGATTACGCTGATCAAAATATCGATATCGGCTACACGGGACCAGCACGTGCGGTGTATCGAGGTCGGCCCTTCGCCCTTAAGCGCGCAGTGACCAACTTGGTTGAGAATTCGATCAAATACGCGACACCCCCGGAGATCGAGCTCGCCAGTCAAGACAGTGCTTTTGTCATCACCGTCCGGGACAGCGGGCCAGGCATTCCCAAGGATGCACTCGAACAGGTGTTCACTCCCTATTACCGGCTCGACAAGTCCCGCGGTCGTGCAACGGGAGGCGTCGGCCTCGGTCTGACGGCGGCGCAAGCGATTGTTCAAGGACACGGAGGCGAGATCAGCCTGCGCAACAGGCCCGAAGTCGGATTGGAGGCCATCGTAAAACTTCCGAGATGAGGAAGGCCCGATCCGACCTTTCGGACCGCTCGATCGAAGGCGAAAGCGCGATGGTTGTTTAATCGCTTTTAACCGCGGGGCTCACGTTCTCAGCTTTTAGAGCATCGATCAACGCCTGCAGGCTACCACCTCGGCGCTGGATCACCGCTGCGAATTCCTGACGATCGGTGGCCGCCATACTGATGCCCGCGATCACGACGTCCACGACCTTAAATCCGCCGCTTGCTGAACGAACACGCCATTGCACTGCCACAGGCGCGC
>JAQGIF010000239.1 GCA_028291345.1 Rhodospirillales bacterium | reverse complement strand
GGAATGGATGAATCATGCTTATGGCGTGGGTGGCCAGGTAACCGCCAGCAACGGCATAAGCGGGACGTTTACCGGGCTGGATGAAACCGGTGCCATTATCCTCGCCTCCAATGGCGAGCGGCATCGGCTGGTCTCCGGGAGCGTCCGTTTTTCGGAAATGGGATAAGACATGCTACTCGCGATCGATGCCGGGAACACGAACACGGTATTTGCAATTTTCGACGGCTCCGACTGCCGCGGCGTGTGGCGCTCCGCGACCGAGGCGCGCCGCACGGCGGATGAATATGCCGTCTGGCTCGACCAAGTCATGCGCCGTGACGGCATCGACCCCAAGAATATCGACCAGGCGATCATCGCCAGTGTCGTGCCGTCGGCCAATTTCAACCTGAGCCGCCTGTGTACGGAGCGCTACTCCTCGCGTCCGCTGATCATTGGCGAGGACGGCGTCTATCTTGGCATCGAGGTCCTGCTGGACCGTCCGGAAGAGGTGGGCGCGGACCGGCTGGTCAATGCGGTTGCCGCCTTCGACACGATCGGCGGCCCGCTGATCGTTGTCGATTTCGGCACGGCCACGACGTTCGATGTCGTCGATTCCGACGGTAATTATCGGGGCGGCGCGATTGCGCCGGGCGTCAATCTTTCGCTCGAGGCATTGCATCAGGCGGCGGCGAGACTACCTAAAGTGGATATCGTTCGTCCCCCCTATGTCATCGGCAAGACCACAGTTTCCGCCATGCAGGCCGGAATCTTCTGGGGTTATGTCGGCATGATCGAGGGGCTGGTCGGCCGGATGCGCGCCGAAATGATCGGCGCGAGCATCGGCGCGCCGCGCGCGGTTATTGCCACGGGCGGACTTGCAACTCTGTTTTCTCAGGCCACGACCGCAATTGACCGGATCGACGACGATCTGACCTTGCGCGGCCTCGCCATCATCAACCAACTGAATCGATCGCCTTGATGTCTCCTGATTCCCTCTTTCGGCCGATCGACGACGCCGTCGACGTTATTCCGCTGGGAGGGGCAGGTGGGTTCGGCATGAACCTCACCCTTTACGGCCATGCAGGCAAATGGCTGATGGTCGATCTCGGGATGGGCTTCGCCGGCGACAGCGTGCCCGGCGTCGACCTCCTGGTCCCCGATCCCACCTTCATCGCCGAACGCAGGAAAGACCTGGTCGGCTTGGTTCTGACCCACGCCCATGAGGACCATCTGGGTGCGGTGCCGTTCCTGTGGCCGCGCCTGCGCTGCCCCATCTATGCGACGCCGTTCACCGCTACCGTGCTGCGTCTGAAGCTGATCGAGTATGGGTTGCAGAACGAGGTTGAGATCAACGTGATCCCGCTCTCTGGCAGCTTCAGCCTCGGTCCGTTCGATCTGCGTTATATGGGCGTGACCCATTCGATCCCGGAACCGAACATGCTGACGATCACCACGTCCGCAGGGACCGTGCTGCATACCGGCGACTGGAAGATCGATCCAGGCCCTGTCGTCGGCGAACTGACCGATATCGCCGGGCTGAAGGCGGTCGGCGATGCCGGCGTCCTGGCGATGATCGGCGACTCGACCAACGCGACGACCCCCGGCCATTCGGGGTCGGAGCTCGACCTTCAGATGAGCCTGAGGGCTCTTTTCCCGCGCTATAAGCAGCGGATTGTCGTCGCCTGCTTCTCGTCCAACGTCGGTCGGATCGAGAGCATTTCGCTCGCCGCTGCCGCCAACGGTCGTCAGGTCGCGATCGTCGGCCGCTCTCTGTGGCGCATCATCGAGGCCGCGCATGAAACCGGCTATTTGCAGAACTTGCCGCCCTTCCTGACCGGCCGCGAGGCCGCGCAGCTGCCGCAAGACAAGGTTGTGTTCGTCTGCACCGGCAGCCAGGGCGAGCCGCGCTCGGCGCTGGCCCGCATCGCCGCCAACAGTCACCCCGAGCTGACCCTTGACTCAGGGGACACGGTGATCTTCTCGGCCCGCCCGATTCCCGGCAACGAGATCGAGATTGCGCAGATGCAGGGGCGCCTGCTCAAGCGCGGCATCGATATTGTCACCGCTAAGCAGGAATTTGTCCATGTCTCCGGCCATCCGGCGCAGGACGAGCTGGTCGAGATGTATCAATGGATCCGCCCGACCACGGCGATCACCGTGCATGGCGAATATATGCATCAGGCCGAGCATGCCCGCATCGCGCGCGAATGCCAGGTGACCCACACCATCGTGCCGGCCAACGGCGACATCGTGCGAGTCAAGGAAGGCTTCGCCCCCGAAATCGTCGGCGCTGTGACCGTCGGTATATTGGCAGTGGACGGCAAGCGCTTGATTCCCGTCGACAGCAGCGTGATCAAGGGCCGCCGCCGCCAGATCGAGCAGGGCGGGGCGGTGATCACCATCGTGATGGACTTCAAAGGCCGCCTGATGGCGCCGCCGCAGGTTTCAGCCACCGGTCTGCTCAGCGCCGACCAGGACAAGGCCGCCCTGATGAAGGTGGTAAACGACGTCGAGACCGAGCTGGACGGGCTAACCGGCCCGGTGCTTCGCAACGACGCCGAGGTGCGCGAGGTGACGCGCCTTGCCGTACGCCGCGCTCTGTTCGGCCTGACCGGCAAGAAGCCGGCGGTCGACGTCCATCTGGTCCGCGTCGCCTAAGGAGCGGAGAGAGCTCGCGATGGGTTGGGCTACCGGCATCGCCGTCTATATCCTGGTCTGGTGGGTCTCGCTGTTCACAGTACTGCCGTTCGGCGCCAACCGTTCGGTTGACCCGTTGCCGGGCACGGTCGAAAGCGCGCCTGACAATCCGCGCCTTCTGCTCAAATTCGCGATCACCACCGGCATTGCCACGGTGCTGTGGTTGATCATCTATACGCTGGTCAAAAGCGATCTTTTGTCCTTTCGGGACATGGCGCGCCATCTGGCCGGCCCGGAGAGTTGATTTATTGAAGGCATATCGCTAGGTCTATGCCCTGCCTTGACGACCCCATCGTCTAGAGGCCCA
>JAQGIF010000219.1 GCA_028291345.1 Rhodospirillales bacterium | reverse complement strand
GTTGAGATCGAAAGCGGCGTGCCGATTGCTGAAGCTGACACGCCCGATTGCCGTAACGGCGACGATCGCATACCCTACGTGGTGGAGGTTGGTACGTACAGTGACATCGTCGTTACACGGATCTCCGGGGCTTTTTTCTTCGGCGCAGCGGCTACGGTAGCGGCAGCTCTAGATCGGATCGGCGATTATCCGAAAACATACATCGTCGATTTCTCGGCCGTACCTGTGATCGATTCCACGGCCGCCGCGACGATCGGCGGCTTTGTACGCAAAGCGCGCAAGCGTAATGCTGCCGTTTATCTTGTCGGTGCTCGCCCCGCGATTTACCGCATTTTGATGATCCACGGTATTCGTCCGCCGGATGTGGAATTCACTCTCAGTTTGCCTGAGGCGTTAGCTGCCGCACGGACCAAGTTGGGCAAGCTTCAGGTCACTAACGCATGAGCAAAGATGCCACCTCAGCGTGTATCTGCTTGCTGTGCGGGCGTCGCTTTCAATTGGCACCAGACCGCGGCGAGGGCCGATTCATAGCGAGCTATAAGATCTTCGCATGCGCTGCATGCGTGGATTCAAACTTGGACGGCTGGGGTCCGGATTACGAAGCCTTGCTTCGCGTCCATCTTGAGAAAAATGGCCAGCCGCTGCCAGTGCGACTATTAAACGGATTGCTCCCGCGTGAATGAGCCACCCGGTTTCGGCGACAGCTGGAGTAAGTGGAAGCGTTAGGGAAACGGCGGGGAGGAAGCCCCAGTGATTACAATCGCTTTCACGATTTCCAGGCATCGAAAAAGATCGTCCGTAGGGTAGGCTTATCGATACAGCCGTGTGACCATGGTGGCAGCCAGAATAACGTGCGCCGGTGCTGTCAGACTAACGCTAACGTTTTTGCGATTCGAGCACGCGGAGAGAATGGATATTGTCACACTATTAAGCATTGCTCGACAAAGATCTTAGGCACTTTTCAATCACGCAGGCGCAGGCGACCCGCCCAAGCGCCGTGAGCAGCGTCACGGCGCGAGAAGATCATCGGTGTCGCGATACCTCAACGTGAAGCGCAGATAAAGCCAGACGGCGTGGCGGATCAGGTCGACGGGGAAGCGATGACCGGCATACGAGACTGGCTGCATCGCGTCATCATAACCCAGGACGTTGCCTCTAAACTCCGGGGAATTCGGGTCCGTGTCAAAATCGACCTCGACGACGAGAGTCTTAACTGTTCGGAACCGTTCAGGGTCCATTCGAACCATGTTCGAGATACGCCGTCGATCTTCTCTAAATGCTGCCGCACCACGGCGATGTCCGATCTCATGTTTATCCGTCCTCTTGTTCCCCAAAGTCGGCGTAAAGTTATCATTTGGTAAGCCCGGTCTATCGATTCTATGTGCTGGACGGGAGTGAAGAGGTCGGTCATGTGCCGCACATCCCTTCGCATTCGTTTGCGAAGTCGCCCGAACATCTGGGGTTCCGCCGAAATCGACATCTTTGATCGGCTTGCGAGGTGGTGTCAGTCCAACGGCAACTTGTCTCCGTTTTTAGCAGATAGGGCAGGGGCAGCCGAACTTAGGCGGCGAGGGCTCTCCGCTCGGCCAGGGCGGCTGAGCGTTGGGCCTTGTATTGATCTCGACTAATCAGGTGACGATCCTGGTTAAAATGATTGTGGAAGGCGGCGTGAACGGAGCTGAATTTCTGGAGAGTCTTCATCCTGCGAAATCTTAGCATCGCCCCGCTCTCGTCGTCGTAAGGGCTGGTGTGAGCACCTGCCGAACCGGCAGCGAGAGCAGAAAATGCAACGCAACTCGTCCAAATCGGCGCAACGCTTCCCCTTCGTCCACGCAGCGGTTTACAATACATTCAACCTTCAGCGTCATCACGTCTCAAGATCAACCCTGCGCCGGTTTCGCGCCGACGCGTTGAATTCTTGGAACGACGTCACCGCTGCAAAGTGAGCGCCCAACCCGCGTTATTGCGACCTAAGCGTCTTCCGGTGACAGTGCTCTTGATCGAAGTCAAAGACCTACCTTCCCGTGTCGGTCATGGTGCCGCCAGGGAGAACGGCGGGTCGTTCCCATCACCAAGGAAAAAGGTGCCGCGATGCTTGAAGGATCCAAATTGACCGCGGGCGAGATCATGACCCTCGAGGTGATCAGCGTGCTTCCGCATACTTCGATCAGATATGTGGCGAAGCTGCTTGTGGAGCATCATATCAGCGGCCTTCCGGTCCTCGACGAAGACCAGCGCCTCGTCGGAATGGTCACCGAGAACGACCTATTACAATGGTCCGACGAGTTGAGCGGGAAGCAGGCCTGGTGGCTCGATATGCTGGCCGAGGGGCACGGGTTGGCGTCCGATTTCCTCGATCTGGTTCGGGTCGAGGGCGAGAAGGTCCGCAGGGTGATGACAACCGACGTCTCGACGATCACCGAGACCATGCCGGTCGCCGAGATCGCCAAGCTGATGGTCGCAAAAGCCATCAAGCGGGTTCCCGTGCTGCGCGATGGGAAACTGGTCGGCATCGTCAGCCGCGCCGATCTCGTGCGGGCTCTCGCCCAGGGGTAATGAACCTCATGCCGAAATCTCCCGCAGAATACCATGGTACCCGCAAGAGCGGATGGCTGCGCCCGGCGGTGCTGGGTGCGAACGAGGGTATCCTGGCGACGGCCAGCCTGGTCGGCGGGGTGGGCCATGACGTCTGCGCGCTCGAAGCCACGGAGACCGATGCAGTGACCGCGGCGTTTCGTTACAAACCGGATTTGATGATCGTCGATGTGAGATTGCGGGATGGCGGCGGTGTCTCTGCCGTGGAAAAAATACTCCGCGACAGATTTGTCCCCCACATATTCGTCAGCGGCGACGGGTTATCTCCCGCTAAGCTCAACGCTCGGGCGGTCGTGCTGGAAAAACTCTATGACCAAGCCGATCTCATTAAGGCCATTGAAGCCGCACTCGGTTCGTCAGCCATGGTTTAAAAAAAGCTGCCGCTTGCCGGTCTGCAGCACTTCAACGCGCAATTGTGCCCAGTTTGAGACGACGGACGCTTGGGGGGCGCACGGTGTTGCCCAACTGGAAACTGGGAGCTGGATTTTGAGCGCGGCAGGTGATTGTGGTGCGTCTTTAAGGATGTCGCCAACTTTGGCGCTACTGGGTTGCAACATAGGCGGCGATCTGGCGCATCGCTTCGGGCGTTAGGTTCTTCGCGTTCTCGTGCATAATCTCGTCGGCGCGCGAATTCGAGGAGAACGCCGCCAGCTGGCCCTCGATATAGGGACGATGCTGCCCCGCCAGGCGCGGAAAGGTGCCGCCACCCTGGGCAGCGTCGCCGTGTCAACCGCTGCAGGCCGGAACGCCTAGTTCGGCAATGCCTTCTTCATAGATCTTCTTGCCCGCCGCGACGTCCGCAGCGTTGCCCGGCGTGCCCGGGATGGGGGATTGGGAGGAATAAGAGTCGGCTAGGCCGTCGATGGTCGGATCGCTGAGTTGCGTGGCCATGTCCCACATATACGTGTGGGCATGGGGATCGGCGCGCGTGTGATCGCGAAACGCTTTCAGCTCGGTGACAATATAATCCTTCTGCTGCCCGGCGAGCCGCGGGAAGGTCGGGGAGACGCTCTTACCGCCCATGCGGCAGGACGAGCATACATGCTTGGCACCCGCGATGCTGTCCTGCTTGTCGGCGGTTGTGCAGGCGGAGACCGCCAGCAGACCGGCGAGCGCGATCGCCAGGGATGCCGGGCGCCATCTTTCATTGAGCGGCCGCGTGTACATCTTAGCCATGCCAGCCTCCGCCGACGCAATATCGGTCAAAATGCCACCCGGGCAAACAGATAGAGCGTGTTGTTGTCCGCAGCGTTATGACCGGCCCCGTCATAATTTGTCGAGCCGCTGTCGAATTTTTGATAGGCGATGTATTGCAGACCTAATTTCACATTCATCCACGGCCAGAAGGCGGGCCCACCATGGTTGAATGGAATGTAATCCAACTCGCCGATCAAGCCGGCGCTGTTCGGGCTACCGTTGGCGGAGCTTGCGCCGTATAGCGCGGCATCGCCGGAGCCGTCGATCCGGAAATAGCCGAGCGTGGCGCCATAGGTCTGGTCGTAATAATATGTCGCCTTGGCGCGCATGCTGCGCAAATGATCGTGACTGTTGGAGGCGTTGCCCAGGGTCTGGCTGGCGGTCAGCGTCTGGTTTTCGGTGATCCAGCTTGCTTGAAACGAGACGCTGTGGACGTCTGCCAGGAATTGATACTGCGTATCGACGCCAACATCGACGGTATGGTCGGTGCCGAATCCGGTCACACGCCCAGGATTGAGTGTGCTTGCCATACCGAAAAGCCCGACCTCCAACGTGCTGCGGCCCCATTTGAATTGGCACATCCGCACGCCACCTATTTTGGGTTTTCGATAGCGGTGGTGGCGGCCTTCCGGGTAATGACCGAGTTCTGAACGAGCCTCCTTCGTTCGCATGGCGCGGACGCTGGGCCGGGAACACGGCTCTTCTGCCGACCGGAAATTCATTCTGGGTTGACAGGCAGAGTCCGCTCCGGGACCGTAAGAGGCTCAACCGCCTTATTTTTTGGTGAATAGGTCAACATCCGGCGCTTAACCACCTGCATCGGCACCTTGGCTTACAGGGGTAAAGGCGTGTGTCCGAGAAACGACCCGGCTATTCCGACCGGACGATAGGCTTGGCTACTTCCGTGGTGACGGTCTCGACCTGACCCCCGCGTTGAAGATAGATCGCGACCAGCCAGCACAGCAACGCCCAAGCAGCCCCGACACACCATCCTGCCAGGACGTCAGTAGGCCAGTGGACTCCCAGATAGACCCGACTCGCGCCGACCAGCAGCGTCGCCAGAATGGCCAACGCAAGGATGTAGGCTTTCACCCCCCACAGCGGCTGAACGCGCATGAGCAGAGCGCCCAGCGTTAAGTACGTTACCGCCGAGAGCATGGCATGCCCGCTCGGGAAGCTAGCCGTGTAGACCTCGACAGCATGGGGCACAAGGTCGGGGCGTGGCCGGTGAAACGCAAGCTTAAGCATGGTGCTGAGCGCTGTCCCCCCGCCCACCGCGCTTAGGATCAGTAGCGCTGCCGCCCGCCTTCGCGTGAGCGCGAGATAGCCGGCGACGGCAAGGGTCACGCCGGTCAAGACCGGGATGCCGCCGAGGCTGGTGACGTCGCGCGCAACCTCACTAAACCAGCGCGGCCCGATAGGCATGTTCGGGTCCGTCGGGCTGCGGAGAGCCAGAAGGATCAGGCGGTCGAATCCGAGGGTATCCCCTTCCAACACTTCTCCCGCAAGACTCGCGAAGGCAAAAAGCGCCGCCGCAACCACGAGAAAGCCAGCTAACCAGGCGATTTCGCGATGGATCATCGGCCACCGCTGGGATGACGTGCAGGCCATTGAGCGACTATGCCGGCCAAACCCCCAAGCGGTTTCGCCGGCGCTTTGAAAGAAGCCCACCGCGATGCACCGGCGGGAAGTTGGGCTGCGCCGGCAACAACGTCCTTAAATGATGCGCGCAACACGAGTCAGATCCTCTCGCCATAAACATGGCGACGCACAAGCCGGTATTCGTGCCATATTAGGCCCATGACCCTAAGGTCAAACACAGTTATGACGATCAGTCTGAACGAGTGCGTATAGCTATATCTATATATCTGATAAGGAATAAAGCCACACAACACACACAATGATGCTGGATATGCCCATATTTTATTTGCTAGAAGGCCGACCACCAAAACTATTTTGATTGCCCCATGACTAAAAAGGTAAAATGCGTAGAAATGCTTAGTCTCAACGGAAAAAGTTTGCGCGAAAATCATTAGACGTGTTGCAATAATATCGTGTTGATCCTCGAGTAATTCGTCCTGAGTGAGCGCGTTGACGAGAGTCGAGATGGTGCTCGTGCTAACAAGAACCAAAGCAAGACCGCCGACGCACCCGACGAGCGCGTGAGCTCCCTTGAGAAGGATGCTGACTTCGAAGAACTGATGGATACGACGCTCGTCCATGTATGCCTTGGGTCAGTTTTAACGAATGGAAGCAAGAGCAGAATGTGCCGTTAGCCGCTGGGGCAGCCGGCGGCCGACGGCGATTCCCAATGCATGATATGGCCCTGCCAGTAGACTTCCATCTTGCCTTCGATTTCCCAACTGACTTCTCCCGTAAAGGGGAGCCACAGGTTGTCGTGCTGACGATAGTTGGAGAAACGGCCTCGCCATGGCGTCGGAAGGAGTGGCACCGTGGCTGAACGGGGTCGATCAGGGGCAAAGCCGCCGGCGATGCGCCCCTGGCTGTCAAGGTTAAGCACAACCTCGGCTGCTGTCTCGCCCTCCCCGGCGGTGACGATTAGCCTGTCGGGACCGTCTACGCGCCAACGCAGCCGTGTATTGAGCAAGATGGCGTCTGGCGCCCAAGCCAGTTCGGCAAGGTATCGCATCAGTTCACCACGAATGAGTGCGGACGAGTGTTCGGCGCGAGAAAGGCGGATGATACCGAGGGCCGTCACATCGAGGCGCCCCTGACCGTCCTGCAGCGCATCGCGTACGGAGATTACCCCGAAAGGACCGGTCCGCGCGCGCCAGTCGAATGCGCAGAGGCGTGTCGAGATTGTTTGCCGCGCGGTGAATGACATCCACCGCGTCGCGCCAACCGGCTTCATGCGCCCTGCCTGACGCAACCGCACTATTGATCGGTTAAAGTCCGAATTGACGCCGAGACGCAAGGCTAGGTCATGGACGGCCGTGGGAAGTCTTTCGCGGGCGTGGTGAATGCTATCGGCCATGTTCTTTCCGTCCTTCATCGTGTCGCACCGGCTCAGTGTCCGAGTACGAGCAGGGCGGCGGGCTCACGATATCATCGTCCTCTCCGGCTGCCGCCGCGCAGAATACGGCAGGTTTGCGCAATAACCGAAACGCATCACAAGATCGGGCCGTCGGCCAGCCAGGCCAACTAGCGCCGCCAGTTCGGGGCGCAGCGTCGCCACTTCGACGGGTTGATTGATGAAGGCGTGGCTCAGCCCCAGTGCTGTTGCCTGCAGCGCGAAACGCTGGCAGGCCCGTCCGGTACGAACCCAATGATCAGGATCGGCCGATTGTGAGACGAATACAGCTACCCCGGCGGAGGACCGCAGCTGGCGCGCGTATTTGTCGTTTTCGGAACTGGAACGAAAGACCCAGTCGAACATTAAGGACCCGACCCACGCCCGCAGCGCCGGGTTGCCGCTTGAAGCGCTGAACAGGCCGTCACCTGTTTGGATGGCTTCGCGCGGACTGAAGCGCAGCCAGGATTTGAGCTCGGCGATGAAGGCAGCGTTTGCCATTTGCGCGCTGTTGCCGCCGACGACAAGATCGCGCACGCGGTCCAACTGCGGTCGATCCGTGATCAGGATCAAATCGACACCAGGCACAGTTGCGGCAGCGGCAAACAGTCCGAGATCAGCAGCGCTGACTCGCCGCCCGTCATAGTTGGCACGGGTCGACTGGCGTCGGCGATAGCGTCGAAAAGCGCGGATTCTGCAGGCTTGCCGCTCCCGAACGCGAAAGTCACTGAGCCGGCGCCCGCTGACGCGAAGGCTATTTCCGCAGGTCGACCGCGTGCAGTGGCTGCAACGGAAAGGTTTTCAGCGGCAGCACCGAGGCCGACGAAAAGGTGATGATCGTCCGGATCGACAACGGGCGTCCGCCGCGAAAAGTCCGGTAGAATGGCAATGCGATCCGGACTCGCCTCGAACTGCCAAAGCTGGGTGTTGTGGCCGCTAGGAGCAAGCGTCGCATAGCGGATGAGGTCCCGCATTTCCGGGTGCTGCGAAAGCGCTGCCCGCGATTCTGCGACGGTATCGTTATAGGCGTCCATCGAACCCATCTGACGGAACCCGGCATAGGTGGCCGCAGCTCCCCCTAGTGCTAGAGCGCCCCCACCAATCAGAAACTGCAGTCTGTCTGTCACCGCGCGCCACCGCTCGTTGCCGCATGCAATCGGCTCAGGTGGTCACAGCCTTGGCACCTCTACCGGCAGTGGATAGGCGGCATCGGGTTGGTCTGCTCACGCAAGTTTGCGCCACCGGAACGCCTGGGGCCGATGACAGGTTCCCAGTGATTACCAGCACTTGCTGGCCTGCCGCTTTTGCCGAGTTTGAACGCGAACTCATTTCCGGTCGCACGACCACAGGGCTTGGCGTGTGACGCGGATACCTGCTGGTCTACGGTAGACTCGTGCTGGTCCGCATCGTCCAGCTTGCCACCCCCGGCAAAGGTCTCGCGCGGCGGGAAAGCGCCCATCTCGGCAGTTGTTGGATTGCCGATGATTTCGCACCAGCGATCGACCGGGATCTGACTGGTGATGACGATTGAGCGGGTGTCGTGACGGGGCGGTTCACCCCGTCACCGTAATGCCGTAATCCGACACTCCTAGAGAGAGGCGTCTAATCGGCCGCCCCTCGGGCCTAGCGGCCGGGAGCGCGGTAGTCGACGCTCTTCTGGAGGGCCTGGTCGGCCTCCTCGATGGTCAGCAGGGGCGTCGTCTTGGTCCGAACGAGCCCCGAGGCTGACACGGCCAGGGCCAAGCCCGTCGCGCCGACATTGTCGGGCATGTCCAGGATCGCGACGACATCGTCTTTGCCGAAGGCGAAGTAAAAGGCTTCGAGCCTGCCACCAAGCGTCTCTACGGCCTGGTTCACCGCAGCCTTCCGACCCGAAGCCTTGTCCTTTTGCAGACCCTTCAGACCGTCGGCGGTATAGGATGCCTGGAGCAGATATTTGGGCATGGTGTCACCTCCTCGGACGGATATGTGAAACTAGCCTCGGCCGCTATTCCCAAGACGAACCTCGGCTCGGAGCGTCAGTATAGGCACGCGGGGCTTCCCGGGCAATCTGGATGCGTGCGCGGCGGCGATGGGTATCGCTGCGCTTGATCCTACGCCACTGGGGGTGGGGCAGCGTGTCGTAACTATGGTGCTGGAAGCCGTCTAGGAGCAGGACTTCTTGCCCTGCTCCTATGCCTTCCGGCCGGGCCGCTCGGCTCACCAGGCGCTCCGCAACCTGCGGACCGACTTCTGGGCCAAGCAGCTCTACTGGGTGTGCCCGCCAACGTGCGTACGTGGCGTCGGCATGCTCGAGGAGGCGCTCGCCGATCCACCCGATATCGCTTCGCTTATGCGCGGAGGCGATCGCCATCACTGCTTTGGCGCTGTCCTTTAGCCGCGTCAGGTCGTCTTGAGAACCTAATGAGGGCCGTCCCGAGGCCCTTCGTTCAAATCCCTTATTGGCGACGACTTTATTGATGCGCGTCAACGAGTAAGGTCGGATGCTCGCAACGCAGCGGGTGAGGATTTGCCGATACGCCGCCAATGCCCAGGAGGTTCCGATGAACGCGCCGTTTCTGATCTCAGCCGATTCCCATGTAGTCGAAACGCCCGACATCTGGACGAGTCGCATGCCTGTGAGATTCAAGGATCGCGCGCCCCGGCAGGAACGCATGGAGCAAGGCGATGCCTGGGTCATTCCCGGGACGCCTCCCTTTCCGTTCGGGCTGATCCAATGCGGCGGCTTGCCGCCGCAGGAATATCGGCTGTGGATCCGGTGGGACGAAGTCCGCCAGGAGGCGTCGGAGCCCGCCGCCCGGATCGCCGGTCAGGAAAAGGCCGGGGTGCAGGCCGAGGTCCTATACCCCTCGCCCAGAATCGCCGTCGCGCTGCATGGCGCCGATGGCGACCTGGAATATCATGTCGCGGCGATCCGCGCCTACAATGACTGGCTGTCCGAATATTGCGCGA
>JAQGIF010000194.1 GCA_028291345.1 Rhodospirillales bacterium | reverse complement strand
GGCGGTTTCCGCGTATACTCACGTATCGTCCAGTCGAGCATTCATGAACTTGAAACGCAAATATATTGCCATTGCCGCGGGCACGCTTGTTCTGGCGGCGATCGGGTGGCTGGTATTTTTCTACCATTCGGCCGACAAGTCCGGTGACCAGGCACAGGATAAGCCGGTGCCGGTCACGGCCGGCCAAGTCACCCTCCATGACGTGCCCCTCTATCTAATCGGCGTCGGAACGGTCCAAGCCTATAATACAGTCAACATCCAGGCGCGGGTCGACGGGCAGCTGGACAGCGTCGACTTCCGCGAGGGCCAGGATGTGAAGGCCGGCGCCCCCCTCGCCCATATCGATCCGAGACCCTTTCAGGCCGCATTGGACGGCGCTCTCGCCACCCTGGCTAAGGATGAGGCCACGCTGGCCAATGCAAGACAGGACCTGAAACGCTTTCAGGATACCGCCTCCAAAGGCTATTCGAGCCGGCAGCAGCTGGACACTCAAGTTGCGACGGTGAACTCGCTGGCCGCCGCCGTGCAGGGCGACCAGGCCGCGGTGGAGAACGCGCGCGTACAATTCGGCTATACCACCATCGTATCGCCGATCGACGGACGGACCGGTATCCGTCGGGTCGACAAGGGCAATATCATTCACGCCGCCGACACCGGCGGGCTGGTGATGATCACCCAATTGCAACCGATCTCCGCGATCTTCACCCTGCCGCAGGATACGCTGCCCCGGATTTCTGCGGCCCAGGCGGGTGAGCCCTTGCCCGTGACAGCGTTCGCACGCGACGACAAGACCGAGCTTGGCGAAGGCACGCTGGAGCTGATCGACAACCAGATCGACCCGACCACCGGCACGATCCGCCTGAAGGCGCGGTTCCCCAATCCCAATCAATCCTTGTGGCCTGGTGAGTTCATCAATGTCCGCCTTCAGGTCCGCACGGTGCATAATGGGTTGACCGTCGATTCGCGGGTGGTCCAGCGCGGGCCCAAAGGCGTGTTCGCCTATGTCATCAAGCCCGACAATACGGTCGAGATGCGCCAAGTCGAGGTGGGTCAGGAATATAGCGGCCGGTCGCTGGTAACCAAGGGCCTGGCCCCGAACGAACGCGTGGTAGTCGACGGCCAGCTGCGCCTGCAGGAGGGCAGTAAGGTCAATATAGATTCCCAGGACAAGCCGCTGCAGACCGGCAGCGTCGATCCCGCCCAGAGTTCAACGCCCGACCCGGCGCACCAACCGCAATGAGCTTCTCGAAAGCCTTCATCGACCGGCCAATCGCGACATCGCTGATCATGGCCGCCATACTGTTGGCGGGCATTCTGGCCTTTACGCAATTGCCGCTGGCGGCGCTGCCCAAAGTCGATTTCCCTACGGTCGCGGTCAGCGCATCTCTGCCCGGCGCCGATCCGACGACGATGGCATCGTCGGTTGCCGCCCCGCTGGAACGCCAGTTCGCGCAGATCGCCGGCCTGTCGCAGATGACGTCGATCAGCACGCTGGGCAACGCCGCGGTCACCCTCCAGTTCGACCTCGACCGCAGCATCGATTCCGCGACGCAGGACGTCCAATCGGCGATCAATGCCGCCGGCGGTCAACTGCCCAAGAATTTGCCCAGTCCGCCGACCTATCGCAAGACCAACCCTGCCGATGCACCGATCCTAATCATCGGCGTCTATTCCGACGAATTGCCGATCGATCAGGTCGACGACTATACCGATAATTTCCTGGTCCAGCAGATTTCGCAGCTGAGCGGTGTCGGCCAGGTTCTGATCTTCGGCGAGCAGAAGCCTGCTGTGCGCGTACAGATCGACCCAGCCGCCATCGCCGCCCAGGGCCTGTCGCTGGAGGATGTCCGCAATGTCCTCGCCAGCACCACGACGAATGCGCCCAAGGGCAGCATCAACGGACCGTTCCTCGGCACGACGATCGATTCCAACGATCAGATCCTGAAGGCTAAGGATTACCGCAAGGTCGTCATTGCCTATCGCAACGGGGCGCCCGTCCATGTTCAGGATGTCGGCGATGCTATCGACAGCGTGGAGAACAGCCAGATCGCGGCCTGGGCGGACAAGCATCGCGGCATCGTGCTCGGCGTGTTCCGCCAGCCGGGCGCCAATGTCATCGACACGGCCGACCTTGTGAAAGCCGAGCTGCCACGCCTGCGGCTGGCGATTCCCAAGTCGGTGAAAGTCGAGGTCATGCAGGACCGCACCTTGATGATCCGCGCGTCTGTCGCCGATGTGGAATTCACCATGATGATCACCATCGCGCTGGTGGTTCTGGTGATCTTCCTCTTCCTGCGGAAACTATGGGCGACCGTTATTCCCGGGATCGCGGTGCCGCTGTCGTTGGTCGGCACATTCGGGGTTATGTATTTGTTCGGCTATAGCCTGGACAATCTGTCGCTGATGGCGCTGACCATCGCGGTCGGCTTCGTCGTCGATGACGCGATCGTCATGATCGAGAATATCGTGCGCTTTATCGAGCAGGGCGACAGCGCCTATGAGGCGGCGGTCAAGGGCGCCCGCCAAATCGGCTTTACCATCCTGTCGATCACCGTCTCGTTGATCGCCGTGTTCATCCCGCTGCTGCTGATGGGCGGCATCGTCGGCCGGCTGTTCCACGAATTCGCCGTCACCATCTCGATGGCGGTTATCATATCAGCATTCGTGTCTTTGACCCTGACGCCGACCATGTGCGCGCGCTTCCTAAGCCAGCATGAGGAGCATCATGGGAAGTTCTATACGACACTGGAGCGGTTCTTCGAGTGGCTGGTCGACAGCTATGCCCGGCTTCTGCGGATCGTCCTGCGTCATCAGCCGTTGACGCTTGCAGTGTTCTTTATGACCCTGGCGCTGACCGTGGTCCTGTTCGCGATAATGCCCAAGGGCTTTTTCCCGCAACAGGATACCGGGCTGCTTTATGCCTCGACGGAGGCGGCGCAGAATGTGTCGTTCGACGATATGGTTCGCAAGCAGCAGCAGGCGGCCGAAATCATGCGGTCCGACCCGGCGATGGGTACCGTTCCTTCGTCGATCGGGTCGGGCGGCGGCAACACTACCAACAGCGGCCGCATGTTCCCTAGCCTGAAACCGTTCAATCAGCGTTCGGCCAGCGCCGACGAAGTGCTGAACCGGCTGATGCCCAAATTGGCGAGGTTGAACGGATTCAAGGTCCATCTTCAGGTTCGGCAGGACATCACGGTCGGCGGCCGCCTGTCGCGCACACAATATCAATATACGCTGCAGGATGCCGACAGCGACGAGCTGACCCATTGGTCCAGCATCATGCTGGACCGGCTAACCGCGATGCCGCAACTGCAGGACGTCGCGACGGATGAGCAGCTGTCCGGCCCGAAGCTGATGGTGACGGTCGATCGCGAAACGGCGTCGCGCCTGGGCATCACCCCTCAACAGATCGATGACACGCTATATGACGCGTTCGGCCAGCGGCAGGTCGCCACCACCTTCACCCAGCTGAATCAGTATCACGTGATTCTCGAGGTCGGTCCCAGAGACCAGGCAAGTCCGGATGCGCTGAACCGGATCTATGTCAAATCATCGGCCGGCGCGCAGGTGCCGCTCAGTTCCATCGCCAGCTTCGAGCAATCGACGTCGCCATTGTCGGTCAGCCATCAGGGACAGTTCCCGGCGGTCACCCTGTCGTTCAATCTGTCGCCGGGTGTCGCGCTAGGCGACGCAGTCGCGCTGATTCAGAAGACGGCCGCCGATGCGCATCTGCCCCGCACTGTGCTGCCGTCGTTCCAGGGCAATGCCCAGGCATTCCAGGCCTCGCTTACGTCCATGCCCTATCTGATCCTGGCGGCGTTGATCGCGGTCTATATCGTGCTGGGCGTGCTGTATGAAAGCTATATTCACCCACTGACGATCCTGTCGACCTTGCCGTCGGCCGGCGTCGGCGCATTGCTGATGCTGACCCTGTTCGGCTTCCCACTCGACATGATGGGGCTAATCGGTATCATTCTGTTGATCGGCATCGTGAAGAAGAACGCCATCATGATGATTGACTTCGCCCTTGAAGCGGAGCGTCACCAGGGAATGTCGCCCGTAGATTCGATCTATCAGGCCGCGCTGCTGCGCTTTCGGCCGATCATGATGACAACCATGGCCGCCCTGTTCGGCGGCATTCCGCTGGCCCTGGCGACCGGCGCGGGGTCCGAACTGCGGCGGCCGCTGGGCGTCGCCATCGTCGGCGGGTTGATCGTGTCGCAGGCGCTGACCTTGTTCACCACCCCCGTCGTCTATCTCTATCTCGACCGGTTCAGCCTGTGGTTGCGCGGCGCGCATGGCAAGGGCGGCGGGGCGATGATTCGGGAAGACCGCGGCCTGCCGATGCAGCTGCCCGGGGCCGCCGAGTAGCGGGATTCGAGCCTATCGATGGGAATATCGCATGATCGATCTTTATTACTGGCCGACACCGAATGGCCACAAGGTGACAATCTTTCTCGACGAGACCGCCACGCCTTACCGAATCGTGCCGGTGAATATCGGCACCGGCGAACAATTCAAGCCGGAATTCCTGGCGATCTCACCCAATAACCGGATGCCGGCGATCGTCGATCACGCGCCGGTGGGTGGAGGACGCCCGCTTTCGGTTTTCGAATCCGGAGCGATCCTGATGTATCTGGCCGACAAGATCGGCGAGTTTCTGCCCGAAGTTCCGCGGCATAGGGCAGAGGTTTCGCAATGGCTGTTCTGGCAGATGGGCGGGCTCGGCCCCATGCTCGGGCAGAACCATCATTTCTCGCACTATGCGCCGGAGAGAATTCCCTACGCCATCGACCGCTATGTCAAAGAGACCAACCGGCTTTACGGCGTCGCCGACCATCGCCTTGCCGACCGGGAATTCCTGGCGGGCGATTATTCGATTGCCGACATGGCCGCCTATCCGTGGATCGTCCTGTATGAGCGGCAGGGGCAGGACTTGAACGAATTTCCGAACCTGAAGCGCTGGTTCGAGACGATCCGATGCCGGCCGGCGGTTCAGAGCGCCTATGCCAAAGGCAAGGAGATCAACACCAGCACGACCGTTACGCCGGCGTCGGCCAAGATCCTGTTCGGTCAGACCGCCCGGACATTGCGCGGGCAGCCGGCGGAGAAATAAGCGCGACGGCCACCCCTAACGCGCGCGCATGAGAAAGGCGGGCCTTGCGGGCCCGCCTTTTCGGTGTCTTACCCGGTTGGACCGGATCGCTATTTCGCCAGCTTGAAGCTGAAGCGATAGAAAGCCTGCGTCGGAACGGCTTTGCCATCCTGCATTTCTGGCGCGAACTTCCACCGCGGGAACACTTTTTGCGCGGCGTTGGCGAAACCGTAGCCCTCGGGAACTTCTGCCGTGATCTTCGGACTGCCGACCGAGCCATCCGGCATGACCGTGAACTCGAAATCGACGTAGCCTTCGATCTGACGATCATCCGCGCGGGGCGGATATTCCGGCTTCACGATCGAGATCGGCCGGCGGCTGACCTTGGCGATCGGCTTCTCGGCGACCACCTGCGTGGGCTTTTCGCGCTTCAAGTCAGGCTGAGCCGGGATCGGCAGATCCGGGACCGACGTGTTGATAGCGGCGATACGCGGCGCCGGAGCGGGAATGAACAGCGGCTGCTGGACCTTCTGCTGCGGCGGCGGCGGAGGCGGCGGGGGGGGCGGGGGCGGGGCGACCATATCGATCGCGTGCTCATCATCCTTGGGCTTTTCCACGGGATGGAACGCCAACGCATAAGCGAGGTAGAGGAAGAGGACGACGTGTAGCGCCGCCGAGACGGCTATTCCTGGACGTACCTGCATTATTTTACTGCTTCATGGCCGACGAGACTGATTTTGTAGAAGCCGCCATCACGCAGCCGGTTCATCAATTCGAGAACCTGCTTGTAAGGAAGCTCTGCGTCACCGCGCAGGAACAAACGGGTGGTTTCCCGCTGACTGACGGGGGTTTCCTTTTCTAACTGGTCGCCGATTTCCGAGACCGAGTGATAACGGCGGTCACCGATATAGAATCCGCCGGCTTTCGTCATGCTGATCCATACAGGCGCCGCAGCTTTGGTATCCGGCTGAGCGTTGGAGTCCGGAAAGTTGACTTTAACGTTCACGGTAGCGATCGGAACCGCAACCATGAAGATAATCAGCAGAACCAGCATCACATCAACGAACGGCGTTACGTTGATATCGCTGCTCTCTGAAAATCCAGAGTTTTTACCGTGGGCGCCCTCGGCGCCTAACTGCATTCCCATCGGATTACCTTCCGCTCAACTGGCGATTGCTCAACTGGTGGCTTCGCCGACAAGCCCGATCTTCTTCAGGCCAGCGTCGCGCAGCTTGTTCAACAACTGCATGACCCCATTATAGGGAACATCGAAGTCGGCCCGAATGTACGTCTCCTTGGTCGGCCGGTCGGTGGCCGGGATCAAAGCCGCCACGGCTGCCGGCACCCCGTCGATATTAGGGGCGGTCGATCCCGTCGCTCCCTCGCCCATCCCCAGGCTCACAACCACGGAACCATCGCTCGAGAGGCTGAGAAACAGCGGCTTGTTGTTGGGATCGGGCGGCGGCGGGTTCTGCGACTGCGGCGGCATATTGATGTTGTTGTTCACCGTCGGCGGTGGCAAAGCCACCATGAAGATGATCAGCAGCACCAGCAGAATATCGATGAACGGCGTAACGTTCATATCGGCGTTCTGCGCGGGCAGCTTGTTGCCCGACGCGCCATGACCCAAGGAGACTGCCATTGATCAGACCTTACGATCGAGATGCCGCGACAGAACCGTCGAGAACTCGCCGACGAAGTTGTTCATCCGACCGTTGTACGCGCCAACCTTGCGGGCAAAGTAGTTGTACATGATGACGGCAGGGATAGCGGCGGCTAGGCCGATAGCAGTCGTAAGCAAGGCCTCGGCAATACCGGGCGCAACAACCGCGAGGTTGGTCGTACCGGAATTGGCGATGCCGAGGAAGCTGTCCATGATGCCGTAGACGGTGCCGAACAGACCGATGAACGGTGAGGTCGAACCGACGGTGGCCAGAACGCCCATGCCCGAACCCAGCCGCTCGCTCTCACGCCCCTCGACCATCTCCATGGAGGTCGTGACGCGCTCTTCGATATGCTCTCGCAGATGGTCAGACGGAACTGAGCCCGGCTCAAGCGAAACGCGAAGTTCATTCATGCCGGCCAGGAAGATATTGACCAGGGGGTTGTTCTTCTCTTTCGCGACCTTCTGATAGACGTCGTCGAGCGAGGAAGAGCCACGGAAGACGCCGAGGAAGCTGTCGGCGCGGCGATTGAGGCCGGCGAAGGTGAAGGCCTTGTCCAGCATGATCGCCCAACTCCATACCGAAGCGATGGCGAGAAGGATCATCACGACCTGCACCGGGCCGGTCGCGCCCTTCACCATGCCGGTGACGCTCATGTCTTTAGCAAGTTGCTTGGGCTCGTTTTCGGCGGCCACGGGAGCGGCCGGAGCCATCGAGTTGGCCGCGGCGGGCGCCGCCGCATCGGGTGTCGCTGCCGCCGGGGCCGGGGTTGCTGCCGGGGCAGTCGCAGGCGCCGCCGGAGCCGCTGCGTCTTGAGCCCAGGCTGAGCCTGCGACGGCGACCGGCGCGATGAGCGCCATGGCTAGGACCAGTCGACGAAGGCCCGCCGAGGTCAAGAGTGAAGTGCGCTGCATGGTTCCACTTTCGCTGTTGGTTCGTAACAAATCCGCATTAAAGCTGGTCCAAAATATGGAAAAAGCTGCCTATGCTATTGCACCGCGCTTGTCCAGCCCGACATTCCAAAATTATCCGCTGTTAGAACACTACAAGTAGCGCCCCTCCAGCGGTCCAAAATTACCACCCAAGGTGGAAATCTTGTCAAATGTTCCGTGGATGTAACTCCACGTGACACTGGTTCGCGCGCCGCCGTTGCAGGCCGCGCGCGATACTCTGACATAATCGGAAAGCGTATTGGCAATGACGAAGGATCGAAACCGATCGCCGACGGCCTACCGCCCTGTTCATCTTTTTCCCGTGATTTTTCGCGGGTAACCTTGATTTGTGGGCGATTAATCCCGTGGCGGCGTCGGCAAGTCAATAGCGATATGATGTATCCAGCGATAATCGTCGCGGCTATTCTCCCTCCGCCTGCGGCGGACCCGCCGCCCGTCAGGCGGAACCCCATCGCCGGCGACTTCTTCGTGCGGCCAAGCCGAACTGGAGCGACCATGCGCAATTTCCACCTTTCCATCGCCGTTTTCGTTTGCGCCTGCATGGGTTTGTCCGGAATGGCGGCGTTCGGGGCGGCGCAAGACGCGGACCTGGCCAAGGTAATCGCAGGGTCCTGGCGCACCCCGGCGGCGGTCGCGCGCGATCCGGCGCGTCACCCGGCCGAAGAATTGACGTTTCTCGGGATTACACCGACCCAGACGGTCGTCGAAATCTGGCCGTCAGGCGGCTATTGGACGGAAATCCTCGCACCCTATCTTCACGATCGCGGCACCTATTATGCCGCAGGTCTGCCCCGGTCGCTGGGCGACCGTGCCGCCAAAGCCGAGGAAAACTTTCGCGCCAAGCTGGACTCAAACAAGGGCATATACGGCAATGTCCGGCTGACGGAATTCGGCAAGGACGTCGGCGCCATCGCACCGCCGGGATCAGCCGATCTGATCGTGACCTTCCGCAATCTGCACAACTGGGTCGAGGCCGGCTGGGCGGACCAAGCGATGGTCACCTTCTATAAGGCATTGAAGCCGGGCGGCATCCTGGGAATCGAGGATCACCGTGCGCCAGCGGACCGACCCCAGGATCCGGAGGCCAAGTCCGGATATGTACGGCAGGATTACGCGATCAATCTGGCGCGCAAGGCGGGCTTCGAATTCGTCGGCGCATCTGAGATCAACGCCAACCCGAAGGACAGCAAGGATTATGCCGAGGGCGTCTGGACTCTGCCGCCAACGCTCACGCTGGGCGACAAGGACCGCGCCAAATATGTCGCGATCGGCGAGGCCGATAACTTCGTTCTGAAGTTCCGCAAGCCACCGAGATAGGGGTCGCTGCGCGGCCAGGCTGGGGTAGTTCTTCAAAAAGGGAGCGGGTTAGTTCCTGAACTGCGGCATGATGTGTCAAAAGCACGCAAAATCCTGGCAGCCCATTCGACTGCCGGGTCCAGCCGCCCGCCAGGGAGAGTTTCTTACCGCTCGACGCACATGGCGATACCCATGCCGCCGCCGATGCACAGCGTGGCGAGACCTCGTTTGACATCGCGCTTGCCCATCTCATGCAGCAACGTTACCAGGACGCGTGCGCCCGATGCCCCGATTGGGTGGCCCAGCGCGATGGCGCCGCCATTCACATTCACCTTCTCCGGCGGCAGGCCAAGTGTCTTGGCGACGGCGCAGGATTGCGCGGCAAAGGCCTCGTTGGCCTCGATCAGGTCCAAATCCGAAACCGACCAGCCGGCTTTGGCCAAGGCGGCCTGCGAGGCGGGAATCGGT
>JAQGIF010000179.1 GCA_028291345.1 Rhodospirillales bacterium | reverse complement strand
CGGGTGCCGGCGGTGACGGCGGGTCTGGAAGTGATCCGATTGGCGACACCGACCACAGATTCGGTTAGACTGCCGCGCGTTCTCGATGGGGCAGGGGGATTTCTCTATTATGTGGCTGTCGCGGGTGTGACGGGCACCAAACGTGCTGCCATCGGCGATATCGCGGCGGCGGTGGCGCGGCTTAAGATCTCGACCTCGCTGCCGGTCGCGGTCGGATTCGGCATTCGCGATCCCGAAGCTGCGGCGGCGGTTGCTCGTCATGCCGATGCCAGCGTCGTCGGCTCGGCGATCGTCGACCGTATAGCGCGCGGGCTAGATGGAGACGGCAACGCCGGTTCGGCGCTGGTCGGCGATGTGTTGAGTTTCGTCGCCAGCCTCGCCGCAGGCGTGCGTAGTGCGCGCAGCGATGCGGCTCATTGATGGATGATGTGTAAATGAACTGGCTGACCAACTTCGTGCGCCCCAAGATTCGGGCGCTCACCATCAAGCGTGAACAGCCCGACAATCTGTGGATGAAATGCCCGAACTGCGGCGCGATGCTGTTCCATCGTGACCTTGCGCAGAATCTGCATGTCTGCCCGCAATGCAGCTTTCATATGAGGATCCCGCCGAAGGAACGGCTGCAGGTCATGTTCGATGGCGGCCGATATCAGCTTATCGAGCTGCCCAAGGCTGCGGTCGATCCGCTGAAGTTCCGCGACCAGAAGCGCTACGCTGATCGCCTGAAGGATGCCCAGGCGGCGACGGGCAATAACGATGCGATCCAGGTCGCCCATGGCGAGATCGGCGGCTTGCCGGCGGTCGTCGCCGTCATGGATTATCGATTCATCGGCGGCTCGATGGGAGTCGCGGTCGGCGAAGGCATCGTCGCCGCCGCCAGGCTCGCCGTGTTGCAGAATGCTGCTTTGATCGCCGTCACCTCTTCCGGCGGCGCACGAATGCAGGAAGGCATGCTGTCGTTGATGCAGATGCCGCGCAGCGTGATTGCCATCGATCAGGTGAAGGAAGCGGGCCTGCCCTATCTCGTGGTGCTGACCGATCCCACGACGGGCGGCGTCAGCGCATCCTTCGCGATGCTGGGCGATGTGCATATCGCGGAGCCGGGCGCGCAGATCGGCTTCGCCGGCCAGCGCGTCATCGAGGAGACCATTCGCGAAACCCTGCCCGATGGCTTCCAGCGGGCGGAATATCTTTTGAAGCACGGCATGGTCGATATGGTCGTGTCGCGGCTCGAGCTGCACGATACGCTGGCCCGGCTGCTGCAGTTGTTGCGGCGTCCGAACCCGACTGCGGATATAGTGGCTATTCCTTCGGCCGACGCAAAGCGCGGTCGCGCGGTGAAGCGCGACCAGCCGGCAGAATAGGTGATCGCGCCCAATCCGGCTCTCGACGCGGCGCTCGCAGGGCTTGGCCGACTCCATCCCAAGATCATCGATCTGTCGCTTGGCCGGATTCAGGCGCGGCTGAGCGCGCTCGGCAACCCAGAGCGCCGCCTGCCGCCGGTTTTTCATGTGGCAGGAACGAACGGCAAGGGCTCGACGATCGCGTTCTTGCGCGCGTTCCTGGAGGCGGCGGGCTATTGCTGCCATGTCTATACGTCTCCCCATCTCGTCAGTTTCAATGAGCGCATCCGCCTGGCTGGAAAGCTGATCGACGATGACATGCTGCTGTCGCTGATTCGGGAGGTCGAGGCGGCGGGAACGGTGGATGGCGTCGAACAGCCGATCACCAATTTCGAGATCACCACCGCCATCGCCGTCCTGGCCTTCTCGCGCGTGCCGGCCGACGCCTGCCTGATCGAGGTCGGGCTGGGCGGCCGGTTCGACGCCACGAACCTGTTCCCCAGGCCCTATGCCACCGCGGTGACCCGCATCTCACGCGATCACCGCCAATTCTTCGGCGATGTGCTGGCCGACATCGCCGGCGAAAAGGCCGGCATCTTCAAGCACGGTGTCCCCGCAATTGTGGCGGAACAGCCGGATGCGGATGTGTGCGACCGGTTGACACGCGAAGCGGAGGCAGTCGGTGCAAAGCTTTCTCTTCACGGCCGCGACTGGTGGGTTGCTGCTACCCTGGCGGGTTTTCGCTATCGGGATGCGAATCGCGACCTCGATTTGCCGGCGCCGGCTCTGGTGGGCCGTCACCAATTAATGAATGCCGGTACGGCGCTTGCCATGCTCGGCGCTTCAGATGGTTTCGCGGTCGATGCGGCGGCGGTGTCGCGTGGCCTCGGATCGGTCGAATGGCCGGGACGGCTTCAGCGCCTGACCAGGGGGCCGCTCGTGGACCTGTTGCCAAAAGGTTGGGAATTATGGCTCGACGGTGCGCATAACGATTCCGGCGGCGAGGCGCTCGGGATGCAGGCGGCGGAATGGCAGGTCGCCGGCTCGCCATTGCCGCTCGACATCGTATTCGGGGTTCGCGCCGAGAAGAGGCCGGCCGACGTGCTGCGGCCCCTGGCACCGTTCGCCTCACGGCTGCGCGCCATCTCCATTCCCGGCGATGCCCCATCTCTGTCTGCGGACGAGGCGGCCCGGGCTGCGCATAGCGCCGGTATCGCCGATGCCGCGTCGGCCGCTTCGCCGATCGACGCCGTCAAGGCGTTGGTTGCCGGGTGCTCTGCCCCGCGGCGCATCCTGATCTGCGGCTCGCTCTATCTGGCAGGCGCGATCCTGGCTGAAAACGGATAGGTTTCAGCCGAGAGTTTCCAATGGTTAGTATAACATGAAAAAAAGACGCACGGCATCTGCCGTTTCCGCCAATGGAAGCTCCCACCTTTGACTGCAGGCAAGCACTCAATCCTTCTGGAAACCTATCTGCTTCAGCGCGAACCCCTGAAGCGGTTTCTGACTGCCAGGTTGGGAGCCGAAGCCGAGGCGGAGGATCTGGTGCAGGAACTGTATTTTCGCCTTGGTCGCGCCACCATAGTCGCGGATGTCGAGAACCCGGTCGCGTATCTCTACAAGATGGCATTCAATCTGGCGCGGGATCATCGCCGCGAACGGCAAAGATCTCATGTTCGGGACGGGCAGTGGATGGAATCGCGCCGCGTCATGGTCGGAAGCGAGCCCATCGCCGACCAAGCACCCGCTGATGCCGCCTATGAAGCCAAGGAGGATCTTGCCAGAATCATGGCCGCGCTCAAC
>JAQGIF010000009.1 GCA_028291345.1 Rhodospirillales bacterium | reverse complement strand
GCGCTGAAGACCTGCGCATCCTCGATCTCGCGTGTGGCGGTCACAAAGCGGATGGTGGAAAGAACCAGAATCGCGCTGGCGACCGCGACCAGCCCGAAGCCGCCGACCAGACCGTACACGCCCGGCGCAAGATCCAGCCTCGGAATGGCAATCCCGAAACCGGCTATGCCGAGCGCGGTGCGAATCCAGGACAAATAAGTCCGCTCGTTCGCGGCATGGTCGTTGAAATTCTTGATCATGCGGAACCTCCGGTCAGGTCATGGCGGGATCGATCAATATCTTGCATTGGGTGGACGGCGTGCGCAGCGCCTCGAACCGTTCCGGCAGGTCGGCGAATCCGATGATTTCGCTCAGCATCGGCTGCGGGTCGGCGCGGCCGGTGGCGATGGCGTCGATCACCGCTTCAAAATCGCCCGGGGTGTAGCACATCGAAAATCCGATATCGATTTCCTTCATGATACCGGTGACCGGCGAGAGGGTGTCCGGCTCGAAGCAAACACCAGCGACCACGACACGCCCGCGCTTGCGCACGACGTCCATCGCCTGCTGCAGCAGGCCGGGCACGCCGACGCATTCGAACACGACATCCGGTGGCCCGCCGGCGATCTGAGTGAATCGCTCCGCCAGGTTTTCCATCTTGGGATCGATGACATGCGTCGCACCGAGTTCAAGCGCGCGTCGGCGGCGCTCCGGCGAGGTTTCGCTGACGACTAGCGTCTTCAGCCCCTTCAGTCGGGCGAAGAGCGCGACCGCCAGCCCGATCGGTCCCGCGCCGACGACCAGCACTTTAGTGCCGCGCTTCAGATTGCCACGTTCGACCGCGTGATAGGATACCGCCAACGGCTCGACCATCGCGCCGGTTTCGAAGCTAACTCCCGACGGCAGCCGCTGCAGCATACCGCCGCGCACCGCCACATATTCGGCATAAGCGCCTGGCACATCGGCTATGCCGAG
Organism: Rhodospirillales bacterium; assembly: GCA_028291345.1. GTDB lineage: Bacteria > Pseudomonadota > Alphaproteobacteria > BOG-932 > Roseiterribacteraceae > BOG-932. Next base: position 17,417 of record JAQGIF010000009.1, on the reverse strand, counting down.
AAAGCGGTTGGTCTCGCACAAGGCGTGCAAGCCCTCGTCGCAATAATCGCAATTCGAGCAGGGCAGAACCGGGAGCGCGGTCACCCTGTCGCCGATCTTCCAATGGCCGCGTACATCATCGCCGATTTCCAGAATCGTGCCGGCGAATTCATGACCAAGGATCGTGCCCACTGGAACGAATCCATGCTCGGTCACATGCAAGTCCGAGCCGCAGATTCCGGCGCGTGCGACCTGGAGAATGACCTGATCCGCTTTTGGACGTGGGTCGACGATGGTCTCAATGGCGAGCAGGCGGCCTACCCCCTGGACGATGGCAGCTTTCATGGTCTTCCCCCTTTGCCGACCGCCGCGGTCAATCGTCGATGGCTTGGTAAACCAGATTAACGAAATCCGCCTCGATCTTAGGACTCAGCGGCCCGACAAGCGACTGAATCATCATCACCGCCGTCAGGTCTTCCCTCGGATCGTTGAACCAAGTGGTGCCGAATGCCCCACCCCAGCCATAGCGCGCGACCGAACCCAGATTGAACTGCCCGGCCAGATTATCGACAATCGAAACGCCTAGCCCGAAACCGCGTGCCGACCACATGTCGAAGCCGAGGAACAGCCTGCCCCGCTGTTCCGCTGTCAGGAAATCGGTCGTCATCAGCTCGATCGTCTTGCGCGACAGTAAGCGATCGCCGTTCGGCCCACGGCCATCGCGCAGCATCAGCCCGAACTTCGCATAATCGTCAGCCGTCGAAACAAGGCCGGCCGATCCCGACGGAACTGTCTTCGGCTTACTCCAAGGGCTGGCGCTGGGATGGTCGTTCATGACCGGCTTACCGGTCGTCGGATCGGGCATATGCGCGACCGACAGGCGCGCAAGCTTGTCCTGCGGTACATGAAAGCCGGTATCGACCATGCCCAAAGGCCCAAAGAGACGCTGGCGGAGGAAATCTTCCAGCCCCACGCCGGCGATGCGCGCCACCAGGAAGCCCAACACGTCGGTCGCAAAGCCGTAATTGAAGTGCGTGCCGGGCTCATAAACCAGCGGCAACGCACCGAGTCGCGCCAGCCACTCGTCCGGGTCGGTCCCGGTCAGGAGCAGCGCGTTGCCGATATGAAGCTTTGCAGCCGCCGAGCCGATCTGGCCGCCGGCGGTGAACTGGCTGACCAGACCCGGCCGGTGGGTGAACAGGTCGAGCACCGTGATCGGCCGTGGCGAGCGATAGGTATCGTCGATATCGCCGGCCGAATCGCACATGACGCGGCGGTCGGCAAGTTCGGGCAGCCAGCGATCGACCGGATCGTCGAGCCTGAGCCTGCCCTCCTCCAGCAGCATCAGCGCGGCCACGCTGACGACCGGTTTGGTCATCGAGGCAATGCGGAAGATCGAGTTGTGCGCGACCGGAATGCGCGCCTCCCCATCCAGCCAGCCGACCTGATCCGCATGCGCCCGTTGCCCACGCCGATAGAGCAAAGTCACGACATTGCCGATCTCACCGCGATCTACATAGCCGCGCATCGAATCGCTCAGCCGTTTCAGTCTCGCTTCAGAGAACCCCCCATTCGCGGCCACGATGTTTCCCCTTTTGTCATTGTTTTAGTGTCTTGGCATTATTTCAGGTTTTTCGGATTGCCGCGCAGGATCGTACTGACCCGGCTGATCTTCTTTTCACCGTCCAGGCTCCAATAGAGCGTGTCGCCATCGCGGCCCACCTGCGAGCAGACGGCAGGGTCACCATCCAACGCCGTGCAGAACATATCGTTCCGCACCTCCCAGGTTCCCTCGTAGGGCTGGCCGTCGGATATGCCGTGCAGCTTTCCGTCCGGCGCATAATATTCCATGAAGCCGCCCGGCAACATGGCGGTATGGTCGGCCAACGTGGCGCTGATTTCAGGACCGGAGACGGGCATCGGATGCACGGCGCAGGCGGAGAGCGCGAGTGCGCTTATCAAAGTCAGCGCAAATCCTGCCCGGAATTGGGTTAAGGCGTATCTTCCAATGCCTGGAAACACTAGCGGCATTCACATCCTCGGCGTTACGCGAAATCCGCCCGGACCTTAGCCGCCGTATGTTTGCCGGGCAAGGAAACCGAGGGTCTAACTCCCCAGCATCTCCAGCGCATTGCGGACCTTGTCCGCCGCTGCCGCGTAATCCATACGGCGTTCGCGCTGTTCAACGACCACTTCTTCCGGTGCGCGCTCCAGGAATTGGGCGTTGCCGAGTTTCTTGTCGATCTTCTCGATCTCGCCGGCGACCCGCTTCAGTTCCTTGTCCAGCCGCGCTTTCTCCTCCGCGAAATCGATCGTGCCGGCGAGCGGCAGGATGATCGTCATCTCGTCCAGCCCGACGCGGGCCGCGCCACCCGCCGGCACCTCGCGGCTGGGCTCGGCGGCGTCGACGCGCGCCATGCGCTCGATCAAGCCGCGATATTGCTCGACCCGGCGCAGGCTTTCGGCATTGGCCTCCTTGAGCACCAGCGGAATGATCGCCGACGCCGGAACATTGATATCTGAGCGGGTGCTACGGATCGCCGAAATGATGCGAACCAGCCAGTCGATTTCAGCTCTTGCGCCATCGTCGACGAAACCCTCGCCAAATTCAGGCCAGCTCGCCGTTGCGAGCAGCCGGCCATCCCGCTCGCCCAGCTTTTCGAACAGCTCTTCCGTGATGAAAGGCATGATCGGATGTAGCAGCAGCAATATCCGGTCGAGCAGCCAGGCAGTCGTGGCCCGGGTTTCTACCGCCCCCCCGCCGCCCGCCGCCAGCAGCGGCTTGGTAAATTCCAGATACCAGTCGCAGAAGCTCCCCCAGGCGAATTGATAGATGCCGAGCGCGGCCTCGCTGAAGCGCAGCCCGTCCAGCGCCTCAGCCATCTTCGCAGCGGTCAGCGCCAGTTCGCCAACCGCCCAGCGATTGACCGGCAGCTTCACCGCCGCCGGATCGAAGCCGGCGACCGGGTGGCATTCGTTCATCTGGCAGAAGCGTGCCGCGTTCCACAGCTTGGTCGCGAAGTTGCGATACCCCTCGACCCGCGATTCCGACAGGCGGATATCACGACCCTGGGCGGTCAGCGCCGCCAGGGTAAAGCGCAGTGCATCGGCGCCATACTTCTCAATCAGCACGAGGGGATCGATCACATTGCCCTTGGTCTTCGACATCTTCTGGCCGTGCTCGTCGCGGACCAGCGCGTGGATATAGACGCGCCGGAACGGCACATCGCCCATGAAATGCATGCCCATCATCATCATGCGGGCGACCCAGAAGAAGATGATGTCGAAGCTGGTGATCAGAAGGTCGGTCGGATAATGCTGCGACAGTTCCGGCGTCTGCTCCGGCCAGCCCAAGGTCGAGAACGGCCACAAAGCGGACGAGAACCAGGTGTCCAGCACGTCATTGTCGCGCACGAGCTCGACATCGTGGCCATAATGGGCGCGCGCCGCGGCATGCGCTTCGGTCTCGGATTCCTCGACGAAGATATAATGGTCAGGACCGTACCAGGCGGGAATGCGATGACCCCACCAGAGCTGCCGGCTGATGCACCAGGGCTGGATGTTGCGCAGCCAGTCGAAATAGGTTTTCTCCCACTGGGCCGGGATAATCTGGGTGCGGCCGTCTTCGACTGCCGCCAGCGCCGGTTTGGCCAGCGTCGCGGCGTCGACATACCACTGGTCGGTCAGCCAGGGCTCGATCGCCACGCCCGAACGGTCGCCGGTCGGCAAAGTGTGGTCGTGCGGTTCCACCCGCTCCAGCACGCCTAACTCTTCGAGCTCAGCCAGGATACGCTTGCGCGCCTCATAACGCTCCAATCCCTGGAAGCGCTCGGGGACGTTTTCGTTCAAATGGGCGTTACGGTCGAAGATGTTGATGAGCTCGAGGCCATGACGCCGGGCGACCTCGAAATCGTTGAAATCATGCGCGGGTGTGATCTTCACGGCGCCGCTGCCGGTTTCGGGATCGGCGTGGTCATCCCCGACGATCGGCAGTAGCCGGCCGACCAGCGGCAGGATGGCGTGCCGGCCGATCAGGTCCTGATAGCGCTCATCTTGCGGATTCACCGCGACAGCGGTATCGCCCAGCATGGTCTCGGGCCGCGTCGTCGCGACCACCAGGAACCTGTCCGGCATGCCCGCAATGGAATAGCGCAAGTGCCACAAACTGCCCTTGTTCGGCTTGGCCTCGACCTCAAGGTCGGAGATCGCGGTGTGGAGCTTTGGGTCCCAATTGACGAGCCGCTTGTCGCGATAGATCAGGCCCTTCTTATGAAGCTGCACGAACACCTTGCGGACGGCGTCGGACAAGCCCTTGTCCATGGTGAAGCGCTCGCGCGACCAGTCGGGCGAGGTGCCCAGCCGATGCAGCTGATTGACGATGGCACCGCCGGATTTCGCCTTCCATTCCCAAACTCGCTCAATGAAGGCGTCGCGGGTGAAATCGAGGCGCGACTTGCCTTCTGCCGCCAATTGCCGCTCGACAATCATCTGGGTAGCGATGCCGGCATGGTCGGTACCCGGCTGCCACAGCACGCGGTCGTGTTTCATCCGGCGATAGCGGACGATCACGTCCTGAAGCGTGTGGTTCAGCGCATGCCCGACATGCAGGCTGCCCGTTATGTTGGGCGGTGGCATCATCACGGTGAAGGGCACGCCGTCGCCGGCAGGGCGGCCGATCTCAGCCGCGTCCCAACGTTCGGACTGGCGGCTTTCCACCGTCTTCGGATCGAAGGTCTTGTCGAGCATAATCAGCTACTGCGGAAATCGGGACCCGTTGGGCAATGGCTAACCAGTACCCGCAGAAGGCGGTTCAGTCGATACCAGTCCCGAACCATTTGTCGCCAACGCGATCCTGATTGACCTGCGGATCATAGATCTGGACCGCCAGCCCGAGTTCCGGCGCGGTCATACGGCCCACAGCCGACAGCAGCGCGAAAGAATTCACCAGCGCGTCATGCTGTGCGCTGGCCAGATTGACCTCGGCCTGCAGCAGATTCTGCTCGGATGTCAGAGAGTCGAGGATGGTGGCGGTGCCGACCAGAGCCTGCTGGCGGGTACCCTCGGCGCCGATCTGAGCCGCTTCGACCTGGGCCGTCAGCGCCTCGATGTTCGCGCGCGAGGCGATGAGCTGCTGCCAGGCCGCAATCGCGGTCTGGCGCGCGACGCGCTTGGAGTCTTCGATCGCGATCAAATTCTGGTTGGCGGTCTGCTTTGCCTGACGCACCAGCGACGAGGCCTGGCCGCCGGTGTAAAGCGGCCAAGTCATCTGCGCTGCGATGCTGCCGGTCTCGATTGACTTGACGCCGCTTTGGATGACTCCGCCGCCACTCAGGCTGCCAGACGCCAAGCTCGATGTCGAACTGTTCGAACCGGGATAGAGGCGTTGGAACGTACCGACGACCTCCACCGTCGGCAGGCGCGCGCCCTGAGCCAGATCGACCGCGTCGCGAGCCGCGCGTTCGCTATATTCCGATGCGATCACCAGGGGGTTATCAGCCTCGGCCTCGGCGATGGCGTCCTCCAGCGAAGCTGGCAACTGATATTTGAAAACCGGCTGGACCAGCTTGCCAGGAGCCTGGCCGACAACGCGCTGGAACGCGGCGCGATCCGTCGCCAGCGCGCCGACCGCGGTCGTATATTGCGCACGCGCCTGCTGGTACGACGATTGCGACAGAGCGACGTCGGTTCGCGTTACTTCACCGACCCTAAACCGGTCGTTGGTGGCGTCGAGCTGCCGCTTCAGCACGCTCACGTTATTGGCGTTGAGCTCCACGGTCGACTGATCGCGGACGACATCGAGAAAGCTCTGTGCCGCCGCCAGCAGCACACTCTGCTCGGTTGCCTTGAGTTGCGATTGTCCCGCCTTGACGGAGTTCGTCGCCTCATTGGTCTGTGCGACCGTACGGCCGCCGCGATAGATCGGCTGGATAACCTGCAGACCGACGGTCTTAGAGGTATCGTAACCGAACGTGCCGGGGATGCGCACCGTATTTCCGCTGGCAGTGACCGTCGTGGGCTGAGGATCGTACTTGGTATGGGTGCGCGCTACGTCGCCGGTGACCGTCACGGTCGGACGCCAGTTCGACAGCGCCTGCGGCACCAGTTCGTCAGTCGCGCGCTGTTGAGCCCGCTGTCCGCCGAGTTGCGTGCTTTGCGTATAGGCCGCGGCCATGGTGTCTTCGATCGATTGCGCAGCGGCAGGCATTGCCGCGACGCACGATGTCAGTGCCCCGATGACCGAGGCGACTGAGGAATAAAGCCGGATGGAGTTGCGCATAAGCGGAATTTCCTAATATCGCGACAGGGTGGGGTCGATCGTCCTGGCCCAGGCATCGATGCCCCCGGCCACATTGGTCGCGCGGTCGAATCCCTGGTTGCGGAGCCATGCCGTCGCCTGGGCGCTGCGTCCGCCATGATGGCACATGACAGCGAGCGGCCGGTCGCGCGGCAGTTCGGTAGCCCGGCCTGTCAACTCGCCAAGTGGAATGGACAAGGCCCCCTCGATCGACGCGATCTCCAGCTCCCAGGGTTCGCGAACATCCAGAACAGCAGGGGGATTCTCGCCATCCAGACGCTCTTTCAAAGTGAGCGAATCGATTTCAAATGGTTCGGTCATACTCACAACACAAAAGCGTAACGGGGGGCCAAGCCCGGCAGGAATGGGCCGGTGGCATCGAATAGGACACGTCCAGATACGAACCCGCCCAGTTTACGGTACAGCATACCGGCGCCGCATCGGCCTTCCTGCGACCGGATCGTCACAAGGCGGCCATGTGGAGCGATCTGATCGGCGATCACCGTGGGCAGCTCGCCGATCATGCCATCGATCAGGATGACGTCGTACGGGCCCGACCCAGCCGCCCCCTGATCGAGCGGGCCGGTTTCGACGATCGCGTTGGCGATGCCGAGCGCCGCAAGATTGACGCGCGCGGTCTCGGCCAATTCCGCATCGCTTTCCACCGCTGTTACCGAGGCGGCCAGACCGGCGATAAGCGCGGTGGAATAGCCGGTGCCCGCGCCGATCACGAGCACCTTATCCGCTGAAGTGATCGTGGCTTCCTGCACCAGCCGTGCCAGAGCCAGTGGTTCCAGCAAATAGCGATTGCCGACTATGCGCAGGCTTTTATCGACATAGGCCACCCCGGCCAGCGAATCGGGCACGAATATCTGCCGTGGCAGCCAAGACAGCGCCGCCAGCAGGGCGGGATCGGTCACCCGATTCGTCCGAATCTGGCTTTCGACCATATTGAAACGCGCTTTTGCGTAGATGTCGTGCGCGGGAATCGCGTCGGTGGCCGATGAGGTCATGGTGTATCTGCTCGCCTTCGAAAAAGAGGCACTCGGCTATATATCCGTCATGACGGGCGAAAACAACGTCGCCCAACTATCGTCGTGACAATCGGGGCCGCTACAATCACGGCTGGATTTGAACCGGTGCGCGCATAGTCAGGAATTCCTCGGCCGAAGTCGGATGAATGCCGATCGTCCGGTCGAACATCGCCTTGGTCGCCCCGGCGGTGAGCGCCACGGCGAAACCCTGCATCATCTCGGCTGCGTCATCGCCGATGACGTGGCAGCCCAGCACCTTATCGCTTGCCCGGTCGACGATCAGCTTCATGAAGGTCTGCTGGTCGCGCATCGACAGGCGATGCTTCAGCGGGCGGAAGCTCTGCTTATAAACGTCGAAGACGATCCCCTTCTCCACCGCCTGCTCCTCCGAAAGGCCAACCGTTGCAATGGGCGGCGATGAAAAGATCGCGGTCGCCACATTTTCCATGCTGATATGGCGGTTGCCCCCGGCATAGAGCCGCTCGGCCAGCGCATGACCCTTGGCGGTCGCCACCGGCGTCAGGTTCAACTGATTTGTCACGTCGCCGACAGCGTAGATATTGGGAATATTGGTGCGGTCCTCGTCATCGACGATCACCGCGCCATCGGCATCGAGCGCGACGCCCAGCGCCTCCAGTCCGATGCCATGGCTCATCGGCGCCCTGCCGGTCGCGTAGAGCACGCAATCGACCTCGAACATCTGGTCGTCGTTGCAGATCACCCGGATGCCGCCCTCGATCTTCTCCAGCCTCTTGATAACCGAATGCAGGTGGACCTTGACCCCGTGCATGTACATTTCGTGCATCAGGGTGGCCCCGAGTTCGTGATCGAACGCGGTCAGGATCGCCATGCCGCGATGGATCAGGGTCACCTGGGCGCCCAAACCCTGGAAGATGCCGGCGAACTCGACCGCGATATAGCCGCCACCGACGATCAGCACGCGCGGTGGCAGATCGGGCAGATGGAAGGCTTCGTTCGAGGTGATCGCCAATTCCCGGCCTGGAATCTCAGGCACCTTGGGCCAGCCGCCCGTTGCGATCAAGATCCGGTCAGCCGTCACCCGTTCGCCGCTCGACAGTTCCACTGTATGGGCATCGGCGAGAACGCCGCGTGCGTCGCGGACCTTGACCCCGGCCGACTCCATGACGCGGCGATAGATCCCGTTCAGGCGGAAAATCTCCGCATCCTTGTTGCGGATCAGATCCGGCCAGGAAAATTTATTGCCATCGCAGTTCCAGCCATAGCCGGCGGAATCGTCGAAGCCGTGACCGAAGCCCGCCGAATAGGCCAGCAGCTTCTTCGGGATACAGCCGACATTGACGCAGGTTCCGCCCATATAGCGTTCCTCTGCAACCCCGACCCGTGCGCCAAGGCTCGCCGCGATGCGACTGGCGCGCACACCGCCGGAACCGCCGCCGATGACGAACAGGTCGAAATCATATTGGGTCATGGGAAGGTCCCGGGATCGATTCTGCTTGGGATCAACCCTTAGCATTAGCGGAGTGAGATTTGTAGGACGGGCAGGATAACGCGAAACGCAGTAAATTGCAGGGCTACCGCACCACCTCGACGCCGCGCCAGAAAGCGACATGATTCTTGATACTAGCCGCTGCGGGCTTTGGATCGCGATAGATCCAGGCGGCGTTAGGGTTCGTCTTACCATCGACGGTCAGCGAGTAATAGCCGGCGGTACCCTTCCACGGGCAGGTGCTGGAATGGTCGCTATCGGCGAAAAATTCGCTCTTCAAAGCGTCGGGCGGAAAATAGATATTGCCCTCGACCTCTTCGAACCTCTCGCTTTCCGCCACAACCTTACCGTTCCAAATCGCCTTTGCCATCATGATCTCCAGCGTTCAATCACACCTATGTCATGTCGGATCGTAGCAACTTCCAGGCCGGCCTTGCGCGATAATCTCCGGCTCCGACGCCTCAATTATATTTCAGGCGGCCGGTCAGATCGGCCTTCAGCAGATCGTAGTGTTCGTCGCCCTTGACGGCGTCGCCGCTGCAAACGCCGGTCCATAGCACACCCGCGCTGTCGGCCTGGACGAAGACAATGGCTGCTTCGTCGACCTTGAAATCGCTAGCGCATGAGCGCGGACTGCGCCTCACCTTGATCCGCCGCTGCGCCGCGCCCTTCCAGACGGTATCGACCTGGAAAATCGTCACGATGTCATTGGGCACGCCACCCGGGATTTCCATGCTGCCTTCGGAATGAAACGGCGAAGCGCCAGGCGGAATCTGCGCGAACATCAGGGGCTTGCCGCTAAAGATATAGACGGAGGCGGCGATCCGCTCGTCCAGTGAGGTTTGCGGGCATTCGCAGGCGGCGCGGGCCAAGCCGTCGACCGGAAAGACAGCGAAAGCCACTGCGGCCAACCCAATCGAAACGAGACCTTTGCTCATCGCCCTGCCCTCCCGACCAAGGGGCATTTGGCCATTAAATGCAGGCGATGCGCAACAACCCGGCAATTTCGTTTCAGGCCCAGGCGGACGGCGGCAGGATGAACGCGATATCGGTGTCGCCGGTATCCTCGCCAGCGGCCGTCAGCATCGCATGGGCCTGGCCGCGATGGTGTGTCTGGTGATTGAACATATGGATCACCGTGATCATTCTGGGGGCAGTCACCTCGCGTTGCGCGATACCGCTGAACCAAGTCAGTTCGGCCGCGAGCCATGCGTCGGTCACGCTGGCCGCCCAGGCGCAGATACCCGGGTCAATCTCATCGCGCCGTGCCTGCATTTCGGCAAAATCATCGAACATTTGAGCGCTCTGCCTGCCGGGCGTCTCCGGTTTCGGCCAGCCGGCGAAACGCGACATCCACATCTGATCCGCCCACAGCAAGTGGTTCAACGTGCCGTGGATCGAACCGAAAAAGGCCCCACGCTGCTGCTTGCGTGCTTCATCGGAAAGCCTGCTGGCGGCGCCATACACCCGCTGGTTCATCTCTTTGTTATAGGCGCTGAGCGCCCGAACATATTGCGGCGTGATCATCGCCAAATTCCGTATCTAATGAGCCATCAGGCCGCCATCGACGACCATCGTATCGCCAGAAACATAGGCCGCATCGTCCGAGCAAAGCCAGACGGCGGCGCGGGCGATATCCTCCGGCCGCCCCATGCGCTTGCCGGGAAGCTGCGCCAACAGCGCGTCGATGGTTCCCGAATCCTGGCCCAGATGGGCTTGCATCATCGGCGTATCTATGACCCCGGGGCAGATCGAATTAACGCGGATATTCCGGTTGGCATATTCCTTGGCCGCGACCTTGGCCAAGCCGAGCAATCCATGCTTCGCCGCAGTGTAATGCGGCAGTTCCGGCGCCGGGATCAGACCGGCGCCCGAGCAGTTGTTGACGATCACTCCGCCAGCCGCGCCCAGCATATGGCGGATTTCGTGCTGCATGCAGAGGAACACCGAAGTCAGGTTCACTTGCACCACCCGCTCGAATTCCGCGAGTGTCTGCTCATGGAACGGCGCGGCGATGCCGTTCACCCCGGCATTGTTGAAGGCACAATGCAGCCCACCGAACCGCTTCACGGTCTGCGCCACCATCGCGGCGATATCGCCGGGTTCGCGCATGTCGGCGCCAATAAACGCCGCCTCGCCGCCCGCCGCACGGATTTCATCGACCACCAACGCCGCCTTGACCGGATCCCGCGCCACCACCGCGACCGCTGCCCCACGCTGCCCGAACAGCAGCGCTGTGGCGCGCCCAATGCCGGTCGACGCCCCGGTGACGAGGGCGACTTTACCTTTGAAACCAGTGCTCATTTAGAATCTCATGAGTTGGGCGGACAGCGAAGCGCATTCCGCCATTTGGCGCGACTTGTGAGGTCGGCGGATTGCGCTTCGTTCATCCGCCTACGCGGCGCTATTCAACTGTCACGCTCTTCGCCAGGTTACGCGGCTGGTCGACGTCGGTGCCCTTGGCGACCGCGACGTAATAGGCCAACAGCTGAACCGGGATCGCATAAAGGATCGGTGAAACGAACGGATCGACAGCGGGCACCTCGATCGTGCCAACCGATAGCGAGGCAAGCCGTTCGATGCCGGCCTTATCTGAGACCACCAGGATGCGCCCGCCGCGTGCCTGGGCTTCCTGGACGTTCGAAGCGGTCTTTTCGAACAGAGCGTCACGGGGCACCAGCACAATCACCGGAACGTCTTCGTCGATCAACGCGATCGGCCCATGCTTCATCTCGCCGGCGGCATAACCCTCGGCATGGATGTAAGAGATTTCCTTGAGCTTTAGCGCCCCTTCCAGCGCCAACGGATAGGCGGTGCCGCGGCCGAAATAGAGTACGTCGCGCGCCTGGGCAATCTGATGGGCCAGCGCCTCGATCTTATAGGCCTCATGCAATACATCCGAGACCCGCGCCGGCGCCTCCCGCAAAGCCGCCGCCATGGCCGCCGCCCTCGCCGGCGTGATCGCGCCTTTCGCCTCGGCGATTGCGATAGTCAGGCAGGCCAGCACGACCAACTGGGTGGTAAAGGCCTTGGTCGAAGCGACGCCGATCTCGGGACCGGCTTTGGTGTAGAACACCGCATCGCTTTCCCGGGCGATGGTTGATTCCATGACATTGATGATCGACAGGATTGTCTGGCCCTGCGCCCGGCAATATCGCAGCGCCTCCAGCGTATCCGCGGTCTCGCCTGATTGCGAGACGAAGAGCGCCACCCCGCCCGGCGGCATCGGCGCGGCGCGATAGCGAAATTCGGAGGCGACGTCGATTTCGACCGGCATGCGCGCGATCTGCTCGATCCAGTATTTGCCGACCAGTCCAGCATAATAGGCGGTGCCGCAGCCGACGATAGTGATGCGCGGTACCTTCGTGAAATCGACCGGCAGCGGCCCGAGCTCAACGTTTCCGGTCGCCTCGTTGGTAAAGGAGCCGAGCGTGTCGCCGATCACCGCCGGCTGCTCGTGGATTTCCTTCAGCATGTAGTGGCGGTATTCGCCCTTTCCGGTCAGGATTCCGGAGACCGAGCTTTGCAGGATCGGCCGGTCGATGATCGTGCCCTCGACGTCATAGATCGTGGCGTGATCGACGGTGACGACCGCCCAGTCGCCGTCATGCAGATAGGCGACCCGGTTGGTCAGGCTGGCCAGCGCAACCGCATCAGAGGCGATGAACATTTCACCAGTGCCATAGCCGATCGCCAGCGGCGGTCCCTGGCGCGCCGCGATCAGTATGGGATGAGAACCGCCGAACAGCATCAGCAGGGCGAAGGCACCGTGCAGCCGCTTCAGCGCCTCCGCAGCCGCGTCTGCCGGCGAGAGGCCCTGGTCCAGCAGGTCGGTGACCAGATGGGCAATCACCTCGGTGTCGGTCTGGCTTTCGAACCGGCGGTTCTTTGCCGTCAGCTCGGCCTTCAGCTCCTGGTAATTCTCGATGATGCCGTTATGCACGATCGCGACACGCTCTGTCGCATGCGGATGCGCGTTATTCTCGGTCGGACCGCCATGGGTCGCCCAGCGCGTATGGCCGATACCGATTGTGCCTTTGAGCGGCTCCAGCGCCAGCCGCGCGTCGAGATTGCGCAGCTTGCCCTCGGCCCGACGGCGGTCGATCCGGCCATCGACCAGGGTGGCGATGCCGGCGCTGTCATAGCCGCGATATTCCAACCGCCTTAGCCCGTCCATGATGAGGGGGACCGCGTCCTGCCGACCGACCACGCCGATGATGCCGCACATAGGTTTTTATTCCTTGTTCTTTGCCGCGCGCTGCTTTGCGCGGAACTCCGCAGCCCAACCGGGCTTCACCGCCTGACGCCCGCGCGCGATCGCCAGCGCATCGTCGGGCACGTCTTCGGTCACGGTACTGCCCGCGGCGGTGAAAGCGCCAGCCCCGACCTTGACGGGTGCGACCAAGGTCGTATCCGAACCTATAAAGGCGCCCGCCCCGATCCTCGTGCGGAACTTGCCGAAGCCGTCATAGTTGCAGGTGATCGTTCCCGCGCCGATATTCGCGCCGGCGCCGACATCGGCGTCGCCGATATAGCTGAGATGATTGGCCTTCGCGCCCTTGTCGATACGCGCATTCTTGATCTCGACGAAATTACCGATATGCGCGCCCTCGCCGACGCTGGCGCCCGGCCGCAGCCGCGCATAGGGGCCGATGATCGCGCCGGTCTCGACCGTCGCTTTTTCGATATGGCTGAAGGCGCGGATCTCGACCTTATCGCCGATCGTAACGCCGGGCCCGAACACGACATTGGGCTCGATCGTTACATCCTGGCCGATCACGGTATCGAACGCGAACCACACCGATTTGGGATCGATCAAGGTCACCCCGTTCTCCATCGCCTTGCGCCGCAACCGTGTCTGTAAGGTCGCCTCCGCGACGGACAGTTCGGCGCGCGAATTGACGCCGAGCGCCTCTTGCGCCGGAGCTTCGACCACACGGCAGATCGAACCCGCGGCCCGCGCGGCGGCGACAATGTCGGTCAGGTAATATTCACTTTTCGCATTGCCGTTGCCGATGCTGTCCAGCAGGGCGAACAGGCGCGATCCGTTGAGTAGCATGACGCCGCTGTTGCACAGATCGATTCGCCGTTCGGCATCGGTCGCGTCCAGCGCTTCGACGATGCGGTCGAGCGTGCCATCCTCCGCCAGTATCAGCCGGCCATAGGGCGAGGTTCCACGGACCCGGATACCCAGCACCGTAACCGCCTCGTCCCGCCGTTCCTGCCGCATCCGCGCCAGCGTTTCGGGCTGGATCAGCGGGCAATCGCCATAAAGAATCAACACGTCGCCAGCGAAACCCGACAGCGCATCCCGCGCCGCCTTCACCGCATCAGCGGTGCCGTGCTGCTCGTGCTGGATCGCCACCGAATGCGGCCTCACTGCTGCCGCCACATCGTCCATGCCCGGCGCCACCACCACCACGACCGGGTCCGCACCCAGCGCCTCGGCCGCTCCGACGACATGGCAGATCATCGACCGGCCCGCCACCTTGTGCAGCACCTTAGGGACAGCGGAGCGCATACGCGTGCCCCTCCCGGCGGCGAGTACGATGACGGCGAGCGGACGATCGATCATGCGCAGATCCCGAAAAATGGACAGTCGTTTGCTCTAACGCGCCCTAGAGCGCGATGCAACGGCGCGAATGAGACACTACTTCCCGAAATGACGGGCAATATCGTGGTCGGTCTTGCGCGCGGCTGCGACGTCCCGCTCGCCGCCGGCCCGATCCCCCATCTGCTGCTTTACCAGTCCCCGCCCATAAAGCGACGATGCGAAGTTGGGGTCGATCTCGAGGGCGGCGCTGTAATCGGCGAGGGCATGGGCCAGCTGACCGGCCTTGAAATGCACGAAGGCGCGGCTGTCCAATATCTCCGCACTATAGGGCCGGATTGAGATGGCGGCGTTGCAGTCGTCCAGTGCGGCGTCCAGCCGGGAGAGGATCGCACCGGTCCAGCATCGGCTGTTGAGGGCAGCGGCGGAACGCGGTTCGAGCCGCACGGCCTGGTTGGCATCGGCGAACGCATGAGCATAATCGCCGGTCAGCTCATAAACATGGGAACGGCTCAACCACCCGACGATGCTCTGGGGATCGAGCCGAATCGCAAAGGTGGAGTCTTGCATAGCGCGGTTCCATGAGCCCTCGGCAGCAAAGACTTCCGCTCGGACGGCGTGGGAGTCCCCGGAACCCGGGTCGAGCGCCATCGCCCGGTTTGCATCGGCCAGTGCCCGGTCGAAATCGCCGGTCACCGTATAAAGCTGGCTGCGCTCCAGAAGGCCGAGCGCATTCTTGGGGTCTAGGCCGAGCGCCCTGTCCAAATCCGCGATGGCCTGGTCGTGCTGTCCGCGCGCGGCGAACAGCTGCGCGCGCTCCACATAGACCGCCGCATAGTTAGGGGCGACCTGCTCCGCCCGCTCCAGGGCTGCCATCGCACCATTATAGTCTTTCCGTCTCAACGCATCCGCTGCGGCAGTCAGATAGTCGCGGGCGTTAGTCAGGGCGACCGGATCGCGCCGCGGAACATTAGGCGCCGCTTCAGGAGCGACAGCCGCTTGGCGCGCCGCGATATCGCCCCGCGCGGTGGTCGCATAGAGCTTCTTCTCACCATAGGCGAAATAGAGATGAAGACCGTTCAACTGGTGCATGCCCAATATCATGTCCGGCCCCTTGCTGGTCATGGGCGAAATCACCAACCACGGGTGCTGGATGACGATCCCGCCCAAGGCGAGCGATCCGAACTGGTACCGGTACATCTGGCGGCTATTGCCGTTTTGGTCGGTATCGGGCTCCTCCGCCTGCATTCCGGGGCTGCCGGGATGCAGTGCGAACAATTCCTCCGCAACGCGCCGGCTCAGATATGTTTCGGACGCCCCAGTATCGATCAACGCCCGAATTTCCCGGCCGTCGAGGATCAGGGGAATGGTGATCAGATTCTCGCTCCGGTCGATCCGCACCGGCAGCTCCGCGAGGTCGTTATGCAGCCAGTACACGGCGTTGCCGCAGTGGTTCTGGAAGAAAAACGACACCTTGCTATCGACCGGGTCGATTTCGACATCGAAACGGCTCAGCCAATTGGCGCCCAGCGTAGCGGCGTTGTCCGAATAACCCTCAGGCGCCTCGAAGAAATCGACATCTGGGACCTTAACCGGACCGATCTGGATCGACGGCAACTTGACCGCCCTGTCGATCTTCACGCCTTCGAGGCCGAGCCGCCCAGCGATGCCGGATCTCCGGGTTCCATAGAGTTTCGCGATCGACGGGCTGAGCATGCTCCAAAAACCCCCAGTATCGAGAAGCACGTCCCGTGGGCGATTGTCGATCAGGATCGACACGACGGGACTTCCCAAATCGTTCTGGAGCATGGGCATTTCGACGAGGAGCTTGGGAACGCATTCCGCCGCCCTGGCGCGTTCGAGGGGGGCGACAATGCCAATCGCGACGGCCAGCGCGAAACTGAAAACCATGCGGATCGCAAAATTGGTCTTCACTATCCACGGTCTCACTTTGCTCGACCTACCCTTCCCCTCGGAAATAGTAGGATGCGGTAGAGCACAGCGAAACCCATCACTCTTCGTTCAGCACCGTGCCGCCGTGGGTTTCGCTGTGCCAACACCCACACTATTGAATGACGCTACGAAACGACCGGTTATTCCGGATCGTGCACACCCTGAAGATTCATCACCAGCGGGCCGAACGGGCTGCTGCTTTCGACACGGACCGGCGCCTCGACCTTGGCGGCGCCGACGCGGGCGATGAAGACTTCGATTGGCACGACCTGGTCCTCGCCGTTCACCTTCCGGGAGAAGAATTTTTTCTGGTTCTTGCGCCAGAAGCCAGCAACCGGCTCCACCTTTACGACGCATTTCAGCGCGTCGCCGCTAAACATCGCGACACCGCTGGCGTCGAGGGTTTCGTGGCCGTCGTCGTTATAGACCAAGTCGAAACGGCGGCGCCCATCAAAGACTGGGACCCGGCTGGTGCAGCTGCCCGTACGGTCGACGGTGCGCAGGCCGGCCAGCACGCCGCTGACGATATCCAGCGTATCGCGGGTCATGTCAGGCGGAATTTCGTCGCGCTGGTCCTCCTGGGCATCGGGCATCACCCTGCGGTTGATGAAGCCGCCATGGCCGTCATAGGACAAGATCACCGATCGCTCCTTGCCCTGGAAATTATTGGTTTGCGCATGCTCGACCGGCTGCAGCCTATCGCCCGCGACATTGCCCTTCGATGCGATGTGCACCAGCCACGGCATCACCTTGCCGATCGCCCCCGCCGTCACTGCCTTGATCTCAATATCGTAGTGTTGCGCGTCCGATCCGATCGTCACGGTGGCGCTCAGCGCCTCCAGCCCGCCGATATAAATGCGGTAGTCGAGTGCGACGGTGGGCTTCACGACGAGTTCTTCCGCAAATGCGGAAGTAGCGAAGGCAGTGACCACCAGAAAAGTGGTTACAAGGCGGCATAGGCGCATATTCATACTCCTGATATAGGACCGTACATGACCAAACACACCGGCCGGCTTTCGGCCGGTGCCGATCATGATAGGCGGACGATATGAACTTCGCGTTCGAGCCCGGCGACGCACCGTCACTTCCCATCAACGGCAGCAGCCACCGGTTTCCTGTCCATCGCATCTATTGCGT
>JAQGIF010000142.1 GCA_028291345.1 Rhodospirillales bacterium | reverse complement strand
GGCGGTGAAGGAGTTGGTGAACCATTTTGAGGCGCAAGATTTTCAGCCCATTTTCTATCGACAGCCAAGACAGTTGTCATTTGGCGCCAGACTAAGTCTGGGTTGTATGTATTGCTCGGCAATGCTTCAAACGTCACATCAGAACCACCATCGACGCTAGCCCGGATTCGGGTGTCAGCCGCGGTCCCAAGGTCAATTTCGGGATGGGGCATGCGAACTGATCCTCCTGGCTGCGATCGGCGTTCAGGGCGGTTTGGTCACAGAGGCTGCCGCTTGAATTCCAGCGACAGAACGAGTGAGTCGGTAAAAACGCGATACACAGTGAGGCGAGCAGTCTCCCCTGGCTCCAAACTGAGCGGTGTATCAATCAGCGTGCCGCTGATGTGCGCCGGCACGGCGTATGCAGCCACTAAAATTGAGGCTAATGACCACCACAGCCAAGGGCGAATGAAGGGATTGGCCATGCTTGGGGACCGGTCACAGTTCGAACCGACATCGGAATCGGGACATAAGTGAGCGCGCCCTATGGAACACCCGCCAAGTGCCCATAAGATGGATCATCCCCATCCCGCCGCACCAGTGCCAGCGGCATGTCTTTCAGCCGGTCCACCGCGAAATCGTACGGCGTGTATGAATCGAACAGCACCTGCCGGTGATCTATCGCCCATTTTCCGTCCCGCCGGGACCAGCGGTCCAGATAACGGCCACGCCACAAATGCTCTGTCACTAATCCGTTTTTGGGCGGCGTCTGCAGTGAGGCGGTGAAATAGGCCTCGGATGCCGCGCGGTCCTCGCCGTTCAGGCGGATCAGGATGTTGGCAATCTGGTGGCTGTGGTTGGCGAAGGCGCGGCGGGCCTTAGTGCTCCGGGTGAGGTAGTCACGGAACAGCATGTCGGGCGCGCCCTCTGTGCTGCTGTAATTGCAGGTGCCCTCCGGGTGCCAGATCGACAGGGTCAGGGCCTCGTCGATGCGATCCATCGCGCGGCAATAGAGGTAGAGCGTCTCGGTGATTTCCTGCTTGGCAAGCAGGGCGGCGAGTGTTGCGTCGGTCATGCGGTAACCTCCGATTTCGTCTTTTCTTTGCCGATGCCGCTCAGCGCGATGGTGAGCGCGACGGCGACCAGGGTTGCGCTGACCGCCAGGAAGGCGCCGTGGATGCCGAACGGGCCGGTCAAGGCGCGGATCACCGGTGGGCCGAGGAACTGGCCCAGGAAGATGCAGCTGAAGCTGAGGCCCGCCGCGGCTGCCCGCACATTCGGCGGCGCTTCGGCAATCACCACGGAGGCGGCCGCCGGCGCCTTGAAGCCGGTGCCCAGCCCGATGACGACGAAGGTCGCGATTAGCGGGACCACGTCGTGCAGCGGCACCGCGGCGGCAAGGCCCAAGCCCATCGCCGCGGGCACCAGGATGAACAGCGCCCAGTCGCTGAACCAGCGCCGGACGAAGCCATAAGCGGCGGCGGTGAAGATGGCGGGCGTCGATCCGGCGGAAAGGATCGCGCCCTGGTCGGTGGCGCTGGGGATGCCGTTCGCTCTTAGCAGGAACGGACCGCCGGCGCTGGGCATGAAGGTGCCGATCGAGATGATCAGCAGCACCAGATAGATCGGCCAGAGCTGCGCGATCACGCGAACCGGGCCATCGGGGCGCAATAAACCACGGCTGGCGCGTGTCCGCGCGACTCGGGCGCGGGCGTGAAACGGGCCATGCACGGTCGCCCAGGCGACGCCCAACGTGACGAAGCCGATCAGATACATTGAGAACGGCGCGCGCCAGCCGCCGAGATCGACCAGCCGCCCGCCGAGTGCCAGGGCGAGCGCGCCGACGAGCGAGCTGCAGGCGACGGCGAAACCCAGCACCTTGGATCTTGCCATGCCCTGATAATAGGCGCTGGCCAAAGCGAGATAGACCGCCATCACCGCCCCGGCGGCGAGGCCGAGCACAAGACGCGAGACCAGCAGAGGGTAATAGCCGTCGATGACCAGCCCGGCGCACCCGGCCATGCTGTAGGCCAGCAGCGCGATCAGCAGCGTCAGGCGATAGCCGAAGCGCTCCGCGAGGTAGCCGCCGAAGGGCGCACCGAGAATGATCGCCAGCGATGGAGCGGTGAAGATCGTTCCCGCTTGCGCCAGCCCGTTGCTGTCGCCGCCGAAATGCGCCGCCAGCGCCGTCTGGTCGAGCGCAAGCCCGAGCGGCGCGAGGCCGCCCAGGCTAGGGCCCATGAAGATGATGAACAGCCGTCCGGCGCGGACAAGCCCGTTGGCAGGCGCGGCGATCGGGAGAGCGGTGTCGGTCATCGCCCCGCTGCCGTCTGACCGCCATCGACCGACAGAATTGTGCCGTTGACGAAGCGCGCCTCGTCGCTGGCGAGATAGACTATGGCGGCCGCGATATCCTCCGGCTGGCCCCAGTCGATATCGGCTTGCGGGTGGCCTGGCGGCGGCTTGATCGCCATGATCAGCGGCGTCGCGATCGGCCCTGGCGAAATGGCGTTGACCCGGACATGCCGGTCCTTGAATTCGGCGGCCAGCGATTTGGTCAGCCCGACGACGGCGTGCTTCGACGCGCTATAGGCGGCGGAAAGCGGCACGCCGCGCGATGCAGCCGACGAGGCCATGTTGACGATGTTGCCGCGCGTGGCGGTCAAATGCGGCAGGGCCTGCTGGATGATGTGGAACATGGCGGTGAGGTTGACCGCGATTGTGGCGTCCCAGGTTTCGGCCGGGATCTCCGCGAATGGCCCGCGCTGCAGCACGCCGGCGATATTCGCGACGACATCCAGGCGGCCCAGCGCCGCGACCGCCTGGTCGACCATGCGCCGGCAGGAGGCGGCATCTGCGGCATCGAATTCTAGCGCGGCGGCCGTGCCGCCCATCGCTCCGATCTCGGCGGCAACCTCGTTCGCGCTCAACAGATTGCGGTCGGCCAGCGCGACGCTCGCGCCTTCCTGTGCCAGACGCAACGCGGTGGCCCGGCCGATGCCGGAGGCGGCGCCGGTCACCAGAATCGCTTTTCCCGTCAGGCGTCCTTCGGGCATTTTCCCCGGCTTTCGTGTCGGTTCGGTTTCGGAAATCGTACCCGAGCCGAACTGAAGATGGTACTTATCTCTCAACAATTCTGCGGCCCCAGAAGGTCTCCAAAAACGGAGGGAAGTCTCATGGAAAAAGTGATCTATGCCGTGTGGCGCGACGTGCGCGACAGCCAGGCGGAGTTCAGCCGCAAATTGCGCGAAGTGGCGGCGCCCCAGCTGCTGGCGCTGGGCGCGCGCGGCCTGCAGATCAATGTCGTCGATGAGGCTGTCGCCAGCGCCAACACCGTCCGCGTCGCCACCCGGCCGCAGATGGAGGGTGTCGTGCATCTATGGGTCGACAGCGCAATCAACATGTTCCGCAAGTCCTATGACGAGGTGCTGGAATCCGTGTCCGGCCGAATCGCAGGCTATCTGGTCAGCGAGTCCAACGGCGTTGTGAACACCGATTACCGCGCCCCGCCGGGTGAGCGCACCCACGGCTTTTCCCAATGCGTGTTCATTGTCCGGCCGAAGAAGACGACGCCGGAGGAATGGATCGAGAGGTGGCACAATGAAACGACGCCGGTCGCGATCGAATGCCAAGGCAATTTCTTCTATGCCGCCAATGTCGTCATCCGGCCACTGACCCATGCCGCCCCGCCCTACGACGCGCTGGTCGAGGAATGCATGCAGCCCGAGGCGATGACCGACGCCACCGTCTTCTTCGACCGCAGCCGCGACCCGGAAAAGGCCAAGGACAATCAGCGCCGCATGTACGAGGCCGCTGCCCTGGTGACCGACGTCGACAAGATCGATGTCCTGGCCACCAGCCAGTATATTTTCAAATGGCCGTGTATGTAGGCGCGCGGGTAGAAAGCGCCTCCCCCTTCGAGGGGGAGGTCCGCCCATCGGCCGGGTGGGGGTGATGCTCCATACGCTCGCCAGCGGGCAGAAGGGTGAACCATCCTCCCACCCGCTGGGTTCGCCGTCGACCTCCTCCTCGAGGGGGAGGCGCTTTGATGCAGGATTACATTCCCCAACACACGAATTTCTCGTGAACCGGACGGTCCGTCGCGTGTTCTCCGGTTGAGGAGATGTCCAATGGTTCGCTCTGCCTTTGTCCCGCTTCCCGGAAGCGAAAAATCACCCCTGCCCGGATCGAAAAAGGTCGGGCCATTGCCTGACGACGAACAGATCGAAGTTAGCGTCTTTCTGCGTCCGCGCAGTCCGGTCCCGCCGCCCGGCGACGCGTTGGCAAAGCCGATGACCCGTCGCGCATTTGCGCAAAAGCATGGCGCCGATCCGTCCGATATCGACAAGATCGTACAATATGCCAAAAGTAAGGGGCTGCGCGTCATCGACAAGGATGCCGCGCGGCGGCTGGTAATCCTGTCCGGCAGCCACGCGGCGTTCTGCGGCGCGTTCGATGTCGATCTCGCGCGGTATGCCCGCAACGGGATGCGCTATCGCGGCCGAACAGGCCCCATCGGCGTTGCGCCGGAGCTTTCCAACATTGTTCAGGCCGTCGTCGGGTTCGACGATCGCCCCGCCGCGCGGCCCGCCATCAGGCCATTGATCGGTGCCGCCGCGACCACGTTCACAGGGGCGGATCTCGCCAAGCTCTACGATTTTCCGCAGGGCGACGGTCAGGGCGAAGCGATCGCCCTGATCGAACTCGGCGGCGGGTATCAGACGGCCGATCTCCAGGCCTATTTCAAAGGCCTTGGCATTTCACCCTCGGTCACCAGCGTTACGGTCGATGGCGCCAACAATGCGCCGACAGGAAGTCTAAATGACGCCGACGGTGAAGTCGTCCTGGATATCGAGGTCGCCGGCGCGATCGCGCCCAAGGCCGAGATCGTCGTCTATTTCGCACCCAATACGGATCGCGGGTTTCTCGATGCCGTGACCCAGGCGGTTCACGATACGACCCGCAAGCCATCGGTCGTGTCGATCAGCTGGGGATCGCCGGAAAGCCAGTGGACAGCCCAGGCCATGCAGGCGATGAGCCAGGCATTCCAGGATGCGGCGGCGCTGGGCGTCACCATCTGCTGCGCGGCGGGGGACAACGGCTCGTCGGACGGCGAGACCGACAACCTTGCCCATGCCGATTTCCCTGCCTCCAGCCCCTATGCGCTGGGTTGTGGCGGAACCCGGCTGGATGCGAGCAACGGTGCAATCGCGGACGAAATCGTCTGGAATGAAAGCTCCGGCGGTGCGACCGGGGGCGGGATCAGCGACGTTTTCGACCTTCCGAGCTATCAGAGCAGCGTCGGCGTCCCGTCATCGATCAACCCCGGCAAGCGCGTTGGACGCGGCGTCCCCGATGTCGCGGGTAATGCCGATCCGCAGACCGGCTATAACGTGCGCGGCGACGGCCAGGATGCGGTATTCGGCGGCACCAGCGCGGTCGCCCCACTTTGGGCTGGTTTGATCGCCATCATCAATCAGAAGCTGGGCCGCCCGGTAGGGTTTTTACATCCGGTGCTGTACCGCACCCCAGAGGGATTTCGCGACATCACCAAAGGCAATAACGGCGGATATACGGCTCACGCCGGCTGGGATGCCTGCACCGGGCTAGGCTCGCCGAACGGCGTGGCGTTGCTGGCGGCGTTGGAGAAGGCGGCGCCCTCAGCTTGATTCGGAAAAGCCCTACGACATCGGTCCACCCTCGTAGACGATCTGAACCCGTCGATTCTGCGGCTCCTTCACGCCGTCAGCAGTCGGCACCAGCAGGTCCAGCTTGCCCTTGGCGATGATCTCGATCCCGCTGGCTGGGATGGCGTCCTTCTCCAGTTGAGCGGAGACCGATTCCGCACGGCGGCGGGAGAGGCGCATATTGTAGGCATCGGAACCGACTGTGTCGGTGTGACCGGTGACTTCCAGCTTCGTCACTTCCGCCGCGCCGGCATTATGCGCGGCCTGGTCCACGATATTCACTGCCTGGGGCGTCAGGTCTGACTTGTTGAAGTCGAAGAACACCAGATAGCTGTTCGGTAAAGGCGCCGGAGCTACCGGCGGCTGTGGAACGTAAGCAGCTGGGGCGGCTTCGGGTTCCGATGCGCCAGGGCCGAAGTGATAGCGCAGCTGGGCGCCGTACATGCGCGGTTCGGACCAGACATAGGTGCTGAATCCGGCGGCATTATAGACCGCGATGCCGCCGGTGCCGTAATCCGCGTTCAGAAGGTTGGTGACGAACAAAGACAGGTCGATGTCGCTGCCGACGATGTCCCTCCAATCCACCCGCGCGCTGAGATTGTCATTGGATGATATCGGCTGGACCAGATCGGTGTTGGAGGCGAGATAGATGTGCGAGGAATGGTCCCATGTCGCCTGGACGCTGATATCGCCCAAAGCCTCATCCAGCGGCAGCCTATAGCGCGCATTGAGGCTGAATTTTTGGGGCGGCGTCCATGAAAACGGCCGGCCAAGCTGGCTGCCCCCCGTCTGGATGTCGATGAAACTGTCGTAGCGGCCATTGGTATAGGCATAGGACAGGGTGATCTCGAGGCCAGTCAGCGGGATCAGCGTTGCATCCAGTTCGACGCCCCGGATGGTCGCAGTGCCGAAATTGCCGATCAGGTTGACGGTTTCGGGTACGCCGTTTGCCCGGCGTGACCTGATAGTCGACGCCGACATTCCAGGATGGGTCGCCGCTGCGGGTCTGTACTGAGATGTTGCAGATCGGGTTGAAATTGAAGTCGGTGAAGCCGCAGGCGCCGCCGCTGGTCTTGAAGGAATCGAGGCCGCGATAGTCCCAGGTATAGCGATAGCCTGCGGTGAATTTCAGGCCGGGAATGAGGTCCTGCAGATCATAGGTCGCCGAGCCGTAGACCGACTGGCTGCGCTCGGTCGGGTGGAGCGTCTGGAAGATCGGCGTGAAGAATTGCAGCTCGTTGAACGCCACCTCGCCGCCCGGATGGGTGAACAGCAGCAGGCCCCCCACGGTCCAGTCCAGCCGGTCGTTTAGCGCCTTGCCCTGTAACTGAGGCTCCTCGCTATATTGCAGGACGCGGTTCGACCAGCCGCCGGGCGTGTTGTATTCGATCAGCGGCAGCGGCGTGCCGTCGAGGTCCCAGCGCATCAGCTGCTTATATTCGCGATAGGCGGCGATATTCTTGAAGGTCAGGTTATCGGCGAGATCGACGCGCAATATGTCGGTAATGCCTGAGCTTTCGATCTTCTCAAGCCCGAATATGTCCGACTGTTCCTCGCGGATGCCGAGTTTCTGCTGCTGCGCCTGGATGCCGTTGACCAGTGGGACGAACGAGGCGGGGAAACGACCGCGGTGAGAAGCCCGGATTGAGCGCGCGGATTATCTG
>JAQGIF010000088.1 GCA_028291345.1 Rhodospirillales bacterium | reverse complement strand
ACCGCAATCTGCTGCGCAAGGTCGACGAGCTGGAATTGTCGGTCCGTTCGGCGAACTGCCTGAAGAACGACAACATCATCTATATTGGTGACCTTGTTCAGAAGAGCGAAGGCGAAATGCTGCGGACGCCGAATTTCGGCCGCAAGTCGCTCAACGAGATCAAGGAAGTTCTCGCGACCATGGGCCTGCATCTCGGCATGCAGGTTCCGGGCTGGCCGCCTGAGAACATCGAAGACCTCGCCAAGAAGCTGGACGAGCCTTTTTAATCGAAACGTCATTCAAAATTGAGTGATTGCGGATCGCGGTGATCCGCCCGCGGGGCGTTCTCATCTGAGGTGCCCGGCGGTCATGCAATCGGACCCGCGCGCGGGCCAGGAAAAGGGACTTAAATTATGCGTCACGGTATGAGTGGTCGGAAGCTTAATCGCACCTCGAGCCATCGTAAGGCCCTTTTCGCCAATATGGCCGCAGCGCTAATCAAGCATGAGCAGATAAAGACGACCCTGCCCAAGGCGAAGGACCTGCGTCCGATCGTCGAAAAGCTGATTTCGCTGGGCAAGCATGGCGGCCTCGCCAATCGCCGCCGCGCCTATGCAGCGCTGCGCGACGATGTGATCGTCGCCAAGCTGTTCGGGCCGATCGCCGAGCGTTATGCCGACCGCGCCGGCGGTTATACACGCGTGCTCAAGGCGGGCTTCCGCTATGGCGACGCGGCTCCGATGGCAGTAATCGAATTCGTCGATCGTGATCCCGCAGCCAAGGGCCAGGACAGCGGCCTGAAACCGGAGGCGGCTGACGACGACGAGGCGTAAGCCTACGTCCTAGTCAAGGTTCAGATGGGAAACGTTCTTACCGCACGCTTTTCCCTTGTAGCAGCGCTTCTCCTGGCCGCCGGATGCCAGGGAAGCGGCGGCATTGGGCCGGTTTCCGCGCCCGCCAGTCAAACCGCGCCGCAAAACTGCGAGCGCGTCTGCAATTCCCAATACGATGCCTGCATGGACCGGTTCAGCGGTGTTATTGGCGGTTCGTCATCGACTGGACATCTGGGTGGCTCATCCACATCTCCTGCTCTCGCCGACGTTTGCCCTGACCAACTCAAATCCTGCCTTCGGACCTGTGTCCAGTAAGGGCGTGCAGGCAGGGACTATTCCATCCCAAGGATGGCGATATCGATCGCCGCGATTTTGTCGCCGGCGACTCGATAGGTCCCGTTCAGCTTCAGCATAAAGGCGTCGCCCTTTGCGAAGCTGCGGCCGAGGAAATCGGGGACATCCCGCTTCGCCTCGAACCTGTCGGTGATCTTGACCGATGCGGTGTTGCCCGTGATCGTGATCTCATCCGGCGTCATGCGATCGATGAAGTTTGCGATAATGAAACCATAAGTTGTGAGATAGGCGTCCTTGCCACGCTGCTCGCCCTGTGCCGAAAGCAGAACCACATCGTCGGCCAGGAATGCTCCGAGCCGGGATGCGTTTTCGCTGTTATAGGCGTCGTAATAGCCGCGCATGAATGCTTCGTTCATAGTGCTACCCCCATTTTCAGCCGATGGCGACGTCATGCCCAAAGCGACTTTGAGATCTATATACCGGATGACGAGGCCGCGGGACGAACGCAAATTGCGAATGAAATATTTTTTGGGAATGGCGCATCATGACGGCTGACAAAGGCCTGTTCGACGAGGATGTCGCGCCGCTGGTATCTCCGGGACGCGCGGCACGTACGCAGCCCTTGGCCGATCGCTTGCGGCCGAAGACGCTGGACGAGGTGATCGGCCAGGACCATGTGCTGGGCCCCGATAAGCCAGTCGGCCGGATGGTGGCGCAGCGCCGCCTGTCGTCGATCATCCTCTGGGGTCCCCCGGGTTGCGGCAAGACAACCATCGCCCGGTTGCTGGCTCAGGCGACTGACCTTGCTTTCGAGCCGCTGTCGGCCGTCTTCTCGGGTGTTGCCGATCTCAGGCGGGTGTTCGACGCTGCGAAGAAACGCCGGGCGACCGGCGGTGGAACATTGTTGTTCGTCGATGAGATCCATCGCTTCAATCGCGCGCAGCAGGATGGCTTCCTGCCCTATGTCGAAGACGGCACGATCGTCCTGATAGGCGCGACGACCGAGAATCCGTCCTTCGAACTCAATGCGGCGCTTCTGTCGCGCGCTCAGGTGCTGGTTCTGAACCGGCTTTCAGCCGAGGCTTTGGAACAGCTTCTGTCCCATGCCGAAATGGCCGAAGGGCGGACATTGCCGCTCGATCAGCCCGCGCGCACCGCGCTGATCGCCATGGCCGATGGCGATGGGCGCTTCGTACTCAATCTGGCGGAACAAGTCTTCGCGCTCGGCGCGGTGCGATCGCTCGGCCCTGAGGGGTTGGCGGAGCTGGTTCAGCGCCGGGCGCCGCTCTACGACAAAAGCCAGGAGGGTCACTACAATCTGATCAGCGCGCTTCATAAGTCGGTGCGCGGATCCGATCCCGACGCGGCACTTTACTGGCTGGCGCGGATGCTGGATGGCGGTGAGGACCCCCGCTATGTCGCCCGCCGCGTCGTGCGCATGGCGGTCGAGGATATCGGTCTGGCCGATCCCCACGCTCTGACGGTCGCGTTGGCAGCCTGGGAAACCTATGAACGGCTGGGCAGCCCCGAGGGCGAACTCGCCATCGGCCAAGCAGTGCTTTATGTCTCGACCGCGCCCAAGTCGAACTCGGCCTATCGCGCTTTCGGTGCCGCCAAGCAGGCGGCGAAGGAAACCGGCTCGCTGATGCCGCCAAAGCATATCCTGAACGCGCCGACCCGCTTAATGAAAGATCTCGGCTATGGCCGGGGTTATGCCTACGACCATGATCAGGACGACGCCTTCTCGGGCCAGAACTATTTCCCTGAAGAGATGGAGCGGCGCGAATTTTATGCGCCGACCGGCAGGGGCTTTGAGAAGATGCTGGGGGAGCGCCTGGCGGTGTGGAAGCGACGGCGGTCGGGCAGCGGTGACGGAGGCGATGGCAGTTCTTGACCCCAGTTGTGAATTGTTTCGTCGGCGTCGATTGGTCGGGCGCAACCGGTAGCGCTTATTCCGGCATTGCCGTCGCTGAATGCCCGCGCGGCACCGACCCACCAGTACTGGTTCGCCCACCTGGGCGGCGCTGGCGGCGGGCGGATTTCGTCGACTGGGTGACGGCGCGGGCCGGCCAAGGCGAGCGGCTGCTGATCGGCATCGATTGTGCCTTTGCCCTGCCCGCCGCGATGGCCGGCCCTATCCTTGGGGATTCCTATTCCGTCTCCGCGCTTTGGGCCCATATCGATGGAATATGCGCCGATGTGGAGGATTATTATGGCGGCGCCTTCGCCGAGCATCACGCTCATGCGCCGTTATTCTGGCGCAGCGGACCGCGCCCGGCAGGCTTTGCCGAGCATCATCGCGCGACGGAGCAGGCGTGCCGCGCCGCGGGGTTCGGCGCGCCGGAAAGTCCGCTGAAGCTGGTGGGCGCGCGCCAGGTGGGCAAGGGCGGCCTTGCCGGAATGCGTGTCTTGCACGCGTTGAAACAGAGGTTGGGTGATGATTTTGCTGTATGGCCGTTCGATCCATCGGAGAGTGCCAGCATCGTCTGTGTGGAACTGTATCCGCGTTTGTTCATGCGGATGGCCGGACATGGCAACACCAAGGTCAGGACGCCTGATGCTTTGAATCGCTGTTTCGCCGCGCTCGCGACCTCATCCTATCCAAAAAATCACGAAACATTCAGCGATCATGAGAGCGATGCGCTGGTCGCGGCGGCAGGGTTGCGCTTTATTGCGGACGATCGGGCGGTTTGGTCGCCCAGTGGCTTGGATTCCTTGGCGGTGCGCGCCGAAGGTTGGATATTCGGTGTGACATGACTCAGGTTCAACTCATTCCAGTCGAAGCGGATGACGATGAGACGCGGCTGGACCGCTGGTTTCGCCGACGATTCCCCAACGTGACCAATGGTCGGTTGCAGAAGCTTTGCCGCACTGGGCAGGTGCGAGTCGACGGCAAACGTGCCGATGGGGCAACGAGGCTCGCCACAGGCCAGATCATCCGCGTCCCGCCGTTGGGTGGGCTTGAGGAACGATCGGTCAAGGCGGTCCACCAGGTAAGCGACCATGACGCGGCCGATCTCAGGGCTAGCGTACTGTTCAAGGACGACTGGGTTATCGTCATCGACAAGCCGTTCGGGCTCGCGGTGCAGGGCGGCACCGGCACGACCCGCCATCTCGATGGTATGCTGGATGCGCTGGCCTTCGAGGGCGAGCGACCGAAGCTGGTACACCGGCTGGATCGCGATACGTCCGGCGTGCTCATCCTGGCGCGTACCGTGCTTGCCGCGCGAAGGCTCGGCGAAACGTTTCGTGGCAAGGCCGCCCGCAAATATTACTGGGGCGTGACGGTCGGCGTGCCGGATGAAAAGCGCGGCCGGATCGACGCCGCGCTCATCAAAAAAGAAGGTGTGCGCGGCGAGCAGGTAGAACTGGACGACGATGAGGGCAAGCCGGCGGTGTCACTCTTCTCGGTAGTCGACAATGCCGCGAACAAAGCGGCTTGGGTTGCGCTGTGGCCGCTGACCGGGCGGACCCACCAGCTGCGCGCCCATATGGCGGCGATTGGAAAGCCCATTCTGGGCGATGGCAAATATGGCGGCGCGGCCGCGCAGATTGCCAGCGACGAGATCGGGCAAGGGCTGCATCTTCATGCGAGGCGTCTGATCGTGCCGCATCCATCGGGCAAGGGGGTGGTCGATGTCACCGCCCCACTGCCTGCCCATATGCGCGAAACCTGGCGTTACTTCGGATTCAACCCCAAGAGTGATGGCGACCCTTTCGCGGAAATCGCGTCATGAAGCGATTCTATAAAGAGGTCCAGGTGATTGAGGGCGAAGGGTTCGGTATCTGCCTCGACGGCAAGGCGATCAAAACCCCTCGACGTACGCCTATCCTGGTGCCGGGCCGACGGCTGGCAGAGGCTATCGCCATGGAGTGGCGGGCGCAGGAAACCGAGATCAGGCCGCATACCATGCCAATGATGCAGCTCGCCGCGACGGTGATCGATCACTTTTCGATCAATCGTCCGGCGGTGGAGGCCACCATCCTGCGTTTTGCCGAGACGGACACGGTTTGCTATCGCGCTGAGCCCGGCCAGCCAGCCGAACTGATCGCCCTGCAAAGGGAGTTATGGGATCCCTTGCTGGCCTGGCTCGCACAACATCATGGGGCGACACTGGTTACGACATCCGGTATCCTCCCGGTAAAGCAATCCGGCGAGGCGATGGAAACTCTGGCACGCACGATTTCGGCCATGGACGATTGGCGGTTGGGCGCTTTCCAATGTGCCGCGGCATCGAGCGGTTCCTTCGTAATCGGTCTCGCGTTGGTAGATGGCCGGATCGACGCCGATGAGGCGATCTCAGCAGCGGAACTCGATTCGGGGTTCGAGATCGATCGCTGGGGCGAGGATGGGGAGGCCACTGCCCGCCGCGCCGTCGTCGCCTCCGATTTGACGGCTGCCCGACGTTTCCGCGACCTGCTGGGGCCCTGAATGATGGACCGGCCGCAGCGACAGCCCGACCACCGGAATCCCAAGATCGTTCGGTTTAAGGAAATTCAGGCGCGGGCGCGACGCCGGGCAATGCCCGCAATGGACCCGGAAGCCGAAAGGCGCCGCATCCGATCCAATGTCGCAGCTCTGCTGCTCGCCGCCCTGCTGATCGCGGTCGGGTGGATTCTGGTTCAGAAGCTCGGCCAATCCGCCCGGCTGCAGGACTGCCTGATGTCCGGCCGCACGAACTGCGCGCCGATTGCCGCCCCGACGGCGGACTAGGGGCTAAAACCCCTCCGGCGGCGAAATCCCACTGAGGCCCAACTGCTCGACCAGCTGCGCCTTCAGCCGGTCCAGCCCTGCCGCAGTCGAACCCTCGGCGCGGGCGACCAGCACTTCCTGGGTATTCGAGGCGCGCGCCAGCCACCAGCCGTCGGGAGTGTTGACGCGCACGCCGTCTATGTCGTTCACCTTGAGCGATGGGTCGGCGGCCAGTCGTGTCTTGACCTCGCCGATGACCTGGAACTTGCGGGACGCGTCGACATCGAACCGAGTTTCCGGCGTGTTGAACACGGTCGGCAGCCGATCGACGATCGTCGCCAGCGATTCGCCGGACTTACTGACCAGCGCCGCCAAGCGAACGCCGCAATAGAGGGCGTCGTCGAAGCCATACCATTTGTCGGCGAAGAAGATATGGCCGGACATCTCGCCTGCCAGCGGGGAATTGGTCTCCGCCATCTTGGCCTTGATCAGCGAATGGCCGGTCTTGAACATCAGCGGCTGGCCGCCCAGCCGGGTGATCTCGTCGAACAGGACCTGGCTCGCCTTCACGTCGGCGATGATCACGGAGCCGGGATGGGTCGCCAGTACTTCCTTGGCGTAGATCGCCAAAAGCTGATCGCCCCAGACGATCCGGCCGGTGCCGTCGATCGCGCCGATGCGATCGCCGTCGCCGTCGAAGCCGATACCGATATCGGCACCATAGTCGGCTACTGCCCGCTGAAGATCGACCAGATTTTCGGGCACAGTCGGATCGGGATGGTGGTTGGGGAAATTGCCGTCGATTTCGTCGAACAGCAGGATATGCTCGCCAGGCAGCTTGGCCGTCAGGCGGCGGAGAATTTGGCCTGCCGCGCCGTTGCCGGCGTCCCACACGATCTTGAGGTTGCGGGGCCCGTCATAATCTTTCAGCAGCCGCTCGACATAGATGTCCTGGATGTCCAGATCTTCGATCGTGCCATCGCCACTCTCATAGTCGCCGCTGGCTGCGATCTTGCCGATCGCCTGGATGGCATCGCCATAGACCGGTCCGGCATATAGCGCCATCTTGAAGCCGTTATGGGTCGGCGGATTGTGCGAGCCGGTGACCATGATGCCGGCATCGGCATGCAGATGTTTGATCGCGAAATAGAGCATGGGCGTCGGACCCAGCCCGACGCGCGTCACATGTACACCGGTCGACAGCAGCCCTTCGACCACGGCTTCCGACAATTCTGGCGAACTCAACCGTCCGTCGAAGCCCAGCGCGATTGTATTGCCGCCGTTGTGCAGGATCGATGTAGCATAGGCTCGGCCGATCGCCCGGGCGTCCGCAGGCGAAAGCGTCGTTCCGACGATACCCCGAATGTCGTATTCGCGTAGGACCGAGGAATGAAACATGTGGCCCGGCTGGCTCATTAGGCGGTGGCTCCTTTGGCCGTGGACGGCCGTGTCGCCGGCCGGCCAATGGATGAATAGGCGAAGCCGGCTTTAGCGGCGTCGTCGGGGTTATACACATTTCTAAGATCGACGATCGCCGGACGTTTCATGATTTCGGCCAGCCGGTCCAGTTGTAGGGCACGGAATTCGTTCCACTCAGTGATGATCACCAGAACGTCGGCCCCGGTCGCCGCCTGATAGGCGCCGTCCTTCCAATCCACGTCCGGCAGCAGATTCTTTGCCTCATGCATGCCGGCAGGGTCGTAGGCCTGAACCGTTGCCCCGGCCCGCTGCAGGATTGGAATGATATCCAGGCTCGGCGCGTCGCGCATATCGTCGGTATCGGGCTTGAAGGTCACGCCGAGCACGCCGACGGTCAATCCGGCGACCGACCCGCCGCACATGTCGAGGACGCGATTGGCCATCGAATGCTTGCGCTTGGCGTTAACGTCGATGACGGTCTCAACCAGCCGCACCGGGCTGCCGTGATCCGCCGCCGTCTTGGCCAGGGCCAGCGTGTCCTTGGGGAAGCACGACCCGCCATAGCCGGGCCCGGGATGCAGGAACTTGCGGCCGATGCGGCCGTCGAGGCCGATGCCGCGCGCCACGTCATGGACATTCGCGCCGACCTGCTCGCACAAATCGGCGATCTCGTTGATGAAAGTGATCTTCGTCGCCAGGAAGGCATTGGCGGCATATTTGATCAGCTCCGCGGTCTCCAGCCCCGCCACGACGATCGGCGCCTCGCGAATATAAAGGGGGCGGTAAAGCTGGCGCATCACCTCCTGCGCCCGCTCGGTTTCGCAGCCGATGACGATGCGATCTGGCCGCATGAAATCGCCGATGGCCGAACCTTCGCGCAGGAATTCAGGGTTGGACGCGACATCGAAATCAGCGTCGGGCCTGGTTTCGCGCACGATGCGGGCAACCTCGCGGCCGGTGCCGACGGGCACGGTCGATTTGGTGACTATGACGGTATATTTGTCGATTTCACGCGCGATCTCTGCCGCGGCGGCATAGACATAAGATAGGTCGGCATGCCCGTCGCCGCGCCTGCTGGGCGTGCCGACGGCGATGAATACGGCATCGACGCCTTTGACGGCCGGGCCGATATCGGTCGTGAAGGTCAGGCGCCCGGCGCCGGCGTTCTTGGCGACCAGCGTATCGAGGCCGGGTTCATAGATCGGGATGATGCCGGCCTTCAATCGCTCGATCTTCGATGCGTCTTTGTCGACGCAGACGGTTTCCACACCGAACTCGGAAAAGCAGGCGCCGGAGACGAGGCCTACATAGCCTGTTCCGATCATTGCGATACGCATTTATTTCCTCATCACGGACGATGGTCGGCAGATGGCCATCATGGGCCGGTCAGTGTGGCGCTTTAAGCAAGTCCTCGAGCGCTGTGCGTAGCTTGGCGCCGATATCCGGCCGCCGTAAAGCGAAGGCAATATTTGCTTCAAGGAATCCGACCTTGTCGCCGCAATCGTAGCGTTTGCCGTCGAAGCGGAAGCCATGGAACGGCTGGCTGTCGATCAGCTTCGCCATCGCGTCGGTAAGCTGGATTTCGCCGCCCGCGCCGACAAAGCCGGCGTCCAGGTAATCGAAGACCTCCGGCTGCAGTATATACCGGCCGATGATCGACAAGGTCGAGGGTGCGACTTTCGGGTCCGGCTTTTCCACCAGGCCCCTGACTGCGGCGACACGCCCGTCGTCGCTCGCGACATCGAGGATGCCGTACCGGTTGGTCTGTTCGCGGGGTACGTCGACCACCGCCACCACATTACCGCCGACCTCATTATACACATCCAGCATTTGCGCCAGACAGCCGCGCTCGGACAGCACGACATCGTCGGGCAGCAGGATGGCGAACGGTTCGCGCCCGATGACCTGCTTGGCGCACCATACCGCATGGCCCAGCCCTAGCGGCTTATGCTGCCGGGTGAAATAGAGGTGACCGGAACTGATCTCTGTTTGCTTGACCGCCGCCAGTTCGGGGGTCTTTCCCCGGGCTTCCAGCGTGGCGTTCAATTCCGGGCTGATATCGAAATGATCCTCCAGCACGCCCTTGCCGCGGCTTGTCACGAATACGAATTCCTCGATCCCGGCTTCGCGCGCCTCATCGATTGCGTTCTGGACCAGCGGCTTGTCGACAAGGGGCAGCATTTCTTTCGGCATCGCCTTGGTGGCGGGTAGAAAACGTGTACCTAGACCCGCTACGGGGAAGACGGCCTTACGGACCGGCGGATGCTTCATCGATATTCTCCAGCGATGCACAGGAAACGCTAACGGGAATGGTCAGTAGGAATGAGAGCTGACAGTTAGGGAGATTTTATTACCATAACACGTTGTGCAATTATTGCGCGGTCACGGCCGGGCTACGGCGTGGGGGCCCGGCCAGAATCGCGTCGATTAGGGCGCGCGCCTCCTGCCGGCCGGCGAGATGGGACATCGCCAGGGCCGGCCCGCCGACGGCGCCCCCAAGATCGAACAAAGTCAGCCCGCTAAGGAAAAGTTCCCGGAAGATCACCCGCTCGCCAAAGCCTTGGGCCACCCGGAAGCCGATTCGCTTCGCCAGTTCGTTCAGGGCTTCGCCCATTTCGCGCTTGTTGCGCGCCTCGCTATGGCCTAGCCGGTTGCGCATGACGATCCAGTCGATCGGCGCGCCTCGTGCCATCGCTCGTTCCTTGCGGCGGTCCCAGACCAATTCAGCATAGACGCTGGGTCCGAGGATACGGCGCGTCTTGGGATCGACGCGGGCCAGGAGATCGAAATCGATGAAGCTGTCATTGATCGGCGTCACAAGCGTGTCAGCGCGCGCATGGGCCAACCGGGACAGGCTGGTGTCGTTGCCGGGCGTGTCGGCGATCACATATTCGATTCCCCCGAAACCCGAGACCGTGGTCTCAAACGCATCGCGATCAGCCGCTGCCGCCTGGGTGCTGTCATTCAGTTTGCTGGGCAGGATGGCGGTATGGACCGGCATGGGCAGCCCGCCATGCGCCTCGCGGTTCGTCATATAACGCGACA
Organism: Rhodospirillales bacterium; assembly: GCA_028291345.1. Classification (GTDB taxonomy): domain Bacteria; phylum Pseudomonadota; class Alphaproteobacteria; order BOG-932; family Roseiterribacteraceae; genus BOG-932. The sequence continues at coordinate 1,595 of JAQGIF010000088.1, read as the reverse complement.
GAGTGCCCTGACGGGCATCAAGATCCAAAGTTGCCACGGCGTGACCCCGGCGTAAAAGCCCAATTGCGACTTGAACGGCGGCCGTCGATTTGCCGGAACCGCCTTTCTCGTTGCCGAACACTATAATCCGGGGTTCCGTCGCATCCTTGGGACTTTTCGGTGTCCTACCCAGTTCGAGGGTCATGAGTTACGCCAGGTGAAGGAGTTTGAGGCCCAGGACGAACGCGCCGCCGGTCATGGAGATATTAATTGCCACGCCGATCAGCGCTCCGATCGACGCGCCGATGAGCAAGAAGCCGTCACGTTCGACGAAACCCAGCGCGAAGGCGGTCATGGCAATCGCGAGCGGGATATGGCTGAAGGGGATCGGAATCGGATTGCAAAGCACTATCGCACACAGGAAGTAGAACACACCTACCCATCGTTCGCCGTGCCGGTCGGTCATCCGCAACAGACGCGGACGGCAAACGCTTTCCAGCCTTGCCAGCCTGGGACGTATCTTCTTTAGAACGGACAGCAGACCGTCGCGCGCGAATCGTCGTTTGCGGATTAAATTGGGTAGCCAGGGGGCTGGCCGCCCCAGCCAAAGTTGCGCAGTGACCAGCAAAAGCGGGATGCTGAACGCAGTCGGCAGTCCGGGTGGGCCCGGAACAGCGAGCGGCAAGGTCAGTAGCAGCAGGATGATGCTGAATGCACGGCCGCCCATACCATCGATCAGTTCGCCCACCGACATTTTGACGTCCGGATGGCCCGCAACTACCCGGATCAGGAGTTCGGAGGTCGGAAGGGGCTGCGAAGGAGCTGCGGCGTCGGGGGGGTGGCTGTCACTCGGAATCACAGGGCTTCAACAACCTCTCGCGTACCACGGATGACCATATCGCCTGCCACATAGGCCACGACAGCCAACCCGACATAGCCGAGCCAGCGATGCTTTACGATCAGGCGAGCCACCCAGTCGGCGGCGATCGCCATCAGCGCGACGGACAATATCAGCCCGGCCACCATTATTTTTATATGATCGTGGGCCGCGCCTGCAACCGCAAGCGCGTTGTCCAGCGACATTGACACATCGGCCAGCAAGATGGCGCCGACCGCACCCGACAGAGTCCTGTGGCCGGACTTTCTGCCGTGCGCGCTGTGGTCGCCATCGCGTAATTCGCGAAGGAGCTTCCAGGCCACCCATACCAGCAGGATCCCGCCGGCGAGGGTCAACCCCAATATATGCAGCAGGCTCAGAGCAACGATGGAAAACAGAATGCGCAATATGACCGCGCCGCTAAGCCCCAGAAGGATCGCCTTGCGGCGATATTCGGGCGCAAGACCGGCCACTGCCAACCCGACCACGATGGCGTTATCCCCCGCCAGGACCAGATCGATGAACGCGATCTGCAACAGCGCAACAATATCGGCCCAAACGATGCCGGTCACCAGGGGTATCTGGCGGATGTGATACTATCCATGGGACGTATCTACCGGTCCGCGCCACGGGCAGCAAGCGATCAAATCTTCGGAATGATCCGCTTTCGGTGGGAGCCCGCTTGACCTGACGATACGAAGTCGTATCTAAAGAGGACTGATTTAGTCCTATTGGGGCG
>JAQGIF010000086.1 GCA_028291345.1 Rhodospirillales bacterium | reverse complement strand
AAGCCGGTGGGGTTTCGCAATTGCTGGGTCTGTCAATGGCTATGCCTTTACCAACGAGCCGACGCTCAACGGCCGGCTGGCGATCGAAGGTGATCGCAACCGGGTCGAATTCGTTGTCACTCCGCGTGTCAGTTACGAGCTGACCCCAGGCTATCAAGCATTCATCGAGGGCTGGGGCAACCGGCGAGAATATGATTCAACGTTCGACGCCACCCCAGATCACTTCAAGCGCAGCTCCTCGGGCTATGCGATCGCGGCCGGGACGGATCTCAAGCTGGGGGACGTTGTGACCGGCGAAGCTTACGTGGGCTACCAGGACCAGATGTATGACGACGCGCGGTTAACGTCCAATGCCGGAGCGTATCTCGGCGCCTCCATCCTATGGAACATCACGCAGTTAACTTCGCTGAAGTTCGCCGCCTCGCGGGGCATTGAGGAAACAATCCTGGCTGGAAGTTCAGGATTATGGGACACCGAGCTCAAATTTACAGCGGAACATGAACTATTACGCAATATTCTGCTGACCGCCGGCATCAACTATAGCATGTACGAATACCAGGGAATTTCGCGCAACGACTCAACGATTTCGGGGTCTGTCGGCGGTCGCTGGAGATTTACCCAGGTTTATAGCGCCGGAGTTACCGGCCTGATCCAACACCGCTGGTCGGATCTGGGGATTAATAGTTTTACGCGCGCCGCCGTCGCCATCGATTTCAGGGCGGCGTTCTAAAGCAGCGACCGGAAAACCTTAAACCCGCGCGCGGCCCACCTGCGGCTAATGCTGCCTTGTTCGATCCGGGAAGATTGATCCGTTTCATATCGCTCTATGCCGCCCTGTCATAGAACCAGCAGGCTGTAATGTCATTCGGCCATCGGCTCGCCGGACGCCGCTATTTACCGGCCATCCGGCAAGGCCGTTTCCAGCCTTCACCTTGACAGCCGATCGTAGTAATCGGAACATAAAAAATCACTATTCCGTGTTATCCGAAGGTGGTAGTTACATATACTGTTTATTTGTCTAAATAAGATATCACTATTATTTCCATTTGGTATGTGAATGTATTAACACCAATGCTCAGTCGCCTGAGAGTACTTACAATGATAGCAATTTGGCACCGATATATAGAGGTGTTCGATGGTTATCAGAACCGCGCTACTGACAAATTTCGTCCCCCCATATCGGCTTCCCTTACTCCAGGCGCTGCAAGATCATGTAGGCGAACTCAAAATATTCGTATCGACGCAGATGGAGGGGGATAGACCCTGGATTCCGGACTCCGGTACGCTCGTCGTCGTTCAGCAAAAAACCAAGACATTCACAAAAGTCAGGCAGCATCCGGCTGGTTTTCGCCTGCAGATGTTTGTCCATTTCCCTTACGACACCCTAGCCCAGCTTTGGCGCTATGCGCCCGAAGTGGTAATTTCCGGCGAGTTCGGGCTCCGCACATTGCAAGCAGCGATACATCGCGTTCTACATCCCGGCAGTCGCCTGATCGTGTGGGCCACCTTGTCGGAGGAAACGGAGAAGGGGTGGGGATTTACCCGTCGGATCCTCCGGCGTGCGATCCTCAAGATTGCCGACGGGGTGATCTGCAACGGCCGCAGTGGCGCTCGATATATCGGCAGCTTCGGATTTCCCAGCCATAGGACCGTTATCGTCAATCAACCGGTCGATGTGGATATGTTCGCCGCGTTGCCGTTGGATCGGGACCCCGAAATCGCGCGGCGGCTGGTGTTTTCCGGTCGGCTCATCCCGGCGAAAGCTGTGGTCGAACTGCAAACCGCACTGAAGAAATGGGCCGTCGCAAATCCCACACGCAAGGTCGAAATGGTCTGGCTAGGTGACGGGGAGTTGCGTGTTCGCTTGGAACGGGCTGAACTTCCGGCAAATTTCACGCAGCTTTTCCATGGAAATATGCCCTATGCCGCCCTGCCCGCCATTTATCAGAATTGCGGCGCCCTGATCCTTCCCTCACTGATGGACGAATGGGGGTTGGTCGTTAACGAAGCCATGGCGAGCGGCCTCGTCGTGCTCGGCAGCGTGTACAGCCAAGCGGCCATCGAGATGGTGGAGGATGGGGAGAACGGATGGCTGATCGATCCGCTACGTGGCGCCTCGATCGAGGCCGCGCTGGACGAATTGTTCGACACTCCAATGGAGCAACTCGCGAAGATGCGTGTCGCGGCGCGTCAGCGGGCTATGCAGATCACACCCCGCGGCGCGGCAGCCCGCCTTTATTCCGCGATCAATATGGTGCGCGCGGACCGGAAGAAGGTAAGGGCGACGATGGCGCCGCAGGAGAGTGGGGCACCGTCAGACACGCGCCCGGTAACCACGATCGACTCGGCTCGATAGGAGCGTCACATGTCGGAGATGCTTGCCAAATCCATCGATCTCGCCTCGGCACAGTTCGAACTAGCGGGAGATACCGCACCCGGCCTTTCGCACGTCGTCGGGAGGCACGGTTCTTCCGACCGATTAGGCAGTAACAATCTGCGCGCGCTTATCTCGATGAGCACGCGCATTGCCGATGCGGTAGCCATCGTCGCAACTGGACTTCTCGCATACGCTTTGAGCCAAAATGAGATCGATCGCATCCGATTTTATACATCTGAGCTTGTTACCGCCGCATTACTCTCCGGCGTGTACTTCAATTATGTCGGTCTTTATTCCGTCACGAGCCTGCGTTCCCTGTCGAACCAGCTTTCTAAGGTAGCGGGCGCTTTTACCGCTGTAGTCGGAACCCTGTTAATATTGAGTTACCTCCTCAAGATCTCCAGTGATATCTCCCGTGTCTGGTCGATCCTTTGGTTTGCGCTCGCCCTGACGGCCCTCATCCTGATAAGGCTCGCCGTTTGGCAATCGATCAAATCGCTGTATCGGGCGGGGTGGTTTGCGACACCGATCGCCGTCGTGGGAGCGCGGGAATCATTACGCCGCCTAATGCCGCTCCTTTCCTCCGAAGCCGGTAAGACAATCCGGCTGATAGGCATATACGATACAGATGAACCGAACTTCAGCGCTTTCGAGCAGATTGCGCTCGCCTCTCGCTCGGCTTCCATCGATGAGGTGCTCATCCCACTGCCCTGGACAAACGATCTGCCACTCGAGGCGTTACTGCGCCCGCTTCGCAACCTTCCAATCGCTGTCAGGTTGATTCCGGAGATTCCCCGGACGACCTTTTCCTGCCTATCGTTCGGCGAACGGTGCGGGCTTCCCGCCATCTCGGTGATAGAACGCCCACTGACGGATTTTCAGACTGCCCTTAAGCGTGCAGAAGATCTTGTTATCTCATCGATTGCTCTAGCCTTCGCCGCCCCACCGATGCTTGTTATCTGCATGCTGATAAAGCTGGATAGCCCCGGCCCAATCCTTTTCCGCCAAGATCGCTGGGGATTCAACGCGCGCAAAATCAGCGTGCTAAAGTTTCGCACCATGAAAATGAATTCGGGTGACGATCCAGGCGTCACCCAGGCCGCCCGCAACGACCCACGTGTCACGCGGGTTGGCAGGATCCTGCGCAGAACGAGCCTCGACGAGCTTCCCCAGCTCCTCAACGTCCTTCGCGGAGACATGTCGCTCGTTGGCCCCCGGCCCCACGCCGTCGCGCACAACGAACGCTATGTGGCGTTGATCGATAATTACTTGGGTCGCCACCGCGTCAAGCCTGGAATTACCGGCTTGGCCCAGGTCAATGGTTGTCGCGGAATCACGGACACGCTCGACAAGATGGAACGTCGGGTGGCCTTTGACCTCCACTATATCGACACCTGGTCCATCTTCCTCGATCTAAAGGTCATGGTCATGACCCTTTTCGTCGGCTTCGTTAATCGCAACGCATTTTAAGTGCACGCGCAGTATTTATATAAAATTTCCACTATGTCGTACATTATATCAAAGCATCACTCCCTTTAATCCACCTATAGATATCGGACTACCCACTTAGGACAAAATAGATCACCTTATGCGCAATACATAATCTACAGCTAACGAGTTATTCTTGTCCCGTATTTAGTTAACTAGCTAACTCCGGGAGATTTTTATGGATAATATTGTTCGAATCGGTGAGCGAGTGCTGGTCGCTGGCGCCGGCGGATTCATTGGCGGACATCTGGTGGCGCATCTCCGGAGCCAGGGTGTGTCGCAAATTCGGGCGGTGGACCGAAAGCCGATCTCGGAATGGTACCAGGTATTTCCCGACATCGAGAACATGACTCTCGATCTCAGCTCAAAGCCTGCCTGCGACAAGGCCGTTTCGGGGATGACACAAGTCTACAATCTCGCGGCCGATATGGGCGGCATGGGCTTTATCGAAACGCACAAGGCCGAGTGCATGCTATCGGTGCTCATCAATACTCATCTGCTGATGGCGGCGCGCGACGCGGGACTGTCCCGATTCTTCTTTTCTTCTTCGGCGTGCGTCTACAACGCTGACCTTCAGCGCGATACGCAGGTGACCGCATTGCGCGAAGAGGACGCCTATCCCGCGATGCCGGAAGACGGCTATGGCTGGGAAAAGCTGTTTTCGGAGCGCATGTGCCGGCATTTCTACGAGGATTTCGGATTAGACACCCGGGTCGCGCGCTATCACAATGTCTATGGCCCGCATGGCACCTGGGCCGGCGGGCGCGAGAAAGCGCCGGCTGCTATTTGCCGCAAAGTGATCGAAGCCAAGTTATCGGGCAGTAACAAAATAGAAATCTGGGGCGACGGCGAGCAAACCCGGAGTTTCATGTATATCGATGATTGCATCAAGGGCAGCGAGATCATCTTCGAGGGCCCCTATCTGCCCCCGCTCAACCTTGGCAGCGACCGCCTGATCTCGATCAATGCGTTGGTCGATATGGTGGAAGACATCGCCGGCGTGAAGCTGAACCGGCGTTACGATCTCGACGCGCCCAAGGGCGTGCGCGGCCGGAACAGCGACAATACCTTGCTCCAGGCGACAGTTGGGTGGGCTCCGACAACCTCCCTGGAGGTTGGCATGGAACGCACATACCGCTGGATCTTCGACGAGATCGTCCAAAATCGGGTCCGTTCCGCCGCGGCTGTTTAGCCGCGGCATTCGGGACGATCGATATGATACCGACCGTAAATGTTCTTGGCGTCGGGGTGAGCGCGGTAAATCCGAGCCGCGCCGTAGCGGAAGTTCGCCGCTGGATTGCAGAGAAGGAGTACCGCTATGTCTGTGTCAGCGGTGTGCACGGTGTCATGGAGTGCCATCGCGACCCGGTTCTGAAGGCCATTCACAACCGAGCCGGGCTGGTGCTTCCCGACGGCATGCCACTGGCGTGGTGGGTGCGTGGTGCCGGCCACCCCGAGGCCGACAGGGTGTGCGGCCCCGAGTTCATGCCGCTGATATTCGAAACACTGCGCGGACGCAGGCATTTTTTCTTCGGGTCGACGAAAAAGACCCTGAATGACTTGATCCACCGCGTGCGGGAGCGCTATCCGGACGCCGAGATCGTGGGATCCATCTCCCCACCGTTCCGGCAGGTAACCGACCAAGAAGACGCCGAAATCGTTCGAACGATCAACGACAGCGGCGCTGATATCGTTTGGGTTGGGCTTAGTACGCCAAAGCAGGAACGGTGGATGGCCGCTCACCGCGGCAGACTTACGGCGCCCGCCCTGATCGGGGTCGGCGCGGCATTCGACATGCAAGCAGGCCATATCAGCCGGGCACCGAAATTCGTTCGGCGAACGGGTTTCGAATGGGCGTATCGGCTGATATTGGAGCCACGGCGATTGTGGCGGCGATATCTCGTCAATAACCCCGCATTCATCCTGCTGGCGGTCGCGCAGATAACGCGAATGATGAGTTTTCCAGCGGACCGGTAAGTGTACGCAAGCCAAGAAAGTCGAATTGCCAAGGGACAGAGGCACGATGCGATATTTCGATCGTCTACGCGACATGGCCATAGTCCGGTCGCCGATCATGCGGATTCGTGCCTTGGGCCGGCATCCGGAACGGCGAACCGATATACTCACTACAGTGATGTATCATGGAATGCCCGCGCATACGCGTGGAGCGTTCCCCCGGCAACTCGACTATATGCGGTCATTAGGAGATTTCGTCACCGCCTCACAGGCCGTCGAGATCCTCAGAAGCCAAGCGCGGATAGCCGGCAAGTATTTTTGCGTCACGTTCGACGACGGCCTAAAGGATGCCTTCGTGAACGCCATCCCGATTTTGGCGGAGCGTGGAATCCCAAGCATATTCTTTATAGTGCCGTCGTGGGTATCAGCGTCGGACCGGACCTATATGAGCTGGGACGATTGCCGCCAACTGGCACAACATGGCGCGACGGTAGGCTCTCACAGCCTGTCGCATCACCGTTTCTCCACGCTCGATGGACATCAGGCGCGTGAGGAGCTGGTTGCCTCGAAAAGCCGCCTCGAGCTCGAGACCGGCCTGCCCTGCGAGCATTTTGCCTGCCCCTGGGGACAGCCAGGTGGCGACTACGTCCCTCACCGTGATCCACAGCTGGCGGAAGAAGTCGGCTACCGGTCTTTTTTTACGACAATCCGCGGCGCCGCCCAATCGGGCGCCTCGGCTTGGGCAATACCGCGTACACGGCTTGAGCCCGACTGGGGCATTCATCAACTTCGGTATCTTTTCACGCGATGAATATGAGATGGCTTGTCTGACCTGTACGGCTAATGCACGTCAGGCAGGATGGGGCTGTACGCTGCCCGTCGCCACTGCGGGGGTCCGGGCAACGCGGCGGTCGATCGCATCACGATAAATTGCCTCCAAGAGGCTGAGATTGCAGGCGGGTGTGTACTTCGTCCGATATTCAAGCTCGGCGGCAACGCCCATGCGTCCGAGCGCTTCGGGACACTCAAGCGCATAGTATGCCGCTCGCGCCAACATATCCGGATCCGCAGCGTCGAATAAATAGCCGGTTCGGCCATGGTCGATCAACTCCCGCGCGGCGCCGATCCCCGCCGCAAGCACAGGCAGCGCGTTGGCGAAGGCCTCCACAATCACCAAGCCAAAGGGCTCGGACCACTCTGATGGACATATAAGCAGGCTTGCACGTCGCATAAGCTTATAAACCTCCGGCCGGGTTTTACTCCCCAGCAGGTGAACGTTTCCGCCGGCGGCGGCGACGTCCGATGCAAGCGGCCCCTCGCCCACCACGACCAGCGGGACGTCCGGCGCTGTCGGGCGGCTCCAGGCCCTCAGCAAGGTCGGTATTCCTTTTTCCGGAACCAGCCGCCCAACGAATAGGACAAATGGCACCCTCCTAGCGACCGCCTCCGGCGGCGGCGCGGACACGAAATTCGGCTTTACGACCACCTCAGCGGGTGAGAAGCCGCCCCGAATGAATAGCGACCGCGAATGCTCGCTCAATGCGACATATTTATCGACCAAGCCGCTGAAGCTGCCCGCCATGCGATGGACAGCCAGCATCGCCGCGATGACGCCGGTTTCGGCGCGGCTGCCCCGGTAGCAGCCATGCACAACCGACGGCCATTTGACCGTGCGGGTCAGGCAGTCCTCGCAGATACTCCCGTTGCGATAAAGGTTGGCTGACGGACAAAGCAGCCGATAGTTGTGAAGGCTCATGACGACGGCTGCCCCCGCATCTTTCGCGGCATACAGCGCTGCCGGCGAAATCATCGGAAAAGTATTATGGAAATGTACAATGTCGGGTTTGAAATCCCGACAGCGCTGTCTTATCCGCTGGTAGATATCGTGATTCCACAGCGTGGCCGCGGCGATCTTTATTTTTGACTTTCCAGTTAGGAGATCATTGTGAATTGTAAAATCTTGTACATCATGGCCTGCGCTGGAAAGTAAATCCCGTTCAGCCTCAAAAACAGAATCTTCTCCACCTCTTTTTTGATAATAATTATGTACAATTAGGCACTTCATATAAAATTCCTGAAATATGATTAGCGGCCCGTGGTATCCCGCCATCCCAATTTCGCTTAAGCATAATCGTGCCAGTAACCAAGGCTTTTCGGATGACGGCTCCCAGCCATTCCTCACTGAACCTGTGTGGGCCGCAGGCTGCATTCCCGCGCAGCACATTGCTGTCTAAGCGGCCGCAAGCACAATCGGACATAGGTATTGTTGAGCGAACAAAATGGGTAATTCGAATTGCCCCTGGATCATGTTCAAGAAAATGTTCAGGCTGTTTTTGGTTGAGGTGATTAACACACAATAATTATTTCTCGATTTTCTAGCTTGCGTAGAACTGGGGCAAGAGCCGCATCGAGATCGTGGTAGCAGCAGGAAGATGCCTATAGATGATCGAAGACATGAATCTCCTATCCAATGGGCTCACCTTGCAGGCCGATCTCTGCATAATCGGCGCGGGCGCAGCGGGGATTTTAATAGCGCGAGAGTTTCTCGGCACGAACCGCAAGATTGTCCTGCTGGAAAGCGGCGGCATCAGGTCCGAAATCACGGCACGGCACCTACATGAGGGTGAGGTGCACGATCGGTCGTTTCGCGGCCTTCAAAACGGAAGATCGAGGGGCTTTGGCGGTACGACAACCCTTTGGGGTGGCCAATGTATCCCTTTGGATCCAATAGATTTCGAGGAGCGCCCTTGGGTTCCCTCGAGCGGTTGGCCTATCTCGGCGAATAAGCTCGGGCCATATTATGCGCGCGCAAAACGCGCCCTGGAGATCACAAACGCCGACGCCGATCGCTCGGCCTGGGAGCAGTTCGGCCTGGACCCGATATTGTACGACCAGGCGACCTTGAGGCCGATTCACGGCGTATTCATCAAACGCCCAGACTTAGGGCGGCGATTTCATAAGGAATTTAGCAACGCCCAGCACATCCATGTTCTGCTTCATGCCAACGTGACACAGCTGCGAACCAATGGTTATGGAACCCGAATAGAAACCGCCGAGATTCGCAGCCTGGACGGTAAGGTTGGCATTGTTCACGCGGGTCTGTTCGTTCTCTGCACGGGCGGTATCGAAAATGCCCGCATGCTTCTGCTATCGAACGAAATCAATCCGAGCGGCTTGGGCAACGGGCGCGATCTGGTGGGCCGCTACTTTCAGGATCACCCCTGCGGCCGGTGCGCCACGATCGAGACCGACAGGCCGAAAGTGCTACAAATCATTATAATCTGCTTTACAGCCGGACAGCGCGCTATTTTCCTAAAATCGCGCTGAGCGAAACGATCCAGCGGCGTGCACAAGTTTTAAATTGTGTTGGCCGCCTGGAATATGAGTTCGATCCGACCTCGGGTCTTCAATCTCTTAGAGATATCCGCGATGCCGCGCGCGCGGGGCGGTGGCCGGAAGACGCGATGATAAAAGCTCTGAGAGTCGGCTGTGCAATGCCGCAATTTGCAAGCGCGACCTGGCGGTTTATCGCGCGAGGATTGTCTCCGGCGCCCGAGCCGCGCGAGATACATTTGGAAGCTTTCAGCGAACAGGCCCCCGATCGTGACAGCCGTATCTTGCTGAGCGAGGCCACCGATGCGCTCGGCCTGCGCAAGGCGCGGGTTGACTGGCGGGTCAGTGAACTCACCAGCCGTACAATAGCAGTTTTTGCCGACAGCGTACGGGCCGAATTCGACCGGCTGGGGCTGGGTAGGGTCTGTGTGTCAGATTGGGTGGATGCGTCTTCGGCACCAAGCAGCCACTTTGTCGACACGTACCACCACGCCGGCACGACGCGCATGGCCTCTAGCCCTTACGAGGGTGTCGTCGATACCGACTGTCAGGTTTTTGGCGTGGAGGGGCTATTTATTGCCGGCAGCTCTGTGTTCCCAACATCAGGCGCGGCGAATCCCGTACTGACAATCGCCGCACTCGCCATCCGCGTCGCCGACAAATTGAAAGCAAAACTCGGCTTTGCCGGGTGGTCCGCCTCAGATGAAATTCCCGCCGACAGGCCATTACGGGCCCCCGCCTACGCAGCGTCTCGCCAATTGGATTAACTCACCTGCGAAGGTGCAAAGGGGTGCAATTTGGGTCATCACTCGCCGATGAAATTATGCAGCGGATTTATACCAATCGCAGCGGCGACGATCCAAATTCTGGTGCTTACATCACCCTTTGCCAACGCAGTAAACCTTGGCTCGGATTGCACTCGCGAAGGAACTCCACAGGTGAAAACGCCAGATTCCTTTCCACCGACATACCCACTTCACAATCGGGCCGAGGTGACTGGCCAACCATATTTCATCTCCACTTCAGGGAACGACCACTGGTCCGGCCGCCTTGCCAAGCCGGCAATCGATGGAACGGACGGCCCCTTCGCCACACTGCGGCGCGCCAGGGACGCGGTTCGCGAATTCAGGAAAGACAACCCGCGAAATGAAACTGCCATGATTTATCTTAGAAAGGGCAGATACAGGTTAACCGAGCCGGTGATTTTCACGGCCGAAGACTTTGACATCCGCATTATGCCGTTCCCCGGCGAACGGGTGGAACTTAGCGGGTCGGCATCGCTCACCAGTTGGCAAAAAGGCACCAACGGTCGATTCGTCACCACCCTGGCTCAGGACCCTGGCTGGGAAGCGTTTGTCGGAGGCGTCCGCCAGGCGCTCGCCCCTAAACCGGGAGCTATGGGCGGCTGGCACGTCACCGTTCCTTCGCTGACCGCAAATGACTTCTCATTTCGCGAAGGAGAAATCGATCTGAACGATCGAACTTCCGACATGAAGGTTGAGCTTTTCGACAATACCGGCGCCGTACATGTCCGCACGCGCTTCACCCGCCTGGACTTCAACGATCACATCGCAACCGTTGCCCCCGCCGATCGCCAGCCGGTGTCGAACGTTCGCAGTTGGCGTCTCGTTGGAGACGCGCGCTGGGTGGCAGGGAAAGGCAATTTTGGGTGGGCAGCCGCTACACACACCGTCACGCTCAATCCGAGCGATCCGGCGGCGTTGGCACGCGACGGCATGCAAATACCAACGACGCATAGCTTGATCGTCCTGCGCGGAGCACACGATATTGCTATTGCGGGGATCAAATTCAAAGAGACGGGAACCGCGCCGACGGACGAACTCGAAAGCGCCGCGATCGTTCTTGAAAACGCTTTCCAAATTACGGTCTCCGATAATTGGTTTGAAAATGTCGGCCAGGCTATCCGGATGACCGGATCATCGAGAAACATCGTTGTAGGCAATATCATCAGCGACACCGGGGGAGCGGGCATCGAGCTTCAAGATAAGAGTGATAGAAACACGATACTTGAAAATACATTGAAAAGAACCGGCCGGGTCGAACAATCATCGGCCGCGATCTATCTTCATGGAGCGTCGGAAAATCGCATCGCCCGTAACACAGTAACCGACGTTCCCCGCCACGCCATCGGAATCGATAATTGGGATGCCGTGACGATCAATATTTCCAATGTCGTTGAATACAACGGAATCAGGAACGCAAATCAAGAAACTTACGACACCGGCGCGATCGAAATGTTGGGCCGAAGCGATATCGATACCAACTCGGTAATTCGCTATAACGACATTCGAAATGCGGGAATTTCCTCATCGGAACGCAATGCATACCAGAATACTCCGGCATCCGGCATTTACCTTGATGATCTTACATCCGGCGTTTTGGTATGCGGAAACCGAATCAGCGGGGCTCCGCTCGCGGCAATCCAGGTCCACGGGGGCGCCGATATTGTTGTTCGCGATAACCTGGTGGTGCTCGACCGCCCAGAAAGCGTTTTCATGTTCCTGCAAGGCGCCCACAGAACATCGGCAGAAGAACACTTCAATTTTGCCTGGCTCCCGCAGACGTCCGCACAGGGGCAGGCGATTGTCCCCCTCCCCGTCAACCAGATCCGCCTTCCCGCGGCCCGACGGGCGAATCCCACGACCGGACATCGCTTAGAAATTCGCTTTGACAACGACGCCCTTATCAACGGCGAAGATCGCGATCTCTTTCTTGGCAGCGTCCGCATCGGTACGCGAACGCTCGCGCCAGATGACGGCACTGCGCGCTATGTCACCGACGACGGACGGTCGTTCCCGGGTCAGGCGTCGCTGCCTTGGAATGGCGCCTTGATCTGGGATCTGCCGGACCTGACGTTGAATAAAGCTCGGGAAACGGCAATCTCCGTTGTCGCCTGGGGCAACAGCGCAGCGGGTGTAGGCGCACACTTCACCGTAAGCATCGATGGGGTCCGTGTCGGTGAGGCGACAGCGAATCCCATGCCGGATGGGATGACCGGCAATGTCATCACCAGGAACATTGTGTATGCTACCGCCCCCGGGAAAAGCTACTTCAACCTTCACCGTGGCGGAACGCCGTCGGTTTCGACCAACGATTATGTGGACGTGACCGGAACGCGGCACCTGATTGCCTTTCCCTGGACCGATGCAAATCCGATGGAGATCGCCCCTGAGTTGATCGCGTCGCCAGAGGGTGATTTGCATCTTTCCTTGTCCGCCGAACTCAGGGCGGCAGGGTTCAGCGATCCACCCATATGCACGACCAATGTCGTCAATTGCGGCAAGCAGTCGAATGCAAATGGGGCGATACATTGACGTCGGCCGGCGTAGGATCGGTTGCGCAACCAGGCCGCAAATGGGTTGGCCGGTCGGCAATCGCATTGCTGTCGAAGCCGGTGGTCTACGGCCCCATCCTTCCGACGATCACTTTTTTAAACGCCTTGGTCGGGATGCTCCTGCCGATGTTGATGACGCCGCGAGTTTTTGGCGAATATGCGCTGGTCGTCACGCTGTTCCAATATGGATTGATATTCGATTGCGGTGCCGGACAACTCGCGGACCGGTGGATCCCGGCAGCTTTCGCACGTGGTCGAACCGAAGAGGTTGATCGGCTAAGCCAGCGGCTCCTCTGGGTTCGACTTTATATCGGAACGGTGCTTTTGGTCGTGGCAATCATCGCCCTGACTTTGCTCAAGGCGTTCGACCAGTTGCCGTTCGGATTCTGGGCCGGCGTCCTCTCAGCCAGCGCCGGAATTTCTTATATGGTCGCGATGGGGCCGGCCTTCATTTACCGCACTCTGTCCGAACGGCGAAATTACGCATTCGCGATCGGTGTGCTTTCCTTCGGCTTGGTCGTCGCGCGTCCGTTAGGGTTGTTCGCGGGCGGATTGATCGGCTGCTTTTTCGGACTCGTTTTGTGGTACCTCGCATTTGGCTTTCTGTTGCATTGGCAGATGCCACCACGTCTCACGACGCGTCCCACGCCGGTCCAGGCGGCATCGTCCGTGATTCAGGGGCTGCCCTTTTTTGCGACATCCTTCGTCTGGGCCTTTTATCTTACCGCCAACCGATGGTTCGCATCCCACCTGATGAACTCCGGTACGTTCGGGCATTTCGCGTTCAGCGCAAATATTTATACGCTTTTGATCGGCGCTATAGGCAGCCTCTCTGCATTTTACTATCCGCGCATCGTTGGACGGATTGCGCAGGAAGGTTGCTTTGCTTTGTCGAAAACGATCTTAGTTGATTTCAGCAAATTAATACTTTTATCCGGGGGCATAGTCGCGGTGGGAATTTTTCTAACCGCGCCACTTTTAGCATTCATTTATCCACAATACTATCAAAGCGCAGCTACGGCGCGGACGCTCCTTGCCGCAGTGCCTGCGACCGGCCTGGTATCGTGGCTTCTCCCGATCTCCTTGTCCTCAGGCCGGCGGCCCTGGATAGACGGCCTGCTGGTCTATCCTGCGGCAACAGCAATTTTATATTGCGCCATGAGAATTCTCTTTCAACGCTTCGGCGATATTGGATCGGCAGCGGCCTCCACGGTTAGCGCGCTGCCGCTTCTAGGCATGCTCCTGGTTCAGCTTCGGCATGCCCATGTTTTTCGAACAAGTGCGGCGCTCACCCTTATGGGTCTCGCGACGATTGTTACAACTGCGCTATGCGCGCTAGCCTGGGCAATGAAATGACGACGATGGATTCACGCGCCCGTACGGACATTTCGAAGCGGCTAATGCAGCCCGACCTTGGTCATCTACCCATTGTCGCAATTGTCATCCTTGCGTTTGCGATAATTTCCGCCATAGCGGTTCGAATGTCAGGCCAAGCGGGCTGGATCATATACACGCCATTGATCGCAATCGGCGCCGCCATCGCCGTGTGGATTATCGTACGCGCCGCCAGTGGATCCACCTCAGCCATTATAATCTACCTTGCCCTTGTGGTCTTTATCAGTGACGCGCAGTTTCGAGCCCGCGGCGCGGGTGAGATCGGGTCGGACTGGCAAAGCGTCCTGAAGTTCGCGCTTTGGACAGGTGTCGGCATTATCGGTCTAGCGACCGCACCGCCAATCCGAGTCTGGCTGCGCCGTCCGGCATCTCTTTGTTGGCTCGCCTATGCGGTCATTGCCATGACATCGAGTCTTTATGCGCCTGCACCGGTATATAGTTTTGGGTGCGCATTCACTTTACTGTGCTTTTTGCCATTCGCCTTTACATTGATCGATAAGCTGTCCGAGGGACAATTTCTCTGGACGATAACCGGTACCTTTGCGGTGTTTCTGTCGATCGGCTGGGTCGTGTTTTACGAGGATCCCAAGCTAGGCACGTCAGAGTTCTGGACATATAGCGGCCTGGAATTACGGATGTGCGGCATCGCCGGACAGGCAAACAATCTGGGCGCGATCTGCGCGAAATATCTAGGCGCAGTTTTCCTCCTTTGGATAAGCGGTCGCTGTCGATTGCGCTACGCCGTGCCATTGGCGGCATTAGGCATCGCCACACTGGCTGCCAGCGACGCCCGCACCGGGATGATAGCGGTTGTCGTCGCCATCGCCGGTGTCCTGCTCGCCCGATCGATGAAGGCCCTCGTTGGCGCGACGCTGGTTGCAATCACTGGGGCTCTCGCGACGCTGGTGTTTTCATTTCGTCTCGATGCGCTTGGTAGCCATTTCAGTCGCTCCGGGGATCCGACCGAAGTATTTACCCTGACCGGCCGCATCGAAATCTGGCAATTCATTTGGGAAAAAATCACCGAACGCCCGTTCTTCGGCTGGGGTTACAGCGCGAGCAAGGTCCTACTTCCCGAGCATCTCGGCTTTCAGGATGGACTGAAGGTCGATACCGCGCACAACATGCTGCTGCAGAGCCTCTTGTCTGTGGGGTTTGTAGGAACAGCGCCGGTCGTCGCGGTCGCTCTCTATCTACTTTTCAATATGCTGTATCGCCCCTATCCACTTCGCGACCTATTTTTCCTGATCGTCATGATTTCCGCGATATCGGATACCAGCGCCCTTGGTACGACTCCAACGGTGCTGACATTACTTCTTTTTGTGGCGTCTGTGCTGCCGCAGGCGCCGACGAGGCGCCAGCCGATGCTATCCGCAGGGTTCGCAAGGATGCAGGCTCTTCCATCGACCCGAGCGACGGCAATGCCCTCGGCAGGCGCTTTGTCATGACGGCATCCGGCAGCAGCCAGAGCCGGCCCCTGCCGCCATCTATTCTCGTCACGGGCGCCGGAGGCTTCATCGGCGGGCGCGTAGCGCAACTGTTGGCACAGCAAAGCGGCGTCGTCGAAGTGCGCAAGACTGGGCGCCGTCCCGATCCCAAGCGCCAAGTAACATGCTTGCGGCTGGACAATGAGGCCGACGTGCAAAAGGCGCTGGCAGGTTGCGGGGTGGTCGTTCATTGCGCATTTAATATGTACGATATGGCATCTAACGTAAAAATCGCCGATGTCCTGGGCAGGGCATGCGCCAAGGCCGGGATACGGTTGGTCCACATCAGCACCGCGGCTGTGTACGAGCCGCTGCCCGATGGGAATTTGGACGAACTCTTCCCTATGCATCGAACGGATTCCTACAGTGCGACTAAAGCCGCCATAGAAGATCTCCTGTCGGGATACGCCACGACACGCGGTCTGGACCTGGTTATCCTTCAGCCGACTATTGTCTACGGGCCCGCAGGCCGCGCCTGGACCGACTCGCCGGTGGGCGAGTTGCTATTCGGACCGGTCGTTTTGCCAAACGAAGGCAAAGGCCTTTGCAATGCGGTTTTTGTCGACGACGTCTGCCAAGCAGTCATTAACGCCATCAAGGCGGACATTCCCAGCGGGGAGAGACTACTTATCAGCGGCCCGTCGTCTGTGGAGTGGCGAGAATTCTTTCAGAGTTACGCAAACATGCTCGGGCGCTGCAACCTTGTGTTGCAACCAATGAGCCTTGCCGAAGCTGATGGCCACGATGAAGGCCAGAGAATATCGAAGCGCGACAGATTTGCAGGGAAAATAAAGGCCATGATCGTCGGTCGCCTGAGTGCAAGTACGCGTGGTCGTCTCAATATGGTCTTTCGCCGGGTGCGCTCCGCGATTGGAAAAAATCGGATTGCTTCACCAAAGGGCGCGACATTAGCTCTTTACTCCGCCCGCTGTGATATTCGAATTGATAAAGCACGCAATCTGCTGGATTACCTCCCGGCATTCGACCTGCAGCGCGGCATGGCCATGACCGAGGGCTATGTTAAACGCAAGTACTTCAAGCAAATTGCACGCTGTGGCCACCTGGCTGGGCGCGTGGCCCGCGGTAATTCCGGTTCATAGTTAACACGACTGAGCTATCCTGATCGGCCTTCGCGAGCTCGCGGTGCTCCGTCCTCATACTTTATCAAGCCCGATGCCGATCGCCGCCGCACCTCTTCGGAGCGCACCTAAAACAGCCAGTTGATGGGGTGATCGTCCCTTTCCTGCGATTGACGCATCACCATGGATGCGCCAATCGTGGGGCGGAGCCGACAAGGAGATGCTTGAATTCAACCCACAAGGGAAGAATTCTGTCGTCGGGCACCAAATGCCGGGCGAGGGCGCCATGCCCACCGCCATCGTCTTCGCCGCCGTCGAACTTGATGTGTTGAGTCAAAAAATGCCCGAATGCCTGCAAAAGCGGGCTGTCCCAATCCTGCGACGTCAAAAACGCCCGGAACACGCTTTGCAGCCCGCCATTTTCATAGCTCGAAATACTGACGGCACGCGTCAGCGGCTCAATCCCTCGGACCGCGTCCAGATAGGCCCTCCCCAGTTCCTCGATACGGCAACGCAATTGCGGATCAATCGGGGATAATTCGACCAATCGCCGCATGAACTCGTCGTGATTCATTCTCTCTCCCGGGTAGGCGATTCCAGGCCATGGCGAAAGATTATGCGTGTCGCACTCCTCCTCTTCGAGCTGTCTCAGTTTGACGTCGTCCGGATATAGCTGCCGCGCAATCTGGAGATTTTCGCGAAATTGAATGGAAAAGAAATAATATGCCCACGCGGCAAGTGTGAGATCATCTCGAGTTATCCCCTTCCAATTCAAATCACATATTTCCTCGATAATTCTTGTATATGTTAGAATAGGAGCATTCATGTTCGCTCGTCCCTTATGTATATGTCGTTGAAAAATTATTTATCTAATCGATTCCTGGTATAAATTACGCGACTACTTATCGTCTTCTTACACGCCGAACATGGCACGTTCCGAATAGGCTAAGTTCCCCAACCGGGGTTGGCTCGGGCCCTTGAAGTATTTCGGGTTTCTGTTTGAGTATCGGCCGACAAGGCCTGCGATCGGCCCATTTGCGTCGAGAATGACCAACGGAATACCGCGTGAGACGAGGAAGCGCCCCAACGGACCAGCCAGCCGAACAAAGCTCTCCTGGCTACGGCAGTAGACGAGGAATCCGAACCGGATGACGCCGAACCGCCGGCGCAGGGAAAATACGAACGGATGCGCCTCGCCGCCAGCGTGACAGATCACGCTGAGGCAATCATAGCCCTGATGCGCTCGCAACATCTCTATTTCGAACGCGGACAAGTCCTTGCTCAGATCGAGTTCCGGGCAGAACTCCTCGGCCCACGAGCCACTGACACGCGGCGAGAATGCCGGGACCGCGACGACCCGTCCGGAGCTGAATTTCTTATAACCCTGGGCCGCCAAGATCGCCCAGGTATGGGGCGCGGGGGTGACGTTATAATAAGTGACGTGCTTGTGCTTCAGCGCGCACGCGATAAGCATGGTTCCAAAGGCGCGGTATTTGGCATCGACATACCAGCTTGAGACGCTGCATAGAATTTTCGACTCAGCCAAATCCTCGATCGCGGTAAAGATCAGCAGGATGACCCCGACCGGCATGCCGTCAGCTTCGAGCATATATCCGTATCGGGGGCAATCATCTGGCGTAGGATGGCTCGCCAGACGAGCGAAAGCGGCAACCCAGAACGCGCGAGTGCGCGCTTCGGCGAAACCGCGGGTTAGTAAATTGATTACTCCATCTGCGTCCGTTGCGCGAATTTCCCGACAGATTACTCTGTTGATTGAAGCTATGGCGACCTGCTCGCCTTCCGAGATTTGTGACTTTACCACCACTTAACGCACCTATTTAAACCGGTATTGTGATCACTCAAGCGCGAGGGACTTTCGAGATATGTTACTCAGACCGACAATAATCGAACAACTCACTCAAGTGGCTAAAGAGCAAAATAAAAAAGTGTTAGAAATGTCTGATGAGGTAATACTTCTGGACTCTGGCCTTGACTCTTTATGCTTCGCCATCGTCGTCTCAAGGCTTGAGGATCTCTTAGGCGTCGATCCCTTCAGTTCCGTAGAGGAACTGCGCTTTCCGACAACGGTCGGGGAGTTCATCAGCCTGTACGAGCAAGCGGCGCGATGAGGCGCCCCCTATGGCACACGATCGACCATAAATACAGCGTTTCACTGTTTGATTGCGACCGCAACCTTGAGCTTGGCGCGTTGGTGAATGGATCCTGCTTGAACGGCCGTATCGAGGAGTTGCGCGGACGATCCGTGTTGATCGCGACGCAAAGCCAGCTAGCGGCGGCAACAGCCCTCATCGAATTGGACGGGATTGCGCGACGCCTCATTCTTTGCCCGCCGGATTTGCCCGCAGATCATATATCCGCGGTAATGGCACAGGCTGATGCCAGCGCGGTCGTCTCTGACCAGGAGACGTGGCAGATCGGAGAAAGCGATGCCGAGCTTTTCACGCTGCGGTGCGCGATGATCGACCGCGTCGCAATTCAACCTGCGAGAGACGAGGCGACCCAATGGGTGCTTTTGACGTCCGGGACGGCCGGCGTGCCGAAGATGGTCGTCCATACGCTGTCAACGTTGATGGGTGCCATCGATTCCGACGCTACACCGAACAGGGATATGGTTTGGGCGACCTTCTATGACGTGCGCCGGTATGGCGGGCTGCAGGTCCTGTTACGAACCCTGGCGGGGGGCGGCTCAATGGTGATGTCCGGCACAGGACAGACGCCCGCCGATTTCTTGGCCCAGGCCGCCGCCAGGAGGGTTACCCATATGTCCGGTACGCCGTCACACTGGCGGCGTGCCCTGATGAGTCCGGCAGCCCGGATGTGTGCGCCAAAATATATCCGCCTGTCCGGGGAGATCGCGGATCAGCCCATCCTCGATGGCATACGGGCTTTTTTCCCGAATACTCCGGTTGCCCATGCGTTTGCCTCGACCGAGGCCGGTGTCGCATTCGAGGTCGGCGACGGTCTCGCTGGTTTTCCCGCAAACCTGCTGGCTCATGAAGATGGGACTGTGAGACTGAGGATCGAGGATGGCTCGCTTCGCATCCGCTCGCCGCGAACCGCGCTGCGCTATCTGGCGAACGAAGAGGCCCTCTGCGATAAAGATGGGTTCGTGGATACGGGCGACATGGTCGAGCGACGCGGTGATCGCTGCTATTTCGTGGGACGCAGGGGCGGCGTCATCAATGTCGGCGGCTTGAAGGTGCATCCCGAGGAGATCGAGGCGGTGATCAACCGCCACCCTCGAATCGAACTTTCGCGCGTCGGGTCGCGCAAAAGCCCCATCACCGGCGCAATCGTGGTGGCGGACATCGTCATCCGCCCTTTGCCGTCCGACGATGGGTCCCCGTTCGAGCCCGACGGGCTGAAAACGGACATCGTTGAATATTGCCGCGGGCTATTGCCTCCTCACAAGGTCCCCTCCGCGATCCGCATCGTACCATCGCTCGAGATTGCGGCCTCGGGCAAACTGGTGCGCGTAATTGCCTAGCATCCTGGTTACCGGCGGCAGCCGAGGGTTGGGGCTGAGCATCGCTGAAAAGCTGGCCGCCGAGGGTTACCAGGTGATTGCCGTGGCGCGCCAGGAAGGCGATCGGCTAGGAGCGGCGATCGACAGGATTCCCCGTGAGCGCGGGTCGCTCACCTTCAGGGCGGCCGATTTGTCAGACATCGAAAATATCCCCAGGCTGGCCAGGGAACTCCGAAAGGAGTTCGGCGCGCTTTCCGGACTGATCAATAATGCCGGTATCGGCGCCAGCGGCCTGCTCGCCACTATGCAGGATGCTGAGATCGAGCGGCTCATACGGCTTAACGTCCTCTCGCCGATCACCTTAACGAAATACGTCGTGCGCGCGATGATGGCCGATGGCGCGGGCGGACGGATCATAAACCTCGCATCGATTGTCGGGTTCACGGGATATAATGGCCTGGCCGCCTATTCCGCGACCAAGGCTGCGATGATCGGCTTTACGCGATCTCTCGCCCGCGAGGTCGGACCGATGGGAATCAATGTCAACGCGATCGCTCCAGGATTTATAGATACCGACATGACCCATCAGCTGACGGGAAGCCACCGCGATCAGGTCATCCGCCGAAGCGCGCTACGCCGGCTCGCGGAGGCCGAAGATGTCGCGAACGCGGTCGAGTATTTGCTGAGCGACAAGGCGCGAAATATCACCGGAAGCGTAATGACAGTGGATGCCGGCAGCACGGCCTGAACGGGCGGCGATCAGAGGCGCAATTGCCGCGCCTGAATTCGGGAATGGAGGACGGCATCGACTGCCAGAAATGTCTGCCGGCGCCGGTCGTCGAAGAATATCCGGTCGGTCGTCAGCGCGGGATCGTAGCCCTCCGCAGCGAGGCTCTGCTTGCGCGGCTTGAAGGTCGACGTTTTTTCGACCGATGCGCAAAGCCTGAGGAACAGAGGCTGGGCATATTCCGGCAGTTTCTCGCCCAGATGTCGCCGCAGCACATCTAAGTCGAACCCAGCCGTCACGACCAGGGCGGACATCCCGGCGCGCCCCTCCGCCCCCGGAACGGTGACACCGTAAACGACCGCGTCCACCACCCCGGGACAGCCGGCGATGGCTTCGGCGACCTCCTGCGAGGATACGTTCTCACCCTTCCAGCGGAATGTGTCACCGGCCCGATCTACGAAAAAGAAATATCCCCTGCGGTCCTTACGCATGAGATCGCCGGTGCGGAACCAGGTGTCGCCTTCAACAAAGACATTCTTCAGAATCTTTTTCCGTGTTGCCGCGGTATCGGAGTACCCTTCGAACCGGCCGCCCCCCTCGACATTATCGATCCTGCCGATCGCCTCGCCGATCTCGTCGGTGCCGCACCGAATGCAAAGACCGTCATCCCCCCGGAGAGGAGTGCCTGTCTCGACATCGAATCGCACCAATTCGACGCCGAACCTATGGCGGAGAAAAGACGGAATCCGACCGATCGCTCCCGGCTCCCCCTCGCAATTATAAAGCGAGAAACTGCCCTCGGTCGCGGCATAGAATTCAAGTATTCGCGGTATATTAAAGCGCTGCTTGAAAACGCCCCAGACATTCCCCCGCAACCCGTTCCCGCAACATAGTCTGAGCTTGTGCGCCGCAGGCTGGGGGTCGGGAGGGCCATCGACCAGATAACGGCAAAGCTCCCCGATATACTGGAAGAGAGTGCAGTCCCAGGCAACGATCTCGCTCCAGAACCGACTCGCCGAAAAACCGCGGCGAAGCACGACGGATCCGCCGCCGATGAGCGTCGCCGCGGTAGCCACGACCCCGCCGACGCTGTGATACATCGGCAGGCAGTTATACATCCGGTCGCTCGGCCGGGTGTCCATCATGCCGGCGAACCAATGGCCCCACTGCATAATGCGGAGATGGCTGACAATCGCGGCCTTCGGCATGCCCGTGGTGCCGGAAGTATAGATGAGAAGCGCCCGGCTCATCAGCGCAGGCACCGGGCATTCGTCGGTGCCGACCCTGTCTCCACTGAATTTCGCCAGTTGATCTTCTATTCGTAAAAAGCCGGCGATCGGTCCGCCGTGAGCCCAGCGTTGAACGTCGCCGGCCATCAGCGGACCGATAGAGAGAAAAGCGTCGCGATAAGCAGCGTCGACGATAATATGCTGGGGTCCCGCGATATTGACCGCGTGCGCAAGCGATTCGCCAACAAGATTGGTGTTGACCAATGCGACAACGGCGCCGACCCGTGTAAGTCCGGTCCAAATCGCCAAATAGTCGGGGCAATTCGGCGCCAGCAGGCAGACGATATCGCCCGGCTTCACTCGGTGCCCCAGCGCCCAGCGTGCATACCGGTTGGCGCGTTGCGCCAGCGCACGGAAGCTGAGGGTTTCCGATTCATCCAGAAGCGCCGGCGCGGCCTCGAACCGGTCCGCGAGATCGTCGATCAGCATCGGAAACGTGTTCGACGAATCTCGGGCGATGGCCGCCGTCCGTTCGAGCGCGCGGCGCCAAGCATCGAGAGCGTCTCGATTTGCCGATTTTTCCGGACCCGAAGGCGGTCGCGAGCCCGGCAATGCCGCGGCGTCCGGCAGCTTGGCGCTGCTATCGGTCACTCCATACACGGCCTAAAGCGCGGCCTGCAGAGCGTCGGCGACGACCAGTATATCCTGCGCAGTCGTATCGCCATGCGTTACACAGGCCCGCAGCACATCCCGTCCCTCGAACATGGTAGCCGATACCCAGGCACGGCCGGAGGCGACAACACGGTCGACAATCGCACGGACATCGGCGGAACCGGACGGCGGATCGAGGCATAACACCGCCAACGGCGACTCATTCGCGACATGCCATCCTCGAGCAACGAGGACATTCTCGAGCAAGGCCACCAAAGCTACTGATTTCTCGACATGCGCCCCGTAGCCGGACCACCCGGCAACAGCGAGCGACACGAAAAGACGCAGCCCGAGGAAGCGGCGCGACCACTGCATGGTCGTGACATAGGGGTCGAACTCGGGACGAGCGGATGGCGGCATGAAACTTGCCGTCAGGCCGAAGGCCGAAGACAAGGCGGATTGATCCGCGCAAATGAACATGCCGCAGCCCATCGATGTTGCAAGCCATTTATGTGCGTCCAAGGTAATCGAGGCAGCCTGTTCCATACCGTCGAGACTGTGCCTCAGACGGTCGGACGCAATCAATGCGCCCCCCCATGCCGCGTCGACATGGTACCAAAGCCCCGCCCGGCGGGCGACCGTCGCACAGTCTTTCAGCGGGTCGATCATGCCCCCGCCCGTTGTACCCGCTGTCGCCACAATCATGACCGGCACATATCCCAGTAGGCGGTCGTACCGTATCGTGTCGGTCAGCTCGTCACAGTCCATGCGTCCGCTACCGTCGGTACCCAGAAACCGGACGGCATCCCGGCCGATACCGGCCTGGTGTGCGATTTTCAGCCATGCCAGATGGCATTCGCGCGACACGTAGAACACAGGCGCACCGGGAAACGCGCGCGTGCCCTCCGCGGCGAACTTCGGGTTCGCCTGGGTAAGTGCGCAGATAAGCGCCGTATAATTCGCTTCCGAGCCGCCGGAAGTGAAATGCCCCCCTGCCTGCGCCGCAAGGCCAATCCGGCGTGCGACTGCCCGGATCGTGTGGCTTTCGATCTCGCATGGGGCGGGGGATGTCGTGGCGCTCGCCAGTTGTGGGTTGAAAACCGCTGCGATCCGGTCCGCGCATTGGGATGGGAAGGTAGGGGCGGGATTGAACAAGCCGAGATAGCGGGGGTGCGTCACATGGACGATCCCCGTCTCCATCTGTGTGATCACCCAAGGCAGAATCGCGTCGATCTCGCGAGGCCTCTCAAAGTCGAATGTCGCCAGTTCCTTCTGGAAAACACCGCGATCGAACCGTGGCACCACCCTGCCGCTGATTACCCGCTCATGCGCATGGCTGAGTTCCCGTGTGAGAAAATCGTCCCAGAGGAGCCGGACCTCGCTGTCGGGAAAGAGCGCGGTTTGAGAATACAGGTCGTAATTTCCCTGCATTGATGCGCTGCTGGTTGTCACTATCAGGCCGACCTTGCTGAAGCACCGTGGCTGGCCCGGCTCCATAGGCGTCGCGGTACAAAGACCCCGGAGGACGAGGTTCGGGCCGCGATCAGATGACGAAGCCAATCGTTATAAAATCGAATTGCCGGCTCATGCCAGCGATCGGCAAGAGAGGCCTCGGATATCTCGGGAAAATGGGAAAGCAAATCGAGACTGCGATTTCGCAGTGCGCACCGACGAAAATCCCGCAATGTCTCCTCGTCGCGCACATCAAAATAACCGAAAGGTGTGTTCGGGTAGTTTTCGCGTTTACCACCAAGGAATCGCCTGACATCGCGTCTATATTCGCGCAGCAACGCACCGGCGTCATATTCCGGATGGCCTTGCAAAAACAGGAAACGGCTGCGCCATTGTTTCTCGAATATATCCGCGCCCGTGGCCGGTGAGCTTGACAATATTCGATAGCCGCGCGCGATGAGTGCCTCCATCGCGAGCCCATTGTGCCGGGAATGTGGAATGGCCCACCGGTGCGGCATGCCGGTCAGGGTTTTCAAGTTGCGTGATTTCTCACAGTCAAACACGCCGAACAATTTCTCAGGAAAGGGTTGGCGGGGGATGCAGTCGAGATGCAGCACGGCGGCGTGTGCTGCGAGACACGACCAAATCGTCGACCGCGTGCGCTCGAGCGCCCAATCGATGAGTTGGACAAGAGAGGACCAATAGGGTTCCGCCATCAAGTCAGACGCACGGGGTTCCAGCCCCGTGACGATCAATCCGTCGAGCTGTGTATTCCAAAGCGCGCCGATATCCTCGTAGCGCCCGGCGATCTGGCCCTGGACCGCGTCTGAACGCGGAACATCTGGAATTGTGAAGCATCGAAGCTGCCAGACGATCCCCGGGGGCATCGCAGCATTTAGCAGCATTCGGAACTGCCCCTCGGTCGCCCAGAACGCAGCGTCGGGCATGTTGTTGACTAGCCCGATGACGATTGGCGAAGTACCGGCGTCTATGGCTTCGCGAGCCGGCGCAGCGGCGTTTCTCTGTGCTGGAATTTTCACGGCGAGCCGACGATCGAATAGGTCGCGTTAAGCGCCCGATCCAGATCATCGATAATATCGTCGACATGTTCGATGCCGACGCTCAATCGAATTGTCTCGGGTGTTACACCGGCCGTGCGTTGTTCATCGGCCGACATTTGCCTGTGCGTAGTCGAAGCGGGATGGCACGCCAATGATTTGGCGTCGCCCATATTGACCAGACGCTGGACGAGACCGAGCGCGTTATAGAAGGCGCAGGCGCCGCTGAACCCGCCGCGGACGCCGAATGTCAGCAATGAGCACGCTCGCCCCCCCAGATATTTCAGTGCGAGCGAATGAGAAGGATGATCGGTAAAGCCGGCATAGTTGACCCACTCCACCCGGGGATCGTCGCGCAGAAATTCAGCTATCCGTTTCGCGTTTTCGACATGCCGTTCGACTCGCAGCGCCACCGTCTCGACACCGAGCAGCAGCAGGAAAGTGCTGAGCGGCGCCAGGACCGCGCCGGTCGCGCGCAGAAAGACGCTTCGGCAGCGCGCGATATAGGCTGCCCTGCCGAAATGCGCCGAATAAATAAGACCGTGATAGGACGCATCGGGTTCGTTGAACATCGGAAACAATTCCGCCCGCTTCGCCCAAGGGAAGTTCCCGCTATCGACGATCGAACCGCCGAGGGTTGTACCATGCCCGCCCAAGAATTTGGTAAGGGAGTGCACGACGATGTCCGCTCCATAGTCGATGGGGCGAAGAAGGATCGGGGTCGCGACCGTATTATCCACCACGAGCGGAAGATCATACTTATGGGCGAGGTGCGCCAGCCGCTCGATATCACAGACATTTCCCGCCGGGTTTCCGACGCTTTCGCAGTAGACCGCCCGGGTATTTTCATCGATGAGCCGCTCGACCGCGTCAGGACTATCGTTCGCGGCAAAATGCACGCCGATCCCCATAGCGGGGAAAAGATGTGCGAATAGGGTGTGGGTGGTGCCGTAGAGCTGGGGTACCGAGACAATGTTTCGGCCTGGCTGGGTAAGATTCAGCAGGGCGTAATGTATTGCGGCCTGGCCCGAGGCGACGCAAAGCGCCTGCAGCCCCCCTTCCAATTCGGCGAGCCGCTCTTCGAGCACCGCGTTGGTCGGATTGCTTATGCGGCTGTAGCGATAGCCCTCGGCCTCCAGATTGAAAAGCGCCGCTCCATGCTCGGCGCTGTCGAAAGCGTAGGCAACGGTCTGATAGATGGGCACTGCCACGGCGTGTGTGTGCGGGTCGGGCTTATAGCCACCATGGACCGCAATTGTTTCCTTGCGCATTCGGCGTCGGTCCAATTTAACCGGTTCGGAAATAGATATTTCTGGATTTTGTGCGGTGATTTCCGTCGAGAACAATAAATCCCCGCCCATAACGAGACCTCATCC
>JAQGIF010000055.1 GCA_028291345.1 Rhodospirillales bacterium | reverse complement strand
GCCGCACCCGCGCCGCGCCAATAGTTCGCTAAAATCCGCAAAGCGCTTTGTTCACGACCGACTGGCCTACGTTCAGGAACCATCGTCGTGTCCAGAGAAGGACCGCTATCCGGACGGTATGAAGCGCGTGCCGGGAGGCACGCTCCCTCTTCATGATTCCGTTCCGATATGGCGAAACCGTTTCGGGCACCTTCACCGCGACCATGCAGCTATCGAGCGGCAAATTCGCCATCGTAGAGAAGTCTCATGAGTTCACGCTTGTCCCGTGGCGTTCGGTCACCGACCGCCAGTTCGGCCGCGAAATGTTAGGCGTCGTGCAAGGTGGATCGGTGTCGTGGCAGTGGGGGCGATACCGCGACCTTTCGCTCTGAGGCGAGGTGCCAGTCGGCCAGTCATGCGAGAGCCAGCCGAAAAGATGTGCCGTGCCCTTGGACTTGCCGCCTGACAAGCATATACGATACATATACGAATCATATATGGAGGTGGCTGTGGGTTTGGTGAACATTGATGACGAGCTGCACGCTCAGGTGCGAAAAGCAAGCACGGTGTCGTTTCGATCAATCAACGCGCAGGCAGCTTTCTGGATTAAGGTTGGCATGCTTTGCGAAACCAATCCCACACTGAGTTTCAACGAGATCGTACGGCGCGAACTCGATGCTGCAGGCGTTTCTGCCCAAACTTTAGCGGTGAAGGCAGCATGACGAAGCGGCCGGAAGAGATATTATTGCTGACCGAATCGGGTCGCCTGTTGGCTTCAGTTTTTCAGTTTCTTGATGGTCTTTCCTTGGTCGGAATTTCGACGCTAGAGATCAATACCGCAGTCGAGAAATTCATTATTGAAAAATTGGAAGCGAGACCTGCTAGTAAAGGTCAGTATGGCTATGAGTTCGCTATCAATTCCTCTGTGAATCAGGTTGTTTGTCACGGTGTTCCTTCATCGGCCGATATTCTCCAGGATGGAGATATCGTCAACTTTGATATTACACTTGAAAAGAACGGATATATAGCAGATTCAAGTAAAACCTATCTTGTTGGAGTAGTAAAACCTGCTGCTGTGCGATTGGCCCGAGTGACCTATGAGGCCATGTGGATGGGTATCCGCGAAGTTCGTGCGGGCGCGCGACTTGGAGATATCGGCTGGGCTATCGAACGCCACGCCAAGCGAAACGGCTATTCGGTGGTGCGTGAATATTGCGGTCACGGCATTGGCCGGGAAATGCACGAAGAACCGCAGATATTGCATTTCGGGAAGCCTGGCACTGGCCTCATGCTATGCGAGGGTATGGTCTTCACAATCGAACCAATGATCAACCAAGGACGGCGGAGCGTGAAAACTGAATTGGATGGTTGGACAGTCGTCACAAGGGATGGATCGCTCTCAGCGCAATTCGAGCATACCATTGTAGTCACCGCAACGGGCGCAAGGGTTTTGACACTGCGTTCCGATGAACTTGCTATGGCACGGAAGCTCAAACTCGCAGCGTAGTGCAGCCAGGCCGTGGTCATCGGCACGCTCGCCACAGCGATGCTGATAGCCGCTGTTGTAGACCACATTTTTGGCCTTGGTTGGGGAGTCGATTATCAGCGCGCATGGCTGATGCGGCCCAGCCCGAGCTCGCGGACGCTCGAAGCCATCATCCGCGATCTTATCGATACGGGCGACGGGGCCACCTGCTTCGCCGAGCGTGTTTGAGGCGTCTCCCTTCGCTATGTGCTAGGTGACAGCCATTCGCGACGCCTCGTGCGCGAACGGCAGCTTTGCCGGCGTCTCGGCCTAAAAGCGGACCGAGAACTAAGCCACCACTTTTCGCCGTTCATGCGCCGACGATCAATTATCATGCGTCCGTCACAGAAAGCGTGGGTTGCGTCTCAACCAACGTGCGTTTGCTGGCCTGATCCGTCGCAAGCAATGTGAGCCGGAAACAAGCGATTATTGCACGTCCAGCCAATCATCATTGTACGTCATTACGGCCAGGGAAGGACACCATTTCACGCTCCTCAGGGGCTACGACGAGGGAACAAGGGAACTCTCGCGTACTTGGACTAAACACTGCTGATCGCCATGGTCACGCAAGACGCTTCTGACTTTATGCAAAGATCGTATTATCGCCGCAGGCGCCGCCAAAGCATCGTGGCGCGACGATCAGAATTATCTCGAACCGCCTACCCGATCAGCGAGGCGCTGCGTAGCCGCGTTTTTGGGGGCGGATGCGCCCATCGCTATAGTGGGGCGTCGTCCGCCACACTCTCCGCGTCCCATTGCTTTGCCTTCTCCAGTATTCTTCTCCTGAGCGCGGGCGTCGTTACTTGATCCGCAAGCTCTCTCAGAGATGCAGCCCAAGCGCGGCAGTCGGAGACGGGATTTGTGGTGGGTAGCTTTTCAAGGCGGCTCATTGCGGAAAGCATCGGCGATAGTGCGCTGGCGATCTAGAGCCGCATGCGGGCTAATGCGAGTGGAGGTGGACGCGGGTGACAAGAGGTGTAGGCGCTGATGTGATGGTGAGGCGTGTCGGTACTGCCTCAGTTTGGAATTTCCTTTTTTGTAGGGCAGCGCTTAGCCGGAGCGGCGGCGCTCGCATCAATCAACGCTACGATGTCCGTCATTTCCCAAAGGCGATCGCTCACGCCGGCGGCCATTGCGGGCGACATCCGTAGGGAAGCTAGTCACGCCCACTTGTTCGCCTATCCCGCTACGGGTTAGTGATTTCCTTATAGGCTAGCGTACCGTGAGATGTAATGGAAACTCCCTGCAACATTCTAGTAGTTGACGACGACCGCCTGGTGAACTGGGTCGTCAAAGAGTGGGTGGAGGCGGCCGGCTATAAGGCCTACACAGCCGAGAACGCCGTCCAGGCTCTCGAACTATTGAGATCGGCGGTTCCTATCCGGGTGATGGTAACGGATTTACGCATGCCCATTTTCCAGGGCAGCGAGCTCATTCGAGAGGCGCTAAAGATAAAATCAGATCTGGATATTATCATCATGACGGGCAACGCTGTACCGACTGATAATCCGGGCGGCTATGAGGTTCTTGAGAAACCCTTCCACCCGACCGATCTGAAAGCAGCGCTCAGCCGCCTCTGTGGAAGCAACGAAATTTCAAACTGAGGCAGTACCGGCGTGTCCGTTCGATTGAACGAAATGCGCCGGGTGAGGGTTAGGCTCGCATGATTAGAAAATCCAAGTGCCGTATCCCCGCGTCCTCAATCCCGCTGATGTCCATGCAGGTGGCAATCTATTCGTGGGAAACGATCGCTCGTCGAACGATGATGATGGCGAAGGGGACATGCTCGCCGGCTGAATATCAGAAGATGATTGCCGAGAAATCCA
>JAQGIF010000019.1 GCA_028291345.1 Rhodospirillales bacterium | reverse complement strand
TGGTATGGCCGTCGTAGGGCAAGCCGGGACAGGCCATGGCGCCGACAATGAACTGACCGCCTTTGGCGCGGGCGTTGATGACGGCGAAGGAGGCTTTGACACCGAACTCGAAGCGGGTGCGGGCTTTGCCCTTGGCGATGCATTCCACCTCGGGCGCATGCAGGGCGTAGATCTTTTGCCGGTCCCCTTTCTTCTGCGTCAAAAGGCGAGCGATCGGCTCGCCCACCGGCCGGAAGGCCTCCTGAAGCTCCCCGTTGCCGGCGATCTTGCGATCGATATCGCGATAGAGCCGCCCGACATAGGTGCGCAGGCGGCGGATTTCCCGAAGCGCCTGCTTGTGGCCACGGGTGTGGATCAGGCGTGAGACCTCACGGCGTGACCGGACCGCAAGGCGCACAAAGGATTGGCGCAGGACCAGCTTGTTGTGTTTGGCGAAACGGTTGAGCCATTCCACCGCCCGCAGCAGCAGACCGCTATCGGTGGGATGGGCGACAGCCTTGGTCTGGGCGGTGGTGTCGAGCGTGACCCGCTCGAACTTGGCGGGCTCCACCGCCTCGGCGCGCTGAGCCGCCACCAGGGTCTCGGCCAGAAGCAATTCGAGCTTGCCCTTGCCGATGCGGCCACGCCAGCGGCTCATCGAGGAGCGGTCCAATGGCAAGCGATGCTGGAAATAAGTCTCGCCGCAAAAGGCCTGGTAGTAGGGGTTTTCCAGCCAGGCGGCGCAGACCGCATCGTCCGACAGGCCCTTGGCATGCTGCAGCAAATGCAGTCCCGCCATGAGCCGCGTCGGCAAGCCCGGGCGGCCCTTCTGCTCCACATAGAGTGAGCCAAAAGCGTCGTCAAAGCGCTTCCAATCGATCAGCTTGGCCAGGCGCACCAGCTCGTGGCGCTGATCCAAGATCGCCGCCAGCCGGGAGCGAAACAGATCATCTACGCGGGGTTCGGACGGGGGTTTGGGACGCATCGGCCGCTCTCTGATTGGCAACTCACCCAGTGAATCACATCTCCAATCCCGGCGAAACGACAAACAACAGGGGCCGCATTATTCGCAAGCTTTTGACCCAATATCCCCAAAACCTTGCGAATTCGAATACTTCCCGCCGCCGAAAATACCCCTAAATTCAACGCACTGCGCCTTTTTCACGACCGACCGGCTATGTTGCAGTGGCATCGGATCCAGAAGAGGCTCGGTCCAACCCTCGCCGCTATGGCGCGCCGACGGCTTCAGTCCGCGCCTGCTCGCGGAAAAAAAGATCGGAATGGCCTTTGTATTCGCCCGCGCGCCGTGCGGCCGCCTGAATTCAGATTTTTCGGGAGGCTGCGACCTGCTCGCCTCTTGGTGCATCGGGTGGCACGAGATATCCACCGCGGGCAAGCGCGATACGAGACCAGTGGCCGAGGAGCGATTCGTAACGGCTGAGCACGTGTTCCCATGTAAAGGCCTCCGCGTGACGCGCATAACTGGCCGTTCTCATCGCATTCAGCCGTTGAGGGTCTCCGCCGAGAACTTCTGTAATGCGTGCATCGCATTCGTCCGCATTTTTGAAGAATAGCGCGGAGGGACCGGTGACCCACCGGTTGAAGGGATTGTCCTTCGCGAGAACGGCGCCGCCGGCGGCCATTGCCTCGACCAAGGAAGGGTTGGTGCCACCCACCTGATGACCATGCATGTAGAACAGGCAATGGTGCCGCAGCGGGTTCAAGATCGCAGGGTCGTAAATGGCGCCCGGAAACAGTACGCTTGGCCCCGCCGCCTCCAAGACTGCGCGGTCGTATGCCCGCTCACTGGGCCGATAGTTACCCAGCACGACTAACGGCACGCTTCGGGGACGGCGAGTAAAGGCTTGGACCATCTCGAGAATCGAGTTTTCCGGTTCAGGGCGCGCCACGATCAGGACATATGACTGGGGAGAGAGCCCGAGCGTCTCGAGGGGTGCCGGATTGGCGTTCTCTACCCGGTCGGCGCCATACGGGATGACTGTGATATGCCGTCGGTGAACACGTGTTGAGAGATGTTCGGCAATATAAGGGTTATCCGCAACAAGGTGATCGGCTGTCCAGCAGGCCAGGCGCTCGTTGATCCAAAACCATGCCTTCACGGGTTGGGACCATTTGGCCCGCCGCCACTCGATCCCGTCCATGTTCATGAGGTGGACACGCCCCCGCAACCGGCTGAGAAGTCCGAGGACAGCCATATTGTAGCCGAGAGTGAGCAGAAGCTGTCCTGAGGACGCAGACGCCTTCAAGAGCGACCTTGTATCGAACAGGATGGAACCCTGCGAGCCAGTAAGCGAACTGTGGATGTGACTGAGCCTTACCCCGCGCCAGAGCGACTGACCTTCCTCCCCCTCGTGGCTTTGGCAATAGACGTCTACATCCCATTCACGTGCCGCGAGGTAAAGAGCAAGACGTTCGGCAAACGTTTCAAAACCGCCGTGCTGCGCGGGAATTCCGCGGGTTCCCAGAATGGCCAGCTTGTTCGTCGCCCTCGACCTTTCTTGCCTGGCGGATGGTTCGTATCGGTCGGAACGCATTCGGCCCTCCTCCTCTGGAACGGAATATCGAGGCTCAGCCTGAGCTTGACGAGCCGCCTTGGCGCGACCCCAGGGCTCAACCTGCCGGCCGAGCTTCCCAGCGAAAGCGCCCCATCACCGCGACACATGGCAACAGCGCAAAACCAAGAAGCAGCGGGCCGAGCTGATCGAAACCAACATTGATTGTTCCCGCCGCAATGATCGCTGCCAGCACAGGCAATATGCCTTCACGTAAGGGCAGCGCGCCGGGAAGTGCTCTGTGCAACTGGAAAGCCGTGGTGAGGACCATGACGATTTCGCTGCCGATCTGAGCCCACGCGGCGCCGTCTGGCCCGAGCCCGGGAATGAGCGTGAGGTTAAGGCTAAGATTGACCACCACGACGCATCCAGTATTCCACAATGCGAAGCGAGTGATTCCTAGCGCGAGCAGGACATAGCTGCAAAGCACAGCGAAGCAGGCTAGCGCACCGACCCAGGAGAGCAGTGCCAGGGCATGGGCCGATCCCTGATAACGTGAACCATAGAGCAAGGTCACAATCGGATCGGACAGGTATGGCGCCACTATGAGAACCGGAAGCGAGATCGACGTCAGCACGAGCAGCGTCTGCCGGCTCCTCGCGGCAAGCTGGATAGGGTCAGCCGACAAACGACTGAACGTCGGAATGAGCGGCGAAAGCGCCATTATCGCCAAGCTCATTCCCGCTTCGAGCAGCCGCCCGGCCGCCCCGAAAATCCCAACGTCTTCAGGTCCGCGAAAATGATCCAGGAAAAGAAGATTAGCCCGCCCATTTATCGACGTGAGTAGCGCCGCAAGTCCGATCGGAGCAGCGAGCCGCAGCATCTTCCGCAGATGGACATGACCGGGCTTGGGTGAGGGGATGATCAACCGGAAGGCCAGCCACAGCGCTACCACCACATAAGCGAGGTTGGCGGCCACCACCGCGAGAAGAAAGGCTTTGAGCGAGGGAGCCAGGATGAAGACGGCACCGTTGCCGGCAATCGAGACGAGAGCGTAGGCAATGAGCGCGACCGCCGAATACCAGGCTCGACCGAATACCTGATAGACAGGATCAAAGAACCGGGCGGCCAGAAGCGGAACGGCAAATGCTCCAATTAGCAGCGCTTGACCTGCGCTGTCGGAGAGAAAAAATGATGCGGCTACCGTTATAGCCATTGCCGGCAGGGATAGCGCAGACCGCATCAGAAGAAAGCTTGTCCAGAAGGGACCGGGCGAACTGCGATAATGCGGCAATTCCTTGCCGATGATTGCCGTGGTCCCGAAGTCTGCCACCTGCGCCAAAGTAGCGACAAGAGCGAGTGTAAGAACGTACTCGCCGAAGCTCACGGGCGGCAATGCGCGAGCAACCATCGCCAGACTGACCATGTTGGCCGCTAAGCTGGCAACCCGACCAACTGCCTGCGCGCCGACCGAGACGATGTAGTGCCGGAGGTCACTTCGCCCTCCTACCATAGTCCGGATCTCGGGGTGATCATTTCTCATCAGGACCTAGCAAAAGGTTGTCTTCTATACAGGATGGATTGATCGTGCGCTAGCGGGACCAGAACAATTTACAGGAGATTTATTGCAGTACCAATCATAGCTATAGCGGCATAAGTATTTACTCCGGTATGCGTAATTCATAGGACTACGAATACAGCGAGTGTGTCTCTTGGATTCTGGTGCGCCTCCTCAATTCTGGCACCCGGCCGACTGATCAACAATTAAGTCTACGCATACGTCCAGCAGAGGTAATCTTCTGGCAGTCCCACCAAAATTAGGTAGCCTAATGGAGCGGCATCGTTACCGATCCTAGGTGCTACCGATGACGGTTTTGTGATATAGCTGGCAGCCTGTACTGTTTGATCCGCCATAGTATGGTGGCGATCACTCAAGAAGAAGAACGATCCCTATGACGAGTACAGGAACATTTTGCCCTTTTGCACTTGGATTTCTTGGTCTTGCGCGTCCTGAGCTCACCAAGACGCACCGGCCGGCGCGAAACCTCGAAACGCAGTGAGGTTGATTGGTGCCCACTTGCCGACTCTCTTAATCGGTCTCTCGCGCCGCTTGATTGCTCGCCGGGAGCGCGAGGAAAAATCCGGCAGCGCGCGCGAGATGCAGCCGATGGGCGAGGCACGCTTTGCGTCCCTCTCGGCCCTCGCCGGCGCTCCGGTCAAGCATGCTGTAGTGGCTGGAGGTAGTAGCCGACACCGGCAGGCTTTCGATCTGTTCCAGCCACTAGGCGAAGCCGA
The DNA here is from genome assembly GCA_028291345.1 of Rhodospirillales bacterium. Lineage (GTDB taxonomy): Bacteria > Pseudomonadota > Alphaproteobacteria > BOG-932 > Roseiterribacteraceae > BOG-932. The sequence goes on along the minus strand of JAQGIF010000019.1, from coordinate 2,197 downwards.
TTCTTCGCGACGATTGCGAACGGCATTCACCCCCTCCCAGCCGGTTCGCACGGCCGCACAACTCATCGGACGTGCGAGCCAGCTGGAACGTGCAGTGTCCGCTATTGTTCAGGATCGCTCTCACGTGGTCATCTTCGGGGAGCGTGGACGCGGAAAGACCTCGCTCGCGAATGTCGTCGGCGAGACCGTTTCCACGTACGATTTCCGGGTTATCCGGCACGCTTGCGACGCGGATTCGAGCTTCGGGCAAATCGTGGCCGCCGTCCTGGCCAAGGTGCCCGCAAGGCTGCTGCGTCGCGCCATCCAGGAAGGCGAACCTTGGACACTGCCAGCGCCGGATAACATTGGAGTGGTTGAAGCAACCAATGCGTTCTGCTCGATTTCAGCAGGCCGCCTACTGGTGCTGCTCGACGAGTTCGACCGGATTTCCAGTCTCGATCTCAAGCGGCAATTCGTCGAGTTGATGAAGAATTTGTCGGACGCGGGCGCTCGTGTCACGTTCCTTCTGGTCGGTGTCGCTCAAACCTTAGATGATTTGCTTTTCCTGCATCGCTCGATTCAACGAAGTCTCATTCCGATACACCTGCCGCTGCTGACACAGGACGATATCGAGGTCCTGATACGCCAGGGGGAACGCATGTCGGGATTATCCTTCACGCTTCAGGCGCGATCGGCGATTACAAGCTTTTCAGTGCGCTCTCCGTATTTCGCCCAGCTTCTTTGTCTCCATAGCGGGAAAGCGGCCGTTCGGGCGGAGAGCGCCACTGTCGAGCATTCCCATGTGCGCTGCGCGTTGCAAGCCACCGCCGAGGAGTTGGCCTACGCACACGAAGATGCCTACACACGCGCGGTCGGAGGTGCTGCTGGTGGCTGGAAGGAGGAGCTTCTCTATCGCGCCGCAACGCGTGATTCCGGCCCGTTCGGTGAATTTACCGCCGCGGATTTACGGCCCGAAGGGAACGAGTACGATATCGAAGCTGAGGCAGCGGTCGATCGAGCACTAGCGAACCTCGTCTCCCCCGAGGCGGGATGCCTGCTTCGCGAAACCCATGCCTCGGACGCGAGATCTTATTCGTTCTCCGATCCTGCAATGAGGCTATACATACTGCTCCGCTATGCCCTGCCTCGCGAGACGGGCGAGCTAGATGTGACACGCGACAGGCTGCCCACCGACACATTCCCTGGCGAGCGAACGTCTGCGAACCACGATTCCCGCTGACGACCGCGCCACCTATCCGGCGGTCACCGGTCTACACGGGCCCACTCCTCGGGCACGCCCGCCGACGGCGTCGCATGTGAACCGCCCAACGGCGGCGGCGTGTAGCGGCCGCCGAATCACACGCGTCCCAAACCCGGCTGACTACTCTCGACAGAGCCGCAGCCAAACCGCGATCCTAACCCGCCCTTAGGCGCCGAGCGGGACCGCTCCCCGCATCGAATCAAGCGCAGGTGCTAGCCGCTGAGTGATCCGGAACCACTGTACGTAGCTGTACAGAGAATTACGAATAGGCCTGCAACCGTTCGACAGATACATGAGCAAAGCGGAGAGCCTCGGCGGATCCGTCACGGCGATCACCTTGTGGTAACCGCGGTCGACGCATATTCCGAGCGTCTCGTATGTCAGCACCACACCCAACGATTTGCCCCGGTGCGATGGCCGGACATACAGGTACATCAGGTGGGCGATCCGGCGGGTCGCCGTAGACGCGTCGATGACACACGCGCATCCTACCGCTTCGCCCCTGTACAAAATCAGCGATGCCGCGCGAGAATCAATGAGGTGAGCCATCAGCTCCGAGCGGACACGCCCGGCGGTCCATGCCCCAAACCCTGGGTCCTCGCTGATAAGCCGCGCCCAGGCTTCACAGTCCACATCGGTTTCGGGGACGCGCAGCTCGTAACCCTCCGCTAGGATCGGGAGGTGCCGCCGGCGCTCCGCCAGGACGGGGATTGGAAATTCGAAAAAGACGTGGTGATGGAATATCTTGCTCTTCGCGAAGCTAACGATTGACTTGAACGTGCGCATCTTGTGTCTCCCTGTGAAAGACCAGTCTGTTAGCAACAGCAAATAGGTATCAGTACACTTGAGCTTAGGCGATCTAGCTATGAGATCAAGATATCCGAAATAGGCAGGTTGATCGCCATTTAAAGTATGGCGCTATTCGCTATTCGTATCCGAAGAACGAAATAAGTCGAT
>JAQGIF010000005.1 GCA_028291345.1 Rhodospirillales bacterium | reverse complement strand
TATGACGACAGCCGGTATGCGTACCAATTGCAGCGTGAGCAGGCCCGGCGCCAACGTGAATGGCAATCGCAGAACCGGGTCTGTTACGGGGAACGCACTTACGTGATGCCGCCGCCCACCGTCTATTATGCGCCGCCCCCGCCGCCCTCCGGTCTAAACTTGATGTTCGACTTCGGCCGTTAGAATCAACGTTTGGCTTTGCATATAGAAGAATGTTGCATCAGTGCCCCTAAGGGGGCACTTTTGCGTTGGGTTCATGCCGCTTGGGCGCTCGCACCGGCATCCGTCTCGTCACCACCTATCACCATAGGTCCTCCATTTTCGTGCGGTAGGGTTTTGGCCGGATCTTTGCCCTGATCGATATCTGGCTAGTCCGCCCCTCGGCAGCCATGCGCAAGACCCAATAGCCGCTTCGCCGTGGCCCGCCCGACCGAGGCTGCCTGCCATCCTACGGAAGGATGACTACCTCACGAGAGACCTTCTGCCTCTCCGGCAAAGGCCTATCCTCTTGGCTGCAGCCGCTGTTCGCAGCGAGCCTGAGCCGAGGAGATACAGACATGACTTACTAGAATTCGGCCACCGCTGCGGCGGAAACCGATTTGCCGTTACGCACTACCGACCGGGGTTGTGGACGGAGTCGACATCTTCTACGCGAGGCCGTTCCGGCCGATGGCGCCGTCGTCGTGCTGCTGCACCGCTTTAGAACCTCATCGCACATCTTCCGTAACCTGATCCGACCCTCGCCGATCGCTACCATGTGATCGCGCCGGACCCGGTTTTGGCCGTACCGCGTGCTGGATCATATGCACTTCGCATACACCTTCGCCCACTACGCGGACTTGTCGTCGGACTTTTGCAGCAACTCGGCGCGCAGCGTTACGCGCGACCGGTCACGGATCACCCGCAGAAAGGTCGCCTACGAAGCTAAGCCGTGACAATCTCCGGTTCGCATAGCACTGGGAAATTGACAGAGCTGGCGATGAAGCATTTTTCGTGGGCGGTGTGATGCAGCCGTTGGGCCAGTGCGATGTCCCCGTCCGGCTGAATGGTGATGCGCGGCCGCAGGATCACCTCGGTGAAGCGGCCGCCATCCTTGCCGTCCTCTTCCATCCGTCCCTCGGCATAATCGACATAGTCGCTGACGACGATGCCGAAGACCGCGCAGAAATGCAGATAGGATAGCTTGTGGCAGGCGGACAGGGCGGCGAGCAGCAGTTCCTCGGGGTTCCAGCGTGTCCGGTCGCCGTGGAAAGTGGGATCGGATGAGCCCTCGATCGGCGGCTTTCCCTCCGCTTCGATCAGATGATCCCGTGCGTAGGCACGATAGGTCGCGGTGCCTTCGCCCCGATTGCCGGTCCACGTGACCATGACCTGGTATTTATGCTGTCTGCCCATTGCGCCACCTCCGGTTGGAGGTAGGAAATAGCGCCGATCGGCCCCCGTGTCAGCCTTCGAGCAGTATGTCGCCGCGATCTTCTACCCGGCGCATGATCGATGTGCGCAGTTTGCTTATCGCCCGCTGTTCCAGCTGCCGGACCCGTTCCTTGCTGATCCCGAGTTCCTTGCCCAGGTCTCCCAGGGTCACGATCTCGTCGCCCAGCCGCCGCTGGCGGATGATCCTCTGTTCACGTGGCGACAGATCACCGATTGCCTCAGCGAGCCATCTGGAGCGGGTTTGCGCATCGCGCAGCCCGATCACCACATCTTCAGGATTGGGAGCGGCGTCGGGCATAAAATCCTGCCATTCGTCATCACCGGTGTCCCGCAACGGCGCGTTTAGGGATCGATCGGTGGCGGCGAAGCGAATTTCCATGTCTTTGACGTCGCTGACCGCGACCTTTAGCTGGTCCGCGATCCACTGCCGGCCCTCGTCGGACATGTTTTCGCCCGACTGTTCAATCTTTCCGCGCAGCCGGCGCAGGTTGAAGAACAGGGATTTCTGCGCAGCGGTCGTCCCGGTGCGCACGATCGACCAGTTGCGCAGCACATAATCCTGCATTGCCGAGCGGATCCACCAGGTGGCATAGGTCGAAAAGCGAACTTCCCGTTCCGGCTCGAAGCGCATGGCGGCCTGCATCAGGCCGACATTGCCCTCCTGGATCAGGTCGCCGCCGGGAAGACCGTAATTGCGAAAGCGCGCGGCAACCGAGATCACTAGCCGCGTGTAGGCGCCGACCAGCTCATGCAAAGCCTTTGCGTCGCTGGCATTGCGCCAGCGTTCCGCCAGGGCGAATTCGTCTGCCCGCGCCAATAAAGGCCGGCGCATCGCCGCCGTGATGTAACCCAGGTTGGTCCGCTGTGTGACCGGATCGTCGAGATGGGTCATTGGGATACTCCGACCAGCGACAGCACGTTTCACGATTCCTTACGTCAAGATGAAACGTTCGGATGCCGGGCCTGTGTTCCCCTAGGTCAGGCTTTTATGACGTCGATAATCCGGCCATCGGGCATGATCACCGCCGCGATCAGGGGGCCGCCATTGCCGCATCCCGCGTCGAGTGTCACCGCATAGCCGTCCAGCCTAAGGCCATCGCCGGCCGGGTCGCTGCCGCGGAACAGCCGCTTGAAATTCTCGAAGGCCCCGGTTGTCTTCGCGAAACCTCCCGCTTCCCACCAGAAGCTGTCCCCTTGCTTGGCCAACCCTTGATCCGGATCGAGCCCAGCATGAACGAACAGAAGCGGCCCGCACTCAGTTTCGTCGGTTACTGCCGCGCGCCGTAGCACGCTCATGAATGTGTTATGGCCCGGCTGTCGTCGCATCGCTTCGCGCAACCCGCTGGTCCAGCGTGTCATGGCGATGGCGCCAGACCGCGTGGCGGAGAGTCCGAGCCGCGCTTCGCCGCCATAGGCGCTCAAGGTTGCCTCGGCACCGCGATCCAGCATCCACTGCAGGACCTCGTGCGGGTTCGGCGCGAATTGAATCTGGAGCAGCTTGCTCCAGATCTCTTCCTGGACGCCGCGCAAATAAACCACATCGTCGGCGATCATCCCGGGCGCGGCCAGAAGATAAGTCCGGAACGCCAGCAGCCGGTCGATGGTGCCGACTGGGTCGCCGCCCCCTAGATAATTGCCGAAGTAAAGCAGCCGGTCGCCGACCGCGAAACGGTCAGCGATCGCCAGATGGATGCGGTCCAGCCGGGCGATGTCGCCATGGCATGCAGGCACCGCCCAAATGCGGCGCGGCCGGCCCAGATGGCCCAACTTGTCACCGTCGCTCACGACGTTATTGCTGGAATCGAATCATAATAGCAGGGAGTTTACTCCCTGCTATCCGATCGACAACGCAGTCCGCTTCGCAGAGCCGGTTTATTTTAGGCGGCTTTGCCCAAAACCGCTTCGAGCCGTTCAGCCGCGCGCGCTTCGTCGATTTTCTCGACGGCAGCCAGTTCGCGCGCCAGCCGCTCCAAAGCGGCCTGGTAAATCTGCCTCTCGCTATAGGACTGCTCGGCCTGCTCCGTGTTGCGGCGGAGGTCGCGAAGCACCTCGGCGATCGAGACAGGGTCGCCCGAATTGATTTTGGCTTCATATTCCTGGGCGCGCCGGCTCCACATGGTCCGGCGCACGCGCGCACGGCCTTGCAGCGTATCGAGCGCCGCCTTCAGGCGATCCTTGGAACTCAGACGGCGTAAACCGGAGGTTTTCGCTTTACCTACCGGGATTTTCAGCTTCATGCGTTCCTTCTCGAAGGTGATCGCATAAAGGCTGACGGATTGACCGGCGACGGTCAGGGTCTCGACCCCATCGACTTTCCCAACGCCATGCGCGGGATACACCACGAGGTCTCCAGCAACGAACTCAAGTTTTTGTGACATAGATTGCGCTTATCCTTGCCCGAACGAACAGGTTGAGTACAATTCCCCCCTTGGACTTGCCAGTACGGCAAGCCCGAACGGTCCGCTTTGAATGTGCGAAATCCGTCCCCCGCGCGTTGAGCGGGCAAGAACTGACGATCGACCTAAACGTCAAATATAGCCGAAAACTGCGAGTGTTACAAGAAAGCAACGCTCGACATCGTTTTATTCGGTCAGGGAAATTAGCGTCCCGCCGATCGATCGGTCTCAAGCGATCAGTTGCTGCCGGGCTTGTCGCTGAAATGCTCCGCATACTTGTTCGGAACGTCTTTCCAGGCGTCGGCATCGGCCGGCGCAGGCTTCTTGCGAGTAATGTTCGGCCATATTTCAGAGAACTCGCGGTTCATCTCGGCCAGGGCCTCGGCGCGCGGATCGCTATCCGGCACAATGGCTTCGATCGGGCATTCCGGTTCACAGACGCCGCAATCAATACATTCGTCGGGGTGAATCACCAGCATGTTTTCACCCTCGTAGAAACAATCCACCGGGCAAACTTCGACGCAGTCGGTGTACTTACATTTGATGCAGGATTCAGTGACGATGTAAGGCATAGAGAGCTCCAGGGCCGCCCGACATATTGAGTCGGGAATCGCGCAACATATGCGACGTTCGTTCGGACAATGCCAGTCCCCAGGCCTATGGCTGGAATGTTTGTCGGCGGCAGCTGGCCGATCGGCACGCCTCTCAACTTCCACGAAAGTTAAATTTTATCTGAATCCGCCAATATCACAGCGTTTGCGACGATATTGCCGTCGCCGCGGATTGCGACGCTTGGACGCGGTTGCCGCGCGCCGGCTGCGGCCTCAGTTGGCGTTCGACAAAGGCTGGGCGATCACTTGCGCCCGCTTCCGCGTCTCGCGATAGATAATATATAATCCGCTCAGTATGACGATAACAGACCCGGCCAACACCCGTGCGTCCGGCAGCTGGTTCCAGATCAAGAAGCCGAGCAGCGTGCTCCACAGAATAGAGACATAGCCAAACGGCGCCAGGGTCGAGGCGGGCGCATGGCGATAGGCGTAGGTCATCAGCAACTGCGACAGCCCGCCGATCATTCCGACCGCAATCAGGCCGACCCATTCCCAAAAGTTTGGCGCGACCCAAAAGAACGCCAGCATCGCTCCAAAAAACAGGGTGCCGATCGTCGCGAAATAGAACACGATTGTCACTGGGGCTTCGGTTTTGTTCAACTGACGGATGGTGATGGTCATCAGCGCACTCATGAAGGCCGCCAGCACGCCCATGCCGGCGCCGATGCCCGAGCCGCCGCCGAACCAGTTGCCGCTCGGATTTGTCATGATCAGGACGCCGACGAATCCAACGCCGACCGCGCTCCAGCGGTGACGGCCCACGGCTTCCCCCAGGAGCGGCATGGACAGGGCGGTCACGAATAAGGGCGAGGCGAAGGACAGCGCGTTCGCGTCGGCCAGCGGCAATTTGGCGACCGACAGGAAGAATATGATCATCGCCGAATTGCCGATCATGCCGCGAAACAGGTGGCCGAACGGTCGGCGCGTACGCAGAACCGGCAAGCCGCCTTGATGGACGACAACCGAGAGGACCGGAAAAAGCGAGAATACCTGCCGGAAGAAGCCGATCTCAATCGGGCCCAGACGGCCGGATATCAGCTTCACGACCGCGTTCATCAGCGCGAACGAGACGCTTGAAACCACGATCAGCATGATCCCCAGCCGCGGATTGTCGACCTGGGAGCCCGAAACGGCTTTCATAGAGGCTGGAGACGAAATGGCTGACACAAGGAGCCTGGGCTTATTTTTGTTGGGTTATTCTCAATATAAAACCGCCCCTCGTGAAATGCCAAACTTAGTGGGCCTGAGTGGCAGTTGCGGCGTCGGGCCGGGCGGCCGCTGATTGCGGCCGGATGAGAAGCAGCACAGGCAGGAAGGCGACGCTCAGGATGGCCAGCAGCCGGAAGACGTTCACATAGGCCACCATTCCGGCCTGGCGGGTAATGCTGCCATTCAGAAGTTCCAGCGATGCACGGCCGGACAGGGTGGCCGATGCGGCGAAATGCCGGAATGGCGTTATGAACGTGCCCAGATGCGCATGATTGGTTTGGGTCAGTTCCGACAGGCGGGAGATAACGATCGAGATGCCCACCGCCCCGCCGACATTGCGGACCAGCGCATAGAACCCCGACGCCTCGGTCCTGAGATTGGCGGGAAGCGTCGAAAACGCCAGCGAGGTCATCGGCGCGAAGGTGGTGCCCATGCCGAAACCCTGGATCACGCCGATCCAGATGAATTGCTCTGACCCGACCATCAATGACCAGCCCGACATCAGGTACATCGTCCAGCCGGTGACGCTGAGTCCGACGAATATCGGGATGCGTGGGTCGACCTTATTGGCATATCGACCATAGGCCATCATCGCGATAATCGTTCCGATGCCTCTGGGGCCCATGACGAGACCGGCCGTCACCACCGGGTAGTTGAGTTCGGTCTGCAGCAGTTGCGGCGACAGAACGAAGGAGCCGTTGAAGATGACGTTCGTCGTCGTAGCGAGGATAATGCAGAGCACGAACGTGCGTTCGCGGAACAGCGCAAGATCAATGAAGGGGCGTTGTCCGGTCAGGCTGTGAACGACGAACATGTAGAGGCCGAAAAAGGCGAGCACCACCTCGATATTGATCTCAGCCGAGGCGAACCAGCCTTGCTGCTCGCCGCGATCGAGCGCGAGCTGGAGCGAGGCGATCGCCAGGCTCAGGAAGGAAAATCCGAACCAGTCGAATTTCCGGTCCCGCACAATCGGGGATTCGGGAATGAAGGCCAGCGCGCCCAGCACGGTCATGATGCCGATGGGTAAATTGATATAGAAACACCAGCGCCAGCTATATTCCTCGGTCAGATAGCCACCCAAGGTGGGGCCGAGGATCGGGGCAACCATCACCCCCATGCCCCAGATCGACATCGCCCGGCCCATTTCCGCGCGGGAATGCGTATCGAGCAGGATGGCCTGCGACAACGGCATCATCGAGGCGCCGAAAACGCCCTGGAGGATCCGGAAGAACACCATCTGGCTGACCGAGCCGGCGATGCCGCAGAACAGCGAAACAATCGTGAAGCCGATCAGCGACACGACCAGCAGACGCGTCCGCCCCATCCGGCCGGCGAGCCAAGCCGTCGCAGGAGTCATGATCGCCGCGGCGACGATGTATGAGGTCAGGACCCAGGAGATCTGATCCTGCGTGGCGCCCAGACTGCCCTCCATGTGGGGCAGGGCGACGTTCACGATGGTCGTATCCAAAGCCTGCATGACGGTCGACAGCATCACGATGATCGTAATCATCAGCTTGTTCGGTGCGGCGCCCGGGAGAGCGGGCAGGCTAGCGTGTGTCACCGGTCGCCGCATCATCGCGTTCGCTTCACGCCCTGAGCTTTGCACTGGAGAATTCGAAAAGCCGCCGGCGTCCAAGCATGACGACGTTGAAGGCTAGGTCGAACAGGCGGGCGATTGCCGGATCGAGCACGTTGAGGCCGCCGGCATAGGCGCCGAACGCCGGGAGCACCAGCCGCTGTCCGCCGCTGGCGAAGCAGCGGGCGGAAACCCGCGCCGCGCCCGTGGTTACCGATGCTACAGGATGAAAATGGCCTGAAATTTCGCAGCTCTCGAAATCCGGGGACGCTGTATGGGCCTGATGCCGGAAAACCACATTTCCGATCGCGACTTCGCGCAAGACTGACCCTCCCCACCCTGCGGGCGGTTCCGGATCATGGTTACCGGCTATCCATATCCAGTCTCGACCGCCGGTCATCGCACTGATGCGTCCGGAATCTTGGGCGTCGATCCGGTCTTCGGCGCGGGGATCGTGAACCGAATCGCCCAGACATATGACGCGCCTGGGTGCATGGCGGGCGATCAGCTGCTCGAGCCGCTCGATCGTCGCGCGCGTGTCGTAGGGCGGCAGAAACTGCGCGCGGTTGCGCCCGGCGTAACTCGATCCTTTTTCCAGATGCAGATCGGCGACAATCAGGGTGGATTCGGCAGGCCACAACAAAGCCCCCTGGAGGTCGGCCTGGAATATTGCGCCCGCGAGGGGAATGGGATGGCTGGCTGTCATGAGGAGTGTTAGCTAAGCGCGGTTTGACCGGTCAGGCAAGGACCGATGCGGGCAATCTATAGGTCGGAACTCTGCTAGCTTTTTACCGAACTTCTGCGATATCGATGACACCGCGCCGCGTAACGAAAGAAATTGCCCGTGACGAGCGATCGCGATCCAGCGAAAGGGAACGTTTCTCGGTGATCAGCCTGCGCCGCAATCACTTTATTGCGCTGGCTGCGCTCTATGCGCTGGGCATGGTCTATCTCAGCCTGGTTCTCGGCCCGGTCGGGCTGAATTACGTGCCGATCGGTTTTGGCGAAGCCTGGCGGAAATTCATGCAGATCGGCTTCGTCCATCACGCGTCGAGGGAGCGGGCGGACTGGGTTGGCAATTTGATGATGGCTGTTCCGCTCGCCTATCTGGTGAACAGCGTGCTCGATTTCGGCAAGGAAGGTGCGAACCGCGCCATCGGCATCGCGCTGACGCTGATGATCTCGATCCTTTTCATTGTGGCCGTCAAATACGCCCAGCTCTTCTTCCCACCCCGCACGGTCACGCTCAACTACATCACGGCGCAATCGCTCGGCGCGATATTGGGCGTGGTGCTATTCCAGCTTTCCCATGCGCGGCTCTATCCCAGGCTCGTCGCCCTGTTCGAGAATGGCGACGGGCTGACGATCGTGCTCGGCGCCTATTCGGTTTGGCTGATCGGCTATTTCCTGATGCCGTTCGATTTTGTCATGAGCCTTGGCGATCTGGCAGCACGCGCGTTGGAACTGACCTCAATATTGGGATCGACACCGGGGGAAGGGCGACAGCCGGCATATCAGTTTCTGGTCGTCATAGCCGATACGCTATCGACCGTTCCCGTCGGGATGTTCCTGGCAGCGAGGGGCCGTGAGCGCTCGCTGAAGGCGCTGTTCTGGCGGGCTCTTGGCTTGATGGTCGGTATCACCTTCCTTCAGCTGTTCGTGCTGGGCGCCGATCCGTTCCTGGTTGCGCCGATTTATCGGACGGCGGGCGCGATTATCGGCGTGCAGTTTATGCAGCGGATCAAAGGCAAGGATCTGCGCAAGCGGCATTACTATTTCTCGCAGTATCTGCCCTTTGCGCTGCCTATCTATCTGATCCTGGCGATGTTCGTCAGCGGCCTGCTGACCAGCCAATGGCTAACGTTCGACCAGGCGGTGAACGCTCTGGAGCCCCGGCAGTTCCTGCCATTCTGGAATTTCTATATCGTCAGCAAGGCGCGCGCGACCGAAAGCTTTGTCGTTGAATTTATGATGTTCGCGCCGATCGGCGTCATGGTCTGGCTGCGCCGGGGATTCTGGTCCAGCGGCGCTATATTCTCGGCCTTTCTCGCCTTCAGCCTATCGATGCTGATGGAAGTCGGCCGATTGATGAAACCCGGCTTACGGCCGGACTTCTCGGACCCGATCGTTGCCGCGCTGGGGGCGGCGATCGCCTGCAAGTCGATGCCGACGCTGTGGCGGATGTTCGAGCGGGAGGCCGCGCGGTCGGGCTCGCTCGACACCTATATCGCCGATTTGCAGCATGTGGCGCCGAGACCGGTCAAGCGCGGGGAATCGGGAAGCGACTTGCCGCCGGAACCGCCCTTGGCGCCGGCGGCCTGACGGCCGGCTGAGGCTACAAAAGCGTCGCTACCTGCCAGGACAGGCCGGTGATTCCGGTTTTCAGCTTGCTGACCCCCTCGCCATGGGTGTCGCCGGCTTTGGTATCCTGCACGTTGGTATAGACGGGCCAGTTTTTATAGGCCCATTGCCGCGTTCCGTCGTCCCGCGTGACTATGGACCAATCCTCCGCGCCCGTGGCATCCGCGCCCGCTGAGTAAGGAATCCAGGTTTTGGTGCAGTCGCCGGTGCAATCTGTCAGCCCGATATTGGCGCCGGTATGACGCTTGGTGCCGAGCGGGTTAAAGACCAGTTCGGCCAGGACATAGAGCGTCCTGCCATCGGCGGTCCCGAAGGCCGGGCCGAAATCGCTGCGCCAGATGGTGACCTTGGGCGGCAGGAATTTGCGCGCGGTTACGACGGCGCGCCAGGCATTGTCCGCCCCATCGCCATTCGTGTCGCCAGCCTTATGGTCGCCGGAAAATGTGTAGAGCGGCTTGCCCTTGTAGGCCCATTGCTTGCTGCCATCCTCACGTGCGATCACCGTCCAGTCGCCGGCAGGCTTGGCCAACCACGCGGCCGCCACCGGCTTCCAGTCCTGCGCACAGGTATCGACACAGGCCGATTTGCCGGGCTTGGTGTCGCGATCGAAGGTATAGAGCGTCCGCCCCGTCACATCGGCATAGACCACGCCGCCCGGAATCGGCTGGCTGGTGACGATGGTCGGAATAGCGGGGGCGGCGTCCGGCATAGCGATATCTGCTTTCGCGGCGCCGGCGATCAGCCCGAGGCCGACCGCGCCTGTCAGCAAAAGCGTCCGCATCATGCCATGATCTCCCCGACCGTTTTCGACGTCTCCATCGATCCAGTGCCCCATTTATTGATTGGCAGCCCAAGCGCCTGCTGGACGGTGAGGCCGATGCGCGTAACCGAGTCGCCGTTTCCAGCGATGTGAAGGCCGCTCTTGATCCTACCGCCGGCCCGACCGGCGATGAACATAGGCAGTGTCTCCAGCGAGTGGACTTTGGCATAGCTGCATTCGCTGTGGGCCAGCAGCAGCGTGTGATCGAGCAAGGTGCCGTCGCCTTCCTTTACCGAATCGAGCGCGGTCAGCATGGTCAGGAAGCCTTCCATGATCTGGTCGACGAAGAAGGTGGCTTCCGGCTGATAGCCCAGCTTTTCGTCGATCGGCTCCTCATGGGTCAGCTGGTGGTGGGTCACCGTGCTGCCGGCCTTGCGAAGCGACGAGGTCGCGTCACTGAATGCGACATTGAACACCCGTGTCTGGTCGCAAGCCAAGGCCTGGGCCATCAGCCCCGCCATCAGCTTGTGGTTGGCGGTGACGATGTCGATCTGAGTGTTTTCCTTGGTTTCCTTCCAGCTTGGCTCGCCCGGCTTGGTGCAGGCTTCCAGCGGCGCCGGTTTCTGCAGCTGAAGCGCAAGCTGCTGCTCCAACTGGCGGACTGAGGTGAAATACTGATCCATCCGCACCTTATCGGTTGCCCCGAGACCGGCCAATATGTCCTGCCGCTGGTCGGTCACGGCGGAAAGCACACTCTGGCGCACCATCACGGCGGGATCGGGCGTGAAGTCGGCGGCGTTGGGGTCCTTGAAGTCCGGGCCGAACAGCCGCGTGTAGAAGCCCAGCGGCGAGCCCTCAGCCGGGTTGATGACGCTGGAGCTGCGGCGGCTGTTGCTGTCGCGTGGATTGCCGGTCGCGGCGAGTTCGAGTGAACGGAAGCGGGTCGCCGAGCCAATCGCATCGGCCACGAACGTGTCGAAGGTCGGCGCTTCGACCGACTGCATGTCCTTCGGCGCCGTGCCGGTCAGGATGCTCATCGAGCCGGTATAGTGGACGACCGCGGGCTTCCCGTCGACCATGGCCTTGAAGCCGCTGAACACGCTCAGCCGATCCCGGAACGGCGCCAGCACCTTGATCTCCGCCGGCATGTCATAGCCGGCTCCGGCCTTCTCAGGAATCCAGCGGCCCGGATTAAGGCCGCAGCCCCAGAACCAGGTGCCGAACCTAACCGGCAGCGGTGCCCCGGAGGCCAAAGCCGTGCCGTTGGTGTTCAGCATGCAGTCGAGCAGCGGGATACCGACGCCGACCGCGGTGCCGCCCATCATTCCCCTCAGAATCGTGCGGCGATTTATGCGCGCGATGTTACTCATTGGGCGCTCTCCTTAAGTGTGGCGGCGGTGTTTACGCTCAGAGTGGCCGTCTCAGGGGCGGTGATCCGATAGAATGCGTCGCTGGTCACGATGCGCCGCATGAGATCGGGCAATCTGTATCCGTTGGCCGCGAAACTCGTGTCGAGATATTTGATCCATTCGGCTTCGCCCTTGCCGGCGGGCCTTCCAGCCGCATAGGCATAGAGCCGGTTCACCAGGCAGGACGGCGTCGCAGGGTTGTCGTGCAGAGCCTTGCCGAGGCTTGCGGCGTCGGTGAATTTCACGCCGTCCAACTCGCCCGACGCGTCGATCGGCGCGCCGTTCTCGGCCGCGCGATATTCACCAAGCGAATCGAACTGCTCCAGCCCCAGCCCCATCGGATCGATCAGCCGGTGACAGCCGACACAGGTCGCCTGGGTCGCATGGGCGCCCAATCGGGCGCGGGCGGTGCGGAATTGCGGATTCTTGGTGTCCTGCACCAGGTTGAAATTCACGTTGCCTGGCGGATCGGGGACTTTTTGGCACAGCAGGACCTCTCGCAGAGCCTTGCCGCGGATGGTCGGCGAACTGCGGCCCGGCGTCGAATGCAGCGACAGGAAACTGATCTGGGTCAGCAGCCCAGCGCGCGGATCGTCGGCCGCGAACTCATGGGCCTCCCAACCTTCCTTCGTCTCGACCGGCACACGATAGATCGTGCCGAGCAGGGGGGTCATGAAAGTCTTGCGGGTGGTGAACAGGTCCCGATAGTCGCCCTTGGCGGCCAACAGATGGTCGGTGATGGTGCGCAAGGTCTGTTCCTGCGCATCGGCGATCACGGCGTTGGTGAATTTGGGATAGATCACCGTGTCTTTCGACAGATCGGCGAAGGCGTCGAAGGCCATCATGTCGTTGAAGAAGGCCCGCGCGCCGGCGGTCAGCCGCGGCGACGCCATCATCCGGTCGACTTGTTTCGCCGTCCCGCGTGACGAATTTAAATCGCCGCTTTCGGCGGCGGTGAGCAGTTCGTCGTCCGGCGTCGTGTTCCAAAGGAAGAAGCTGAGGCGCGTTGCCTTGGAGAATGCGTTCAGCCGCTGCTGGCCGGCATGATCCGGGTCGGCCTCAGCCACTTCGCGGCGGAACAGGAATTGCGGGGCTTCCACCATGCCGGTCAGACCCATCGCCAGCCCGGTATAGAAATTGCCGAGCTTCGTCGCCGCGGCATTGGCGATGGCGAGCTGCGCCTTCAGCTCTTCGCCGGTCAACGGCCGCCGATACAGCAGCCGGCCGACGGTGGAGTAGAAGGATTTGGCGCAGGCCTCGTCCGGAGCCTTCGGCGAGGCCGGCTTGCAGCCGATCAGCATGTCGCGGTGACGCTCATCGACGATTTGGGCCGCGGCACCGCGGGCCATGCTGTCATACTGCTCGAATCCGGCCGGCGTGACGCTGACCTCGCTGGCGCCCACGGCAAGCAGGCCGGACTTGCGCAGATCGGGCTCGAACCGTCCGCCGATCTTGATATCGGCACCGAAAATATCGGCGATGATCGTCTGGTACTGCTCCTGCGTCAGGCGGCGCACAACGATGGGCCCGCCGGACGATTGCGGCTCATCGCTTTTGCCGCAGCCGACGACGCCGACAATACTGACCGCCAGAGCAACGATCGCGCTGAATCCTAAAAGTCTCAAAATACTAGTCCTGATGACCGGCGGCGCCGGCTTGGGCGGTCTTGGCTTTGGCTTCGCCCAGTTGGTGCAACACGAAAGCCGGGATCGCCTCGATCGCAAAGGCGGTTGAGATTTGCGTGCACTCGCCGGTCTCCGCATCGGGATATCCATCGGCCGCGTGCTTCAGCGCGTAATAGACACCGGGGCAGGTCGCGGCGTTTGTCGTCTCGAACAGGATGCCTGACTTCACGGTGTTATAATACATCGTCATGACGTCCTGGTATCCGCCGATCGTGCCCTTCAAGTCGCCATTGGGCTGGAGTTCAAGCCGCATTCGGGCCTTTTTGAAATGGAATTCCGGCACCCAGATCGGGTCGCCCAGCAGGTTCAGGTCGAAGACGTCGGTGGTGATGACGCCATCCTTCATCGTGCCGTGGACGACATTGTGCCAGCGCGTATCCTTGCTGATCCGCTGCGTCGTGTCGCGGCGAACCTCGCCCTTGGCATCCAGCACCAGCGGGTCGCTGCCGAGATAGATGCCGACCTCGACATTTGCATTGTCCTTCGGGTTATCGATTCCTTTGACCTCAACCAGGTAGGTCCGCAGCCCCTCGGCCTTCATTCGCTCCATGATATAGCTCAGCACGAAGCCGTCATGGCCACGCTTGCCGCGTATGGCGATCATGCAGCCCAGCGCGCGGTAGTGCTGGTTGTCGACATTCGGCGCGCCATCGGGGCTGCTGAACTTGGCATGCGCGCAACTGTTGGGGGCGGGCGTGCTGCTATTGTCGGTTTTGCCGTCCAGATTGAATCCGAAGGCGATCTTGCCCTGCACGGTCTTTTGTCCAGGGTCCGGCGCGGAGGCTGGATCGGCACAGACATTCTCGCCATGCGGCCCGCGATTGATCACCGCCTCGGCGAATTCCTTTGAATTCGGATGCTCGATCAATTCTTTGATCTGCTCGGGCGTCTTGCCCTCCGCGGCAAAGACCGCCTTGAAATCGGGCGACTTGTTCAGCCCGTCTGGGCAATCGTCCTCGCCGGTATACATCGCCGGCTGAAACCAGGTGACCGCAAAGCCGCGCGTCTCGCCCGCGTAGGCATGCGTTCCGAACGCCAAAAGGGCGGCCATCGCCGCGGCTGAACAAAAAACCGACTTGAACCGTTCCACAATGCCCTCCCAGATCTGCCGCCGCGCTTCTTGGGGGCGCATTGACGAACGGATCATTATAGCAGGGATATAACAAAAAATGAAAGAACTGCCGCGCAGACGCCGGGGTTGTTTTTTACGCGAAGCCCGTCATTTGAGACGGCGGCAATCGCGAATTCGTTGAACAGCCCCGAAATCATGTTCGCAACTCCGCGGCCGAGTTGCGCGGGATCAAGATCGATGCCGCCTTCGAACGGGATGGGCTGGGGGTTCGAATTCTGGTCCGCCACTGGCGCGCACTCGAAAACCACTATGGATCTGGCAGGCTGACATCCGACGTCAACTAGGCCGCGCCGGAGCCGCCGTCGGAAACGCAAATCCCGATCGCAGCTGCCATTTCAGACATCGTCGCTAAGAGGTCGACGGGCGACACCCGACGCAGTCCGCCGATTCGCTCGCCGCCCGCTGTGACAAGCGACTTCATCGTGCACTTTCCACTTGGGAATAGCTTACATATCGATAATTCCACTGATATTATTGCATGCCATTCCAATTTATGGCGCCTCATAAAAAATATTATTTCGTGGAAAAGCAATGACCTGGACCATTAATGTTTACGATCCTAGACAGCCCACTCCAATTTTTATCGATTTACTCAACACATTCGACGATGTCCTGGTTTGTATCGCCAGGATCGCCGAGGCGTTCGGCAAGAGGGAGTACAGCCTATCCTTCGATGTCCCGGAGGAAGCAGCGCCGGAGGAACTCGACAGGCTGAAGCGGCACGGCGCAGTTCGCGTGGAACTTGCGGAAGTGCGGTAGGCCGGAGCGAGCTTCAGGTTGCTAGGCTTTCCCGTCCCAGATCCGCGACGGCACCGTGGTATCGACCGAGTCGTCGACCTCGCGCACGCCGAGAATCTTTCGGGCCTCGACCGGTGTCAGGTGGAACACGTCCTCGTACTTGGCCAGCACATAGGCATCAGAGGCCATCCCGACCTTGCGGCCGCGTTCGACGGCGGCCCAGGTGTCGTGCCAGACCTGCGGGTAATGGAGCGCGGTGCGGGCGATGAAGCGGAACGAGGCGAAGAATTGCATCACCGCCAGTTCACAGGCCAATTCCGGACTGAAATGCTTGTAGATATTCTCTAGCTTGGCCAGCCCGACCACGACTTCGCCCAATGAATCGAAATTGCCGTGGGTGATGATGTGCTCCAGGTCGTGTGTCTGGCCAGAGCGCAGCAGGAAATAGTCGTAATTGCCCTTGGCCTCATAGGGCGGGACGATATTAACCTGGTAATTGCCGTCATGTAGCTGCTTGTAGAACAGCCCGGCCACCGAATCCGGCGGATATTGGGAGAGGTCGTCCAGCGTGTAGCTTGAGACGAAGCGCTCGGACAGGAAGCGGTCCAGCGCTGCATTGTGCTTCCGTTCCTCCTCCATCATCGCGTCGATCTCGGCGTAGTTCTGCATCTCCTTGATAATGCCGGAGAGGATGAATGCGCCGGACGGCGTCGGCAAATCGGGGCCGTTCTTGCGCAACAATTCCTGCGCCACCCATTCGCGCATGCGCGGACTGTTCAGATAGCGTGACGAGCTAATCAGTGTGCTGCTGGCCGTCGTCATCTGCGTGATGCCGCGCAGCAGGTAGGGAATGTCGTCCATGGCGTTTCCTCTTCGGTCCTTGCGCTACCTTACGAGCGGTACGGGGGCGAAGGAAATAAAAAAGGGCCCGGCGTGCGGCCGGGCCCTTCATTGCCTCGCAGGCGGATTACGCGTGCTTCGGCAGTTTTGCCTGGTGGTGGGTGGAGACCTTAACTTTGCTCTTCATTTCGACCGAGGAGCTCTTGGCCTTCGGGGCCGGGGCTGTAGTCGTGGTGGTCGTGACGCTACCGTCTGTCTTGACGGCGCCCCCGGTTTTGACCGCCGTGTCGGTCTTAACCACAGGGGTCGGGGTCTTCACGTCGGCTTTGGCGTCGGTCTGGACGGCCGCAGCGGGAGGCGCCACGGGGGCGACGGTCGTTGTGGTCACCTTTGCGGCCGGCGCCATCGGCGAGGTCGCGGCCGGGGCAACGCTGGTGCCTATTTCAGCGGCGAAAACCGGGGTCGCAAGCGCGAGGGCGGCAACGGCAAATAATGGGCGAATGACAAAAGACATCTCAAGATCTCCAATGTCGAAGGCTGGGGCGGACAATCCACCCTGTCTCGATTTCCCCAATCTGGAGCTGGAAAATGGCGACGGCGGGTGCAATTGAAGGTATCTCTGTGTCCTCTTGTGTTCATTTCATGGCACCCGTGCCGTCCCGCCCTTGTCGCGAGCCGGCGATTGGAGCAATACTCCGCGCCTTTTTTAGCTTATGATGCGATGAACGGAGATTGATTATGGGCGAGCGTTGGACGCCCGACACGTGGCGGGCGAAACCGGTCGAGCAGCAGCCCGACTATCCCGACGAGGCCGCGCTGGCGAAAGCCGAGGCGACGCTCGCCTCGATGCCGCCGCTGGTCTTTGCAGGCGAGGCACGCCGGCTGAAATCCTTGCTCGCCAATGTCGCGAACGGGGACGCCTTCCTTCTCCAGGGCGGCGACTGCGCCGAGAGTTTTGCCGAGTTCAGCGCCAACACAATCCGTGATACGTTCCGCGTCCTGCTGCAGATGGCGGTCGCACTGACGTTCGCCGGCGGCATGCCGGTCGTGAAGATGTCGCGGCTGGCCGGCCAGTTCACCAAGCCCCGGTCCGAGCCGACCGAGCGCCAGGGCGATGTGGAACTGCCAAGCTATCGCGGCGACATGGTGAATGGCCTTGCCTTCGAGCCGGAACAGCGCCGGCCCGATCCCGAGCGTATGGTACGGGCATACAACCAGTCGGCAGCGACGCTGAATCTGCTGCGCGCCTTCGCGCAAGGCGGCTATGCCGACCTCCACCAGGTTCATCGCTGGACCTTGGGATTTGTTGCGGCCAGCGCGCAGGGCAAGCGCTATGAGGCGCTGGCGCAGGAGATCGATCGCGCTCTAGCCTTCATGGCCGCCTGCGGGATTACCGGCGAGACGACACCGCAAATCCGTGAGACCGACCTGTTCACCTCGCACGAGGCGTTGCTGCTACCTTATGAGCAGGCGCTGACCCGCGTCGATTCAACGACCGGCGACTGGTATGACGTCTCGGCCCATTTCCTGTGGATCGGCGACCGCACGCGCAAGCCCGACGGCGCGCATGTGGAATTCATGCGTGGCATCAAGAATCCGATCGGGCTGAAATGCGGCCCAAGCATGAACCCGGACGACCTGATCCGGCTGATCGATATCCTCAATCCGGCGAACGAGGCAGGGCGCCTCACCCTAATCGCGCGGATGGGTGCGGAAAAGGTCGCGGATAGACTGCCGCCGCTGCTGCGTGCTGTCGCGCGCGAGGGGCGGGCGGTCGGCTGGGTTTCCGATCCTATGCACGGCAACACGATCAAATCGGCGACCGGCTATAAGACCCGGCCGTTCGACCGGATCATGACCGAGGTGCGCGGTTTCTTCGCCGCTCATGCCGCCGAGGGCACGCATCCAGGTGGAGTACATTTCGAGATGACCGGGCAGGACGTGACGGAATGCACCGGCGGCGCGCAGGCAATCACCGATTCAGGCTTGTCGCTGCGCTATCACACTCATTGCGATCCCAGGCTCAACGGCGCTCAGTCGCTGGAACTCGCCTTCCTGATCGCCGAGGAACTACAGCGGCTGCGCGCGAGGTCCGAGGCAGGCAAGGTTGCCGTTGCGTCTTAATCCGTGGAGTGAAAGCCGGCCAGTGGCCTATTTGACAGCCGGGGGCTGTGCCGGGGCAGGTATGGCCGCAGCGGGAGTCGGGGCTGCGGTCGACAGGTCCGCTTCGGGCGCTGGCGGCTTTACCGGCGTGTCGCTGTCGCTCTCGGCCGACAGCAGGTCCATGCCGGGTGGCAGTTCGAATAGGGCGGCGTCCTGCGGGCCGCGCACGATGTTCTTCAGATCAAGGCGGGCGGGGGCGTTGACGCCGTCAATCGAGGTTTTGCCGACGACGCGGACGATGATGCCGTCGTCGGTCGCCCAGACGGTCGCATTGACCATCAAATCCGGACCGCCGTCGATCTTGATGGCATATTTGGTCGTCAGCAGCCCGTCGATGGTTTCCAGGCCCTGCGATTCGGCATCGGCGCCGTAAAACGCATCGATGTCGATGCCGGGCGCACCGATCTCGCCGGCCGCTTCGGCGGCCGCGATCCGCAGAGATACGGCCAGGTGGCGCTTCAGCTTAAGGTCGTAGACCTTGCCCTGGTCGCGGCGGATGATTGTCACGGACGGCTGTCCCGCTGCATTCTTGGACTCAAGACGTTCTTTGGGGCCGTCGATATTGATATGACCGGGTGTTTCCTTATCTTTGGCGGTGAAGATCACATCGGCGCTGTAGGCCGCTTTCGGCAAAGGCAGCTTATCCGCTGAGGCGGGGGGCGCGATCAGGATAATCGCAGCCAGTGCGGCAGGGGCAAAACGCTGCATTATAACTCCAGTCGCAGATGCGGCCGAACTTTAACAACAGTCTGTTGCCGCGTCCAATTGAGTTTGTACAGATTACGGGTAGGGTAAGAATAGAAGAGAGCCGCAAGGGTAAGAGAACGTAACAGCTTATCGTGCATGAGCCCTGGGCTTGGCGGCGACGCTCCGGCGGGCTATTGGCATGCTCGTCACAAGGTACATCGTAATGTCTGGCCGATCGCACGTCTTAGCCCGACGTTTATGGTACATCATTCGTTGCTTTCGCCTGATCCCATGTCTCTTCCCTGACCCCATGTCTCTTCAACAGCACAGCCCACGTTTCTTCAACAGCACAGATTCACGATATCGCATGACTCATAGTTTTGTTTTGAACAGGTTCGTAATCGCGCATCCCGGCTGGGCATCATGAGCGTCACCGTCCGCTTTGCGCCCAGCCCGTCGGGCTATCTGCATGTCGGAAACATGCGACTTGCGATCATCAACTGGCTGTTCGCGCGGCGTGAGGGCGGCCAGTTCTGGCTGCGCATGGACGACACCGATTCCGAACGGTCGAGCAAGGAATATTCCGACGCCATTCAGCACGATCTGGCCTGGATGGATCTCGACTGGGACCGCTATGAGCGGCAGTCGGAACGCCTCTACGCCTATGAGGCGGCGGCCGAACGGCTGAAGGCGGCGGGCCGGCTCTATCCTGCCTATGAAACGCCGGAAGAGCTTGGGGCGAAACGGAAGGCGCAGCTCTCCCGCGGCGTGCCGCCGCTCTATGACCGCGCAGCGCTCGGCTTGTCGAAGGATCAGCGCGCCGCGCTGGTGGCCGGCGGCCGCAAGCCGCATTGGCGCTTCAAGATGGATAGCGGCAAGGTCGAATGGCATGACCTGATCCATGGGCCGATCAGTTTCGAGGCCGGGCAACTCGGCGACCCGGTGCTGATTCGGGAGGATGGCAGGCCGCTTTACGGATTCTCGTCGGTGGTCGACGATATCGAGTTCGGCGTGACCCACATCGTCCGCGGTGACGATCACATCACCAATACCGCCGGCCAGATCCAGCTCTTCCAGGCATTGGGCGGCAAATTGCCGGTCTTCGCGCATCTGCCGCTGCTGATCGATTCCGAAGGCACGAAACTGTCCAAGCGGCTCGGCACCTTGTCGATCGCCGCCTTGCGGGACGAGGGGATCGAGCCGCTGACGCTCGCGGTCTATCTGTCGCGGATGGGCACCTCGGACCCGATCGAGCCGCTCGACGACCTCGTCACCCTGATCCACGAATTCGAATTCAAGCGGTTTTCCGTATCGTCGCCCCGTTTCGATTTGGCCGAACTTAAGCGCCTGAACGCGCGCATGCTGCATATAACCCCGTTCGAGCAGGTCGAGGCCAAGCTGGCGACTTTAGGCCTGATAGGTGTGACGGCCGAATTCTGGGAGGCGGTCCGCGCCAATCTGGACAGGCTGAGCGACGCGGTCCTGTGGTGGGACGTCGTGAACGGGCCGATCCAGCCGCTGATCGAGAACGAGACGTTGCTGGCCGAAGCCGCGCGCTTGTTGCCCGGCGGTGACTGGGATAGGTGTGTCTGGTCGGTCTGGACGTCGGCGATATCGGCCGCGACGGGCCTGAAGGGCAAGGCGCTTTTCATGCCGCTGCGCAAAGCGCTGACCGGACAGGAACATGGACCGGATATGAAAACGCTGCTGCCGTTGATCGGCTATGAACGCGCGACGAAACGACTGGCCGGGGGGACGGCATGATGGCGGCTTTGCAGTTCCACGATACGTCGCACCGCCAAGTCATACCGTTTGAGCCGATCGATCCGGCCAATGTCCGCATGTATGTCTGCGGTCCGACCGTCTATGACGAAGCCCATATCGGCAATGCGCGGCCTGTCGTTGTGTTCGACGTGCTGTTCCGGCTGCTGCGCGCGGTTTATGGTGCGTCCCATGTCAAATATGTCCGTAACATCACGGATATCGACGACAAGATCATCCAGCGTGCCGCCGAAAGCGGCGAATCGATCGGCGAGCTGACGGAGCGGACGGCCGATCAGTATCATGAGGACATGGCTGCGCTGGGCTGCCTCTCGCCCACGGTCGAACCGCGGGCGACGGAGCATGTCCCGCAGATGATCGCCATGGTCGAGCGGCTGATTGCCGGCGGGTACGCTTACGAAGCCGAAGGGCACGTGCTGTTCGATGTCGGCAGTTTTCCAGCTTACGGCAAATTATCGGGCCGGTCGGTCGACGAACAGATTGCCGGCGCCCGCGTCGAGGTCGCGCCCTATAAGCGCAACCCGGCCGATTTCGTGCTGTGGAAGCCTTCCGATGCCGACCAGCCGGGCTGGGAAAGTCCCTGGGGCCGCGGGCGGCCAGGCTGGCACCTGGAATGCTCGGCCATGTCAGCCGAGCATCTGGGCGAGAGCTTCGATATTCACGGCGGCGGCATCGACCTGATTTTTCCGCATCACGAGAACGAGATCGCGCAAAGCTGCTGCACCTTTGCTCCAGCGGATCCGGCGTTCCGCATGGCGCAGGTCTGGATGCATAACGGCTTCCTGACCGTCGGCGGCGCGAAGATGTCGAAATCGCTCGGCAATTTCACGACGGTTCGCGCATTGCGCCAGAAATGGCACGGCGAGGTCATCCGGCTGGCGCTGCTGATGACCCACTACGCCGCGCCGCTCGACCTGACCGAGGACAGGCTAAAAGAGGCTAAATCGCTGCTCGATAGCTGGCATCGTGCCTGGCAAAAGCGCGAAGAGGGTGTTTCCGCCAAGGCGCCCACTTACATAGCCAAGCTGGAGGAGATTCTCGGGGAGGACTTGAACACCACGCGGGCAATGACCCAACTCGGGGAGTTCTCGCGTTTCGAGAACATCAATTACCTCTACTGGAGTGCCCGCCTGCTCGGTTTTTTCACCTCCGCCTCGCCGGACGCCTGGTTCAAATGGGCTCCGCCCGAAGCCGAAGCGACCTCCGACGAACTGGAGATTATGGCGCTGATCGACGCCCGCATCGCCGCCCGCCAAGCCCGGAATTTCGTCGAGGCCGACCGCATCCGCGACGAACTGCTCGCGCAAGGCATCGTGCTCGAGGATGGAGCCGGCGGCACGGCCTGGCGGCGGGCTTAGGCAAGAATGAATCTGACACAGATTTTCACAGAGTAGAAAAACGAAATCATGGATTTAATCTGTGTCATCTGTGGCTGAATAATCTTCGATGAGCGATCTGCTGGACCCAGTCATCATCCTGGTTGAGCCGCAACTCGGCGAGAATATCGGCGCTGCAGCGCGTGCCATGCTGAATTGCGGGCTGACCCGGATGCGCATCGTGCGCCCGCGCGACGGCTGGCCCAACCCGCGCGCATCGGCCGCCGCGTCCGGTGCGGACTCGGTTATCGAGGCGGCGGAAATCTTCGACAGCACGTCGGCTGCTATCGCTGACTTGAACTATGTGCTGGCGACGACGGCGCGGCAGCGGGATATGGTCAAGACCATCCTGACACCTGAAGTTGCGGCCGAGGAACTGCATGCCCGCGCCGCCACCGGGCATCGCACCGGGATTCTTTTCGGGCCCGAGCGCACGGGCCTGATGAACGACGATATCCCGCTGGCCGATGCTGTGGTGACGATTCCGGTCAATCCGGTCTTCTCTTCGCTCAACCTCGCCCAGGGCGTGCTGCTGATCGGCTATTGCTGGTGGCGGATGCAGGTGCAGCGCGAGGGTCGGCGGCTTGAGGTCGGCGGCAATCGTCCTGCCACCAAAGTCGAGCTCGAAAACCTTTTCGTACAGCTGGAAAAGGCGCTCGAAGAGGGTGGGTTCTACACCACCGAACAGCAGCGCCCGTCGATGGTCCGCAACATGCGCAACCTGCTGCAGCGCGCCAGCATGACGGAGCAGGAGGTTCGCACCTTCCACGGCGTGATCGCTGCACTGAACGGAACGGCCGGCAGTGCCAAAGAAAAACGCCGCCCCCGTTAGGGGACGGCGTTCAGATTGTCCGGTGCCGCTACGGCTCAACGGCCGCTTGCGGTCGCTTTCACCGAATCAGGAATTCTTCAGACGCGAACCACAAAGATGATCGAGTCGTTGGTAAATTCCCGCGGCGAGACGCGTTCACCAAAACAGTTAGACATCAGACCACCTCCTTTCGCTGTTGAGACAAAGACCGGGCGAATCGCTCGGGACTCCACCCAGCGGCATGAATATAGGGTCAAATGTGAGTGCGGCTAGTAGAAATTTGGTCATATTGTTGCGAGGCGGAAGAGGGAAGCGTATTTCAATGTTTCACAATTAATCTGGTCTCAATCGGTATATGACGTGTGGCTTTGATGATCCGATTTCTTGCGTCAACATTCATCCTCCTAGATTCCACAGTTTTATTATCGTTGATCCCTTGGCGGACCAACGCACCAAATCTGGCATACGATCATGCTGCGCTTCGATCGATTCTGTTCGCGAAAACAAGCCACCGACAATCAGTCGGGACGCGCTTTTAAGGGTTTTCATCGACACATATTTACACCACGACCGGCTGGTATGCAGCCAGCTGCAGACATTGATCGCACTTCAGGGCGGCGTTTTGGCCGGCGCTATTTGCTAAGAGGCACAACTCCGTCCGCTTTGATCGTCTTTGTTGGTGTAGCCTGCCTGGCTCTTCCATACATGTACATTGAGAGGCTTCGCGCCTGTCGCGATGCGAGTGTGCCGATTGTCCATAGGCTGATCGAGCGATATGCGTGGGTGGTAGAAGTCCTCGGAATTAATGAAAATGGCCACCGTTTCAGACTTTTCGCAACTCTCCCGCACAACAAGTCGCCCTACTGAGCAGCGCTTTGCCATATGTGAGGGGACACCTGTTGTTGACGATGGCGTTCGCGTTGTTCGGATTGATGGACCTCGTTGCTCTGGTGCTTTTTCCTTGCTTGTCTCAAATGCCGGCACGCTAGTTTCGAAAATGATTTCGGAAATTTGACAGCCGGCGGCCAGCCCGTATAAAACCCGACTTCCTCCCGAGAATGTGGACAAGGACAATGTGCCTCGCCCCGTCGCGGTCTCAGGGTTTCCCTGGCGGCCGACTGAACTATCGGGACAATTCGAAAACCACCAGAAGGTGCATGTTGTGAGCAAGCGTTTAGAGTCCAAGCATAAAATCGACCGCCGTCTTGGCGTCAATCTTTGGGGCCAGGCCAAGAGCCCGATCAATCGCCGCGAATATGGCCCCGGCCAGCATGGGCAGCGCCGCAAGAAGCCGTCGGATTACGGCACGCAGTTGATGGCGAAGCAGAAGCTGAAGGGCTATTACGGCAATATCGGCGAACGTCAGTTCCGCCGCTATTACGACGAAGCCTCGCGCCGCAAGGGCGACACGTCGGAGAACATGATCGAGTTGCTGGAGCGCCGTCTCGACACCGTCATCTATCGCATGAAATTCGTACCAACCGTGTTCGCCGCGCGGCAGTTCGTCAGCCATGGCCATGTGAAGGTCAATGGCAAGCGCGTCACCATCGCGTCCTTCTCGGTGAAGGACGGCGATATGATCGAATTGCGCGACAAGGTCAAGGAATTGGCCGTCGTCCTGATCGCCGTCGATTCGGGCGAGCGCGACGTTCCCGACTATATGGATGTAGATCACAAAGGAATGAAGGGCACCTTCGTCCGCGGCCCCAAGCTGCCTGACGTGCCCTATCCCGTGCAGATGGAACCGCATCTGGTCGTCGAATTCTATTCCCGCTGATCGGGTAAAGAGACGAAACCGCGAAAGGCCGGGGAAACCCGGTCTTTTTGCGTTATGCGGTGGCTGCGTTCAGCGCGGCACATATCGTGGCGCGGGCGCGTTGAAGCTCCACCGGAATGGTCATGGATAGGGCAAGGGCTCTGCCCGCCGCGCCGATACGCTGCGCCTCCGCGTCATGCCGGATCAGCCAGTTCAGTTTCTCGACCAGGTCCGATATGTCGGAGGCCACGGGAACGAAGTTCTGCCAGGGCACCAGCCGGTCATAATACCATTGCCGGTGGCCGTGGCGCGACGCCACTTTCAGCACCGGGCTTCCGGTCAAAAGCTTTTGAAACAGCCCCGGCCAGGAATTGGTGTTGCCGTCGATATCAATCTGATAGCGATATTCGATCAATTGCGTTTCCGGAACGAAATTTCGGACCAGGCCGGATGCGTTGACCGCCGCGGTATCGGCTTCGTTCAGCTGGACGACGCCAGCCAAGCCGGCATCGAACAGCGTCGGATGATTCGCCGCGATCCGGCACAGTCGCACCCGGTCCAGCATCTCCCAGTTACCATCGCCAACTTCGTCGCCCGTCGTCGCTCCGCGCCAGAACCCGATCTTGTGTCGCTCGGACCATGGAACGTGATGTTGCAGATAATGCTGAGCGGTTCGCCGATAAGCGTTCTCCATCAGAAAAACGGGATCCGGGATCAGCCAACGGTCGGGCCTCGCGTCGGAGAACGTCAGGCCGGGGACGATGCCGTAATCGTCGAGATTGAGTGAAATCGTCCCATTGGGAGCGTCGCGGCAGCCTGCGAACAAAGTGAAGAGCGCCAGGAGCCGGTAGGCAACAAAATCCAGCCGCGCACCGGTCATCAGATGCGGGTTCAATTCCAGGATGCAGTTGTCGCGGCGGAACTCTAGCTGGATGACTGTTTGATGGTCCGGAACGCCGCTTCCGACAACGAACCGAAAATAGCCGGGGCAACCGTGCCGTGTATTGATCAAAGCGCCGGCGATCCCGAATTGCCGCCGCTTCAGGGTTTCGATGAAAGTCCGCCGATAGGCGGCCGCGGCAAAGCGTGATGTTGCAAGACGGGACACTAGCCGGGGCGGTGTGCCGGCCGACGTCGGGAGCTCGGTCAGGAGTATGCCGTTGGCCATCTCGATCTGAGTCATGACGGACGACACTTGAAGTTTTCGGCGCGATTTGTGCTGCCGGTCCAATAGGCGGTTTGCGGACAGGGACATAGCGGGTGGCTGCGGTCGGCGGCCTTACCGGTCAGATGGGTGGCGATCATCCAGTCAAGCGCCTTGCCAACCTCGACCCAGTGCTCCAGTGCTGTCGGCGCATCGAAATGGTCGGGGCCAGGTCCACCGATGCAACGCTGCATTCCGGGAACCGTAAACAGCCGAAAGAATCCCGACGGGTCCGCGCCCAGGCGCTTGGACGCATCCATGTAGTAATCGACCCTGCTCATCGGCGCGACTCCCTGGTTGCTCCCCCCATGATAGTGGATCAGGCGGCGGTTGCGTGCCTCGAATTCTGACAGATCGGGGTCGGTCGCGTCGATGGTCTTCGATAATTTGGTAATGGCGGCCGGCATGTGGCGATCGTAATCGAACATCAGGGAAGTGTAGTCAATTCTTTCCATCGCCATGCCCCGCGAAGTTCCGGCTGCAAAGATATTGGCCACCTTTTTGCGGGGCGCGGACCCCGATACATACGCGGCTCAGCCCATCGGCCCCAGCTCGCCACCCGTCATATAGCCAGGGAAAAACCGCTCCGCCTCAGTGTTGGTCGCGCCCGCATAGATCGCTTTCAATGCCGCGACGTGGGGGCTGTGAGGTAATCGGCCGCGTCACCGGCCTTGCATTGGATCGTTTGCCGGTCGAACCGGCATTGCCGCGGATCGTCGATCACCCCGTCCTTGATGCCGTCCAGCCCGTCGCAGGCTGCCGCGGTCGCGGCGGCGATGACCTGGGTCTTGGCTGCGAGATGTAGCGCACCGGGTCTTTCAGCGTGGCGATCGCCCACCGGCGGCCGCCCAGTCAAGCGGGTGAAGTCCGCCGTCGGTCGCTGGCGACGATGCCGTCATAGTCGGCGGGATAACGTTGCGCCTCCATCAGCCTCTGCCGCCGCCGAAACCAGGCCGCTCTTGGCGACGCTGCCGGCGCCACGGCCATTGCCGACACCCTCAAGCTTGCCGTCCCACCTGTCCTGGGGTGGCTGCCAGACCTGGAATTTGATCGCGGGCGCGATAGTGCCGCTGACCCGGCAGAAATTGCTTTTGACCTCGGATGGTCCGAACATCGGGTCGGTCGCGGAAAAAGGACCAGCCTGAGCGGCGGCCGTGATGACGATGTCGGGAAACTGGAACCCGGCAAGCATCTGCAGGTCGCCGCTTTTGCCGAGGCACCAACCAGTGCCGTCGCGATTAAGGCGGCCGCGACATTACGATAATGCCTCACCTTGTTCCGCGATCCCGGCCGGTGGTCCGGCTTTTCTCACGATAATTTTATGTGATTCGAGCTGAGCGCGCGAGATTTATCGTTCTGCCCCCACGCACAATGGAATAGACCGCTCTGAAGCCAGAAATTTGGGTCGTTCAACGCTTTAAGCGTCAGCGCGATTGCCGCCTCACGCGAGGGGTCACCCCCTGGGCGGCGCGAACCCTCGGTCGACTGGGCATACCAGCGGCAGAGCGGACCGCCACCTTGTTCCAGCAGAACGAAGCCTTCGTGGCGAAGGGCGCCGAGGCCCGCCCGCTTGAAGCGCGGCAATAATCCCCTGCCGCAAGCCGGATCGACCGACCTGGAGGCGCGCATCGCGGCGACGCCGGCAGCGATGCCCTGATTATAACGCTCGGAAAGCAGGTGGGCTGGATCGGCTGCCGAGATCGTATCGGTATCCAGATCCTCGATGACCAGCCAGCCGCCTGGCTTCAGCAGCGCGACCATCTGCATGATCGCCAAATCCTGATGGTCGAACAGGTGCTGCAGCAGCAATCGGCCATGAATCAGGTCGAACGAGCCCGGCCCACCGAGCCCGGCCAGGGAATCGACGAGGATATTGTGTTTGACGACTTTGCCGTTCGGCAGGTCGAGGCCGACGAGCGGTTCAATATCGATATCGGTGGCGATCACTGCGCCGGTCGGGCCGACCCGGTCTGACAGGAACCGCGCGATCGAGCCGCGCCCGGCACCGACTTCCAGGCAGCGCCAGCCTAGTTGAACGATATCGAGGCGGCGACGCGTAAAGGGATCGAATATCTGCTGAAGCAGCTCGAGACGCCCGATCTCATGCGCCTCACGCCCCCGCGCCGCGAGAACGTAATCATTGTTTCCGGCCCCGTTGGTCATTTCCTGCCCCTACTGCACCTTCACTAGGCGCAGTATGGCCTGCCGGAGGGCGGGATGGGTAGAGCGAAGCGAAACCTATTGTCGGTGCTGAAAGATGGCTTTCGCTTCGCTTTACATCCTACGCCGTCGCGGCGACGGGTACGCCCTTGCTCTGGAACAGCTCGACCAACTCACCCGTGCTGAACATTTCGCGGATAATATCGCTGCCGCCGACGAATTCGCCCTTCACATAGAGTTGGGGAATGGTCGGCCAATGGGAGAATTCCTTGATCCCTTGGCGAAGGGACGGGTCGGTCAGGATGTCGACGCCTTTGAAGGTCACGTCGAGATGGTTGAGCACCTGGACGACCGCGGCGGAAAATCCGCATTGCGGGAAAACGGGCGTACCCTTCATGAACAGCACGACATCATTGGCGCTGATCTCATTCGTGATCTGCTGGAAAACCGGGTTGTCGCTCATCGCATATCTCCTTTTCTTGTCGCTGCTATTCGGCCGCGGTCTGCAGCGCCAGCGCGTGTAACTCGTTACCCATCCGCCCC
>JAQGIF010000394.1 GCA_028291345.1 Rhodospirillales bacterium | reverse complement strand
TATCCAGGCCCTGATCGACGCGTTGAGGAGCCAGAACATGGTCGTGCCCAGCACGAAGGGCTAAGCCGGCAACAATTTTATCCGGTAGGCGGCGAAGTGCGTGTCGCCGCCTACGAAGACTATTGATCGCACAGGCGCAGGCGGAAAGCCTCGTCCTGATTCAGGATGGCGCTGGTCTCGCCGAAATAGGATCGGGTCCCATGACCGAGATAGCGGCGACGCCGGCGAGAATGACCGCGATTAAGACCAGGCTGCCGATCGTGCGCTCGAAGGAACGGGTCATTTCCTCGATTGCGAATACGATTCCGGCAAGCGGCGTGTTGAAGGCCGCCGCGACCCCGGCGGCACCGCCTGCCAAAATCAGTCCCTTCTACCGTCCCATGCCGGTGCGATAGCTGAGCCAAACGAGGGTCGACGCCCCGATCTGAACCGTCGGACGCTCGCGCCCGATCGAGTCCCCGACCGCGAGGCCGAGCACCGTCAGTGCGATCTTGCCTAAGGCGATCCGCAGCGATAGCAGCCTCTCCAAGGTTGGACGATCCTGGATGAAACGGGCCGCGATCGCTTGGGGAATGCCGCTGCCTGCGCGCCGGAGAAATAGCGCTGTCGGATAAAAGCGGAGAGCGCAATGCCGACCGGGGTCACGATCAGCGCCAGGTAGGGCGAAACCGTGATGACTCGGCCGAACAGAGCCTAGGCCCAGTCCGCCGCCGCCGCGAACCCGACGGCAACGTAACCGACGGTGACCGCTCCCAGCCAGAACACGAGCCGCCTGCGCCAGAGAATCGTCGCTATGTTGAAGCGACGGCGACGGCGCGAGAGACGTGGGGCCAAGGAACTAGCGTGTCAGCGGCTTGTATTTGATCCGGTGCGGCTGATCGGCCTCGGCGCCGAGGCGGCGATGACGGTCGGCCTCGTAATCCCCGTAATTGCCCTCGAACCACACGACCTCGCTATTGCCTTCGAAGGCGAGGATGTGGGTGGCGAGGCGGTCGAGGAACCAGCGATCATGGCTGATCACTACGGCGCAGCCGGCGAATTGCTCCAGCGCTTCTTCCAGCGCGCGCAGCGTTTCCAGATCGAGATCGTTGGTCGGCTCATCGAGCAGCAGCAGGTTCGCACCGGATTTCAGCATCTTGGCCAGATGTACGCGGTTGCGCTCACCGCCCGATAATGTGCCGACTTTCTTCTGCTGGTCCGGCCCTTTGAAGTTGAAGGCCGAGACATAGGCTCGGCTGGGCATGCTGCGCTTACCCAGTTCGATGATCTCCTTCCCATCGGAAATCTCCTCCCAGACCGATTTCTTGCCGTCGAGCGAATCGCGCGACTGGTCGACATAGCCGAGCTTGACTGTCTCGCCGACCTTGAACGAACCGCCATCGACTTTTTCCTGGCCGGTGATCATGCGGAACAACGTGGTCTTGCCGGCACCGTTCGGACCGATGACGCCGACGATGCCGCCCGGCGGCAGCTTGAATTCCAGGTCATTGATTAGCAGCCGGTCGCCGAAGCCCTTCACCAGATGCTCGGCCTCGACCACGACGTCGCCCAGGCGCGGCGGGGCGGGGATGACGATCTGCGCCTCGCCGCTAGGTCCGTCGCGATTCTCCGCCAGCATCGATTCATAGGCAGAGATACGGGCCTTGGACTTGGCCTGACGTGCGCGGGGCGAGGCGCGAATCCATTCCAGTTCCGCCGCCAGCGCCTTCTGCCGTGCGCCCTCCTCGCGGGCTTCTTGCGCCAGGCGCTTCTGCTTCTGCTCCAGCCAGGACGAATAATTGCCTTCGTAGGGCACACCCTTGCCGCGATCGAGCTCTAGAATCCAGCCGGTGACATTGTCGAGGAAGTAGCGGTCGTGGGTGACCAGCACCACGGTGCCGGTATATTCCTGCAACGTGCGCTCGAGCCAGGCGACCGATTCCGCGTCAAGATGGTTGGTCGGTTCGTCAAGGAGCAGCAGATCGGGCTTTTCCAGCAGCAGGCGGCAGAGCGCCACCCGGCGCTTTTCGCCACCCGACAGATTTTCGACGGAGGAATCGCCCGGCGGGCAGCGGAGCGCGTCCATGGCGATCTCGACCGTGCGGTCGATATCCCAGGCATCGGCGGCCTCGATTTTTTCCTGAAGCTCGGCCTGCTCCTCGATCAGTTTCATCATCTCGTCGGGGTCTTCGACCTCGCCAAGTTTCATCGACACGGCCTCGAACCGATCGAGGATATTCTTGGTCTCCGCCAGCGCCTCCATGACATTGCCATGGACGGTCTTAGTCGGGTCGAGTTGAGGCTCCTGCGGCAGATAGCCAACCTTGGCGCCATCCGCCGACCAGGCCTCACCCGAGTAATCCGTGTCGAAACCGGCCATGATCTTCATCAGGGTCGATTTACCGGAGCCGTTGGGGCCGAGAACGCCGATCTTCGCGCCTGGATAGAAGCTGAGCCAGACTCCGTCCAAGACCTTTTTCCCGCCCGGGAAAGCCTTGATCAGATTCTTCATCACGTAGACGTATTGATAGGACGCCACGAGCGTTCTCCGTGCAAATTATACGATCTTAAGGGAGCAAACGGTTCTACCGCGCCCGCACCCCGCGTGCAAACGCCGGCTGCCCTTGCGCCCGGCTCTACGAACGGAGATTGTGCAGCGCGTTATCCATTCAAGACCGGCGGATAAGAGCGACCAATGTGGCCCGACACCGCAATCATTCGACTTTTCGGCACGGCCGTGCCGATCGTGCAGGCGCCGATGGCCGGCGAGCCCGACCGCGCCGAACTGACCGCGGCTGTATCGAACGCCGGTGGCTTGGGCTCGGCCGGAGTCGCCTATCTGCAGCCCGACGCCATCCGCGAGCGCATTCATGCGATCCGTGCCCTGACCCAACGGCCTTTCGGGGTCAATCTGTTCGCACCGGTGACGAGCGACATGTCGCCCGCCAAAATCGCGCGGGCACGCGAATTGCTGGCCCCCCTGCGCACAGCCTATGGCTTGGACGATATGCCGGCGGTGACGACCATGCCGGATTTCGAGGCGCAGCTGGCGGTGGTGCTGGAGGAAAAGCCGGCCGTTCTGTCCTTCACCTTCGGCTGTCCGACACCGGAGCAGATCAGACGGGTCAGGGCCGCCGGAATCGTCGCTGTCGGTTCGGCGACCACGGTGCCGGAGGCGCAGGCGCTAGAAGCGGCTGGCGTTAACGCCGTCGTCGCGCAGGGCACGGAGGCCGGGGCGCATCGCGGCAGCTTTCTCGCCCCGTTCGACGACGGTCTGATCGGGCTGATGGCGCTGGTTCCCGCGATGGTCGACCGCATGAAAATACCGGTGATCGCGGCGGGCGGCATCATGGATGGGCGCGGGATCGCAGCGGCGCTGATGCTGGGCGCGACCGGCGTCCAGCTGGGCACGGCATTCCTGGTTTCCGAGGAAAGCGGCGCGTCCGCGTCGTGGAAAAATGCCATATTGGAACTGGACTCGGATCACACGCGGGTGACACCCATCTATTCCGGGCGGCCTGCGCGCGGCATCCAGAACACAATGATGGAAATTCTGAGTCCTTTTGCCGAAGAATTGCCAGGATTTCCTGCCATGAACAGCCTTACCCGTGCCATAAGAGTTGCAGCGGCTAAAGGTGGCGATCCGGATGGGCAATCGCTGTGGGCTGGTCAGGCTGCGCCTTTGGCGCGAGCCATGCCCGCGGGCGATCTTTTGCGCATCCTGTCGGAAGAGACTGGCCGCAGGTTAGACGAGGGATTTCGAGGATGAGTCGCGGCGTCGCGTTATTCGATCTGGATCATACGCTGACCCGGCAGGACAGCTTTCCCATGTGGATCGCCATCCTGGTCGGATGGCGACGGACGCTGCGCGCCTTCGCGATGGCGGGTTTCGCGGTGCGTCCCGGCCGGTCCGATCTACGGGGACGTGCCAAGGAATCGATCCTGCGCTGGTCGATCAGGGGCGCCACTTTGGCAGAAGCCCAGGCGGCGGGCCGGCTGCTGGGCCAGCGCATCCGCTGGCGGGAGAGCGTCCTGGCCGCTCTGAACGCACATCGTGCGGCCGGCTGCGCCATTGTCATCGCCACGGGAGCACCGGAACTTTATGTCGCTCCATTGCTGCGCGCCGCCGGAATTAGGGCCGATGCAGTGATCGGGACCGACCTTGAGATCGTCGACGGTAAGCTGACCGGACGATTGGCTGGGGTGAATTGCGTGCGCGATGAAAAAGCCCGCCGCGTTGCCGAGTGGGTCGTGGCGAACGGGCCGTTCAAGGAAAGCTGGGGCTATGGCAATCGCCCGCACGATCTGGCGATGCTGGCGCTGACCGACCACCCTACCGTGATCGAGAAGCACTAGGCTGCCACATCACCTCGTGGGGTGAAGTTCAGGACCACCTTCGTATAGCCGCGGACGGATGGCGAATGCATCCGCTCCAGAGCACTTTCATCCACCACGAAATTCGGCATGCCCGCCAGAATCTCCTCGAGCGCCACACGCGCCTCGAGCCGGGCTAGCGCGGCGCCAAGGCAGGCATGCAGCCCGGCGCCGAAGCCCAGATGGTCACGCGCGGTGCGGCGGACGTCATAGGTTTCGGCATCCGGCCATTTGCGCTCGTCGCGATTGGCGGAAATGAACAGCAGCCCGATCTTTTGACCGGGCTTAAGGGTCTGCCCGTGCACCTCGACCTCCCGTGTCACGGTGCGGGCCATCATCTGGGTTGGCCCGTCAAAACGCATCGTCTCCTCGACCGCCGAAGCGATCAGCGACGGGTCCTGGAACAGCAGCGCCTTCTGTAGCGGATGGTGATGCAGCTGATAGATCATATTGCCGATTAGCTTTGTCGTCGTCTCGTTGCCGGCGATCGACAGGATATAGAGATAGCCCAGTACCTCCTCATGGGAGAGCTTGCCGGCCTTTTCATCCTCGATCAGCTTGCCCAATACGTCATCCCGGGGCGGCGTGCCGGCGCGCTTGGCGATCGCTTTGTCGTAATATTGATAGAGATTGAACGTCGCCTGCAGCCCAGCCTCGGGCATTTCGAAGACGCCCTCGTCGCGATGGACGACGGCATCGGTCCAGCCGCGCAGCTGGTCCTCGTCCTCACGCGGGAAGCCCAGCATTTGGCAGATGATCGCCATCGGCAGACGTGCTGCGAAATCGGCGATGATGTCGATCCGGCCGGCGACGAGGTGCGGCGCCAGCAACTCCCGCGCCAAGTCGCGCACCAGCGCGTCCATCGACGCCACCGCGGCTGGCGCGAACAGGGCGACCACCAGATGGCGCAGCCTCGTATGGTCGGGCGGATCTGTGGTCAGGACGGTCGGCACCTGTCCCTTTAGCGGCTCGAGCGTCTGACCCTGGCCGTTGCAAAAGGTTTTGAAATCCTGGATCGCGCGGCGGCAATCCTCATAGCGTGACAGGATCCAGAAGCCGTGTTTCTCGTTCCAGTAAAGCGGCGCCTCGTCACGCAACTGTTTGTAAATCGGGTAAGGATCGTCGTGATAGCGGTAATCGAACGGATCGAATTCAACTGTCGTCATAGAGTTTCGAGTTTCATAACGGGCTCCGCTCGCATCAGATGCGCAAGACTTTGGGCGTCGGGCGATTCGGGCGAAGCTCGACGAAATCGAAAGCAGTTCCATCGGGCAGGGACAGGCAATTGACGATTGCCTGGGCCACCGTCCCGACCGCCATCATGCCGTCGGAATTCGGCCCCATATCGAGCCATCTTTTGAAACCAGCCGCGGCCTCCACCACGCTGGCGGCGGCACCGAAGGTGGTTTCGGCGGTGCCCGGGCTGAAACAGGTGACGCCGATATTGTCAGCCTTGACCTCGTCGCGCAGTTCGAATGTGAAGCGTTCCGCCGCCATCTTCGTCGCCGCGTAAATCGAGAGATATGGAAATTCCTCAGGGTGGCGCGCCGTGGCCGAGGTGACATTGACGATGCGGCCGCCGCCATTCCTGCGCAAGTAGGGGATCGCGGCTTGGCTGCCATAGACCACGCCCAGGAAATTGGCCTTAACCTGGAGCATCACCGCGTCTTCAGTCAGGTTTTCGATCCGACAGACCATCGTCGCGCCGGCATTGTTCACGACGCCGTCCAGCCGTCCGAAAGTGGCGACCGTCTTGTCGAACGCCGCCAGCATTCCGGCACGGTCGCCGACATCAACCGCGATGCCGAGGGCGGCGTCGCCGAGCGAAGATGCCGCCGCCGCGACATCATCCGCACCGCGCGCCAGGAGTGCGACCCGCCCGCCTCGCTCCACCAGCAGCTTCGCCGTCGCGAGGCCGATGCCGCGCGAGGCGCCGGTAACGATGAAAACGCGATCGTTGAAAGAGGCGGTCATCATCCATCCCTGTTGCCGGCCGTCTTCTTGCACCGGAAACCGGGCTAGCCTTGAATATTGCGCGCAATGTTCCACGCACGAAAAACCGGGTCAAATGGTTTCCGGCCAGCAGACGGCTCGACACCGGGGCGCGGTCTGCTATAAGGCGGATCAGTGGCATCTTGGTGCGTGTTCGTGCCAAATTCGGTGCGCCGATCACCAGCCCAGCCGGTTTAGCTCAGCGGTAGAGCAGCGGTTTTGTAAACCGAAGGTCGGGGGTTCAATCCCCTCAACCGGCACCAATTTCGTAAGCTTGACGAAGGATCTGTGGCCCTATCGGCATGCCGACGGGCGCCGAGCTTCCATGAAGGGGCGCCCGTCAATCTCGAAAGGTAACTGTCTCGATTTAGATCTTAAGGATGAAGTCGAGCCCGAATGTGACTTGTCCTTGGTCGGTTCCGCCGGCAAAGGGCTTTGTTCCATTGAGCGAGTAAACGTAGCGTATTTCGGGACGAATGGTCAGCGCCTGAATTGGTCCGGGCATTGCCGGCTTCAGGTTCACCCCGAGCGTGACTTCGCTGTATGTGGTGG
>JAQGIF010000392.1 GCA_028291345.1 Rhodospirillales bacterium | reverse complement strand
GACTGCATCTTGCTTCCGCCTTTGCCCTGACCGTGTTGATGACCATATCCGGCGTTGCCCATGCCGAAGCACCTAAAACTCCTCCACCTGACTGGGAATAATACGTGACCCCCAGGGCGGACAGGATTGTGGTTTATAAGGCGGATCGGCGATTGGAGCTCCGGCGAGGCAACACGGTGCTGCGCAGCTATCACATTGCGCTCGGCCGCCAGCCATTAGGGCCAAAGATTGAAGAAGGCGACGGGCGGACGCCGGAGGGAACCTATTTCATCGACCGGCGCAATTTGGAGAGCGAATATCACCTCTCGCTCCATATCTCATATCCCGAGGATTTCGATATTCGTCGCGCGGCAGCTCATCATGCGCGCCCGGGCGGCGGCATCATGATCCACGGCGAGCCAAATGTCCTCGATGCTGAAGGCAAGAAACGCCTGTTCAAGGATTGGACTGCAGGCTGTATCGCGCTGTCCAACACTGACGTCGACGAAGTTTGGCGCCTGGTCGATGACGGCGTAGCCATCGATATCTATCCCTGAAATCCAGGGGCGGCGCCGCTGTGCATCCGCACGCGGGCTGGTTACCGCTGTTTGGCGACGTCTTTCGGAGCGACCATGTTGCCCTTGTTGCCCCAGCTGTTGCGCACATAGTTGGCGAGTGCCGCGACCTGATCGTCGTCCATGCCCAGGCCGAAATCCATTTCGAAACCAGGCATCTTCGGCCACGCCTTATCGTCCATGATCGCTTCGTGGGCTCCGTAAAGAATGAGGTTGA
The DNA here is from genome assembly GCA_028291345.1 of Rhodospirillales bacterium. Classification (GTDB taxonomy): domain Bacteria; phylum Pseudomonadota; class Alphaproteobacteria; order BOG-932; family Roseiterribacteraceae; genus BOG-932. The sequence continues at coordinate 2,263 of JAQGIF010000392.1, read as the reverse complement.
TCAGGGTCGCCGGGTCATCGGCCTGGACTACCGGGTTGCCTACCAGCGGCGGCGAAACTTTCGTCGGGTCGGCGTCGGGCGTTTTCGGGCTGCCCAATCCGGTTGGCAGATGGCAATCGCCACAGCGTACCGTATAAGCAATTTCGCCTTTCTGCATCTGATCGGCGTTGACGCTTTTGTCTATCGGCGGAGCAACCGGCGGCAGGCTTTTCAAATAGACAGCCATGGCGCGGGTGTCTTCGTCAGTCAGATATTGCGTGCTGTTGCTGACAATCTGCGCCATCGGACCGAATGCGCCAGCCAGGGCATTGTGCCCAGTCTTAAGATAGGCGGCGATTTCCTCGACCGACCAGGCGCCTAGCCCCTGCGGGGATGAAGTCAAATTCACCGCTGACCAGGGGCGAATCATGTTTTCCTGCTTCACGATTTCCTGCTCGTGAACCGAATCGACGATCGCATCCTGATAAGTGCCGCCGGTCAGAGCAAGACTCGTGCGCTCACCGCCCAATTGATTGCGCGGTGTATGGCATGCGCTGCAATGCCCCAGCCCTTCGACCAGGTAGGCGCCGCGATTCCACTCGGGTGATTGGGATGCGTCGGGCGCATAGCGCCCTTCTCTCAGAAACATCTTGTTCCAGATCGCCATCAGGCCGCGCTGGCTAAACGGGAAGGGCATCTCGTTCTTGGGCGGGTTGTAGGAGACCGGCTTCAAGGATTTCAGATAGGCGTAAATGGCATGGACATCCTCGTCCGTGACTTTCGTATAGGAAGGGTACGGAAATGCCGGATAGAGATGGCTGCCGTCATCCGCGACACCTTCGCGCATCGCGCGGGCCAGCTGTTCCTCGGTCCAGTTGCCAATACCGGTTTCCTTGTCGGGAGTAATATTAGCAGTATAGATTGTGCCGAACGGCGTCTTGAGCGGCAAACCGCCGGCGAATTGCTCCCCATGGGGACGCGTATGGCATGAGATACAATCTCCAGCCGTCGCCAGATACTTGCCTTTTTCGATCAACGCGGCTTCGGGCGGGGCAGGCGTTGCGTCTTGCGCAAACGTCCGACCGCCAACGAAAAAAAAGCCGACGATAACGGCGCCGGCGACGCAGCGTTGATAAAAGCGTTGATGCATTCGAAAAGCCTCGGTCTGTCAGATCGATTGTCGTTTCCGGCGGCGCGCGTGTCGGGCGTCTGGTTGCATTTAACCGATATTCTCCTGACAAGATTCGATCAAGCCCCAAGCCGGCCTAAAAATAGCCAAGGGCGAGCCAGGCGACGATCAAGCCCGCCACCAGCAGACCGGGAACGGCCCACCATAAGCTAGTGAAGTGAAGGTCCGGCTCGATCGAGCGCGGCATACGCTTGAGCCCGGTGACCATCGCTGCGATCAAATTCTCTCGCTTATAAAACCAATAAAATAGCACCGCAGCCGTATGCAGCCCGATCAGGATCAGCAAAAAGTTGAACACCGTGTCATGCAATCCGGCAGCGCGACGCCCTGTTTCAAAGCTGACCAGATGATCGAGCGGGCCGGCATTGAGCCCGTCGACATCGATAGCGAACAATCCCAAAACCGTTTGTAACAACAGCAACGAAATGAACGCGGCAACGCTCCAGCCGCCCATCGGATTATGCCCCGGCGTTGGCCTCTCCGGCCGTTCAAACATGCGAGCCGAATAGGCGAGAAACGCCCGCGGCCCTTTGAGGAAATTCCCGAAACGCGCAGTCTGGCTACCCGCGAAACCCCAATAGATACGGAAGAACAAGAGCGCCAAAATCCCATAGCCCGAAAGCATGTGCCAATCGAGTTGGTCGTTTTCGGCGGTCCACCACGAGATCGCGAACAGCACCACGATGAGCCAGTGAAACAGTCGTGTCGGAAGGTCCCAGACGCGGACGTTTATCTGAGCAACCGGCTCTTCGATTGGCGCGGACACCTTATCGCCGGCTCAATGTTCCTCGACGCGGAAGGGCTTGTGGCATCCCTGGCAGGTTTTGCCGGTAGCCTGCAGCTGCTGAAGGACCGCGGGTGCATCGCCGGCGGCAACGACCTCGAGCAACTTGTCGGCTTCAGGGGGAAATTTCTCCCCAGCGGCCTGGAAATCGGCAGGCTGAGCCCAGATTTCAGGTTTAGCGGCGGTTTTTAGGCCTGCTTCGGGGCCGGTGACTTTAGGGAACCATTTGGGTAATTGGCGCGAGTAGGACGCATCTTTTTTGGCTGCGTCCTTCATCACTGTGCGATCAAGTTTCCCGCTCTTCACCTGTT
>JAQGIF010000377.1 GCA_028291345.1 Rhodospirillales bacterium | reverse complement strand
TCGTCAGGCCTAAGATCCGGCAACTATCTGATCCAGGTGAGTTTGCTGCGCGAGAGTATAGCCGACCCCGACGCGCATCCTTCGCCGTGCCGGCGGTCCGTGCCTTCGAGCGGCTGAATTTCGGGAGCGTTATCTCGATATTCCCGTCGATGATTCCTTCGCGCTCGATCTGTGCCAACCCGCTGGATGAGAGGATCACGCGCTTGACCGGAAGGTTCGCAGCGCCGCCCGCGGTACCTGCTACGGCAGTCACCGTCAATCCGAACAGAAACCTAGCCTTGCAAAGCTTTGGAGCCGCCTGTCGAACGCTCGAGGTTCGTTACTTATGGAACAGAGTATAGATTTTGGCGTAAATACGCCGGCTGTCTTGGGCTACCGATAACACACATACGCAAAAGCGGGCGGCACGTTGCGCCAGATGATTTTCGTCGTTTTCACCACCGCGAACTGCGCCTTGAGCCGCCGGCGGAGCATGCCGGCTGCCGGCATGACGAGGCCCTGGAGATAGGCGAAGGTCACGAACACGCCGCCGGGGCGCAGCACCTCGCCAATCGCCCACATGATGCGGGCCTGAAGGTCGATCGGCAGCGAGGCCCAGGGCAGGCCGCAGACGATGGCGTCGACCGATTCGACGCCAAGCGAGGCCAGTATCTCCTTGATGTCCTGGGCACCGCGATTGAAGAAATGCAGATGCGGAAAGCGCACAGTCAGAGTCCGGCAGAAGGTTTCGTTGATCTCGACCCCGACATAGCGCGTCTCCGGCCCGAGATTCTTCACGATGGCCGTGGTCATCACCCCGGTTCCCGGGCCGAACTCGACGATCACGCGCGCATTCGCAAAATCGATCGGCGCGATCATCGCCTCGGCCAGTTCGCGGGAACTTGGCACGATAGCGCCCACAGAGCGTGGCGCGCTGCGGAATTGGGCCAGGAATTTAAGGAGGTCGCCGTCCAATCAGAATATCCTACCGGTTCAGGGCCAAGGCGGCTCAAATACCATTCTCGCGGGCCGGGGGCTTCCGAATCCGCGCGCGGAGTGCGACCATAACCCGTCGCACGCATAGCCAGAATTGATAATGTCCGCTTTAAGCACCGTTCTTTACCCGATCAACCGCGCTGGCTGGCCTTTCATCGCCGGCTTCGTGGCCATGACCGCCATATTCTTCACCTTCTCGTCGCTACTCGGCTGGATCGGATTGGTCCTTACTTTGTGGTGCATCTATTTCTTTCGAGACCCGCACCGCACGGTGCCCCTGCGCAAGGGGTTGGTCGTCAGCCCTGCCGATGGTGCGGTGACGATGATCGTTCCCGCCGTCCCGCCGCCGGAGCTGGTGATGGGCGAGGAGCCGATGCTGCGCATCAGCATCTTCCTCAATGTTTTCAACGTGCATGTGAACCGGGTACCGATCGACGGTACGGTGGTCACCGCCGCCTATCACCCCGGCAAGTTCCTCAGCGCCTCGATGAATAAAGCAAGCGATGTCAATGAGCGTGCCGCCGTTCGGCTGAGGCTGGAAGACGGCAAGGAAATCGCCTTCGTACAGATCGCCGGACTGGTGGCGCGCCGCATCATCACGACCTTAAAGAACGGTCAGGAGGTTCGTACCGGCGAGCGCTATGGCCTTATCCGGTTCGGCAGCCGCCTCGACATCTATCTGCCGCGCGATGCCCAGCCGCTAGTCATCGTCGGCCAGACCGCGATCGGCGGAGAGACGATCCTGGCCGACTTCGCCAGCGTCGAGCCCGCCCGGTCAGGTTTGCGCGACTGATGGAGCCCATGATGCGCAATCGCCGGCGGCTGCCGCCGCCCGCCGGATCGTTTTTCCGGATGCTGCCGAATGCGTTGACGACTCTGGCGCTGTGCGCGGGCATGAACGCTATCCGCTTCGCCGTGCAAGGCCGGTGGGAGGCGGCGGTGGTCGCGATCGTCATCGCCGCCATCCTCGACACGCTGGACGGACGCACGGCGCGGCTGCTGAACGCGCAGAGCAAGTTCGGCGCGGAGCTGGACAGCCTGGCCGATATCGTCTCGTTCGGCGTCACACCGGCGATCCTGCTGTATCTGTGGGCGCTGCATGCCGCCGGCAATATCGGCTGGATGGCGACTTTGGCCTTCAGCATCTGCGCGGCCCTGCGCCTGGCGCGGTTCAACACGGCGCTGAGTGCGATCGGACCGCGCCAACCGAAGGCGCCCTATTTCGTCGGCGTGCCGACTCCCGCCGGGGCAGGCACGGCGTTGCTCCCGCTAATCATAGATTTGCAGATGGGGGAACCGGGTTTCGTCAAGCATCCCTATCTGGTCAGCCTGTGGGTTCTGGTGGTAGCGCTGTTGATGGTCAGTCGGATCCCGACCCTGGCCCTGACGAGCATACGTGTGGGCCAACGCCTTCGCCTGCCGCTTCTGGCAGTGATCGGCATCGCCGCGGGCGTGACGGTGGATACGCCCTGGGCAACGGCGATCGTCGTGATCGTCGGCTATCTGCTCAGTATTCCGGTGCTCTATTGGCAGCGCCACCGGCTCCGCGCGCGCAACGCCGTGCCTGAAATGCTAACTCCGGCCGATGCGCCGGATTTGACAGAACCGCACACCGAGAGTTAAAAGCCAGCCCATACAAGGTCCCTGCGGGGGTCGGCCGGTCGGCGAGTTTCGCCCACTGGCCTTTTTTGCTTGGCCTTACGCCAGGCATAGCGGAGTTTTTTGGACGGTATGTTCGAGGGTTTGACCGGTCGCCTTGGCGACATCTTCACGAAACTGCGCGGCCGTGGTGCGCTGTCGGAGGATGATGTCGTCGCCGCGCTGCGCGAAGTTCGCGTCGCGTTGCTGGAGGCTGACGTCGCCCTTCCCGTCGTCAAGGACTTCGTCGCCAAGGTGCGCGAGCGCGCAGTCGGCCATGAAGTCCTGCGCTCGATTACGCCTGGCCAGCAGGTCATTAAGATCGTCCATGACTGCCTGGTCGAGATGCTGGGCGAGGCGAACGAGACCCTGAACCTCACAGCGGTGCCGCCGGTGCCAATCCTGATGGTCGGTCTGCAAGGTTCGGGCAAGACCACCACAACCGGCAAGATCGCCAAAAGGCTGGTCGAGCGCGAGCGCAAGCGCGTGCTGATGGCGTCGCTCGACGTGCATCGGCCGGCAGCGCAGGAACAGCTTCGTGTGCTCGGCGAGCAGGCGAACGTGCCGACCCTGCCGATCGTCGCGGGCGAAAATCCGGTCGAGATCGCCCAGCGGGCGATGCGGGTCGCCCGCGCTGAGGGGTATGACGTAATCATGCTCGATACGGCCGGACGGCTGGCGATCGACGACGTGCTGATGGCCGAAGTGGCCGCCGTGCGCGACGCGACCAATCCGGTCGAAATATTGCTGGTCGCCGATGCGATGACCGGCCAGGACGCGGTCAATGTCGCCAAGATATTCGACGAGCGCGTCGGGCTGACTGGTATCGTGCTGACCCGTATCGATGGCGATGCGCGCGGCGGCGCGGCCCTGTCGATGCGCGCGGTCACCGGCAAACCGATCAAGCTGTTGGGCGTCGGCGAGGGTCTGGACGCGTTGGAGGCTTTCCATCCCGAACGGCTGGCCGGCCGCGTGCTGGGCATGGGCGACGTCGTCAGTCTGGTCGAGCGCGCGGCAGAGAATATCGATCGCGAAGAGGCTGAAAAGCTTGCGAAAAAGCTGGAAAAAGGCGGCTTCGACCTGGACGATTTCGCCTCTCAGCTGAAGCAGATGGGCAAAATGGGCGGCCTTGGCGGCATCATGGGCATGTTGCCGGGCATGGGTAAGATCAAGGACCAGCTCAAGAACGCCAATATCGACGACAAGATGCTGCAGCGGCAGCAGGCGATCATCAGCTCGATGACCAGGGCCGAGCGCAAAAACACCAAAGTGCTGAACGGTTCACGCCGCCGGCGCATCGCGCTGGGCTCCGGAACCGATGTGGCGGATGTGAACCGTCTTCTGAAGCAATTCCTGCAAATGCAGGAGATGATGAAGAAAATGCAAAAGATGGGCAAGAAAGGCTTCATGCGAAGCCTGGCCGGGAAATTGCCGCCTGGCATGATGCCCCCCGGCGGTCTGAGATAGTGATTTTAGTTAGAGAAACAGAAGGAAGTTAATATGTCTTTGAAGATTCGTTTGTCCCGCGGCGGCGCGAAGAAGCGCCCGTTCTATTCGATCGTGATCGCCGACTCGCGCAGCCCGCGTGATGGCCGTTTCATCGAAAAGATCGGCACCTATAACCCGATGCTGCCGAAGGATCACGCGACCCGCATCACCATCGACGAAGAACGCGCCAAGCATTGGCTGTCGGTTGGAGCGACGCCGACGGATCGCGTCGCCCTGTTCTTCGGCAGTGCCGGTTTGGTCGAGAAGCGCCAGTGGACAGAAACCCCGTCCCGCTCGGCCCCGAAGGCCAAGGCGCAGGAACGTGCTAAGGCATCCGCGGCAGCGGCGGCCGCCGCGGCTGAAGCAGCGCCTGCGGAAGGCTGAGTTTAAGGGCGGTTGGGGCGTGCTATGCGCATCTGCGTCGGGCAAATATTGGGCGCACATGGCGTGCGGGGTCTGGTCAAGCTTGCCAGCTTTACCGAAGACCCCGAGGCCATCTCCCATTATGGCGACCTGACGGACCAGGCCGGGACCAGGACGTTTCCAGTTGAGCTGGTCGGGTCCAACAAGGGCCACTGGATCGCGCGGATCGATAAGGTCGATGACAGGGATGCGGCGCAAGCCCTTGGCGGTACGCGGCTCTTCGTCGATCGCGCGGCACTGCCGCCGCCCGACGAGGATGAGTTCTACCATGCCGACCTGATCGGCCTTCGGGCCGAGCTTGCGGACGGCACCGTGCTGGGCACCGTCGCAGCGATGCATAATTTCGGCGCGGGCGATATCGTGGAACTCGCCCTTCCCTCGGGTAAACGGCCTCTGCTGCCGTTCGACCGGGAGACGGTGCCCGAGATTGATCCGGCAGCGGGGCGAATCGTGGTGGACCCGCCGCCGGGCCTGCTCGACGAGGCGAAAAGCGGGGACGTGCAACCATGACGGACGCCCAGCCGGGCGAGGATATATGGAGCGCCACGGTTCTGACGCTGTTTCCGGCGATGTTTCCAGGTTCACTTGGGCAAAGTCTGGCCGGAAAGGCGCTGGAATCGGGCAAATGGCGGTTGGAGACGCTGGACATTCGGGAGTTCGCGCGCGATAAGCATCGCTCCGTGGACGACACCCCGTTCGGCGGAGGGGCCGGTATGGTGATGCGGCCCGATGTGCTCGATCGCGCGATCCGCGCGGCGCATCGGCCAGATCGCCGGCTGATCTATCTGTCGCCGCGCGGGCGTCTGTTGACGCAGGATTGGGTCGCCGAACTTTCGAATGCGGCGGGACTCACCTTGGTCTGCGGCCGATTCGAAGGAGTCGATGAGCGCGTACTCGCCGCCAATGCGGTCGAGGAGATGAGCGTCGGCGATTACGTGCTATCCGGCGGCGAGCCGGCGGCGCTGGTTTTGATCGATGCCTGCGTCAGGCTGCTGCCGGGCGTCATGGGCAATGACCAGACGGCGACGGAAGAGAGTTTTACGGACGGGCTGCTCGAGTACCCGCATTATACCAGGCCGGCGCTATGGCGCGACGCCGAAGAGCGCGAGTGGGCCGTGCCGGAGGTGCTGGTTTCAGGGCACCATCAAAAGGTCAAGGCCTGGCGCCGGGCGAAAGCCGAAAGGCTGACGCGGGAACGGCGCCCGGATTTGTGGTCCCGCTATCGTGGATCGTGAGATCGCGGGGTCTTGAGGTTTGGACGCTATATGGATCGGGTGCTCCCGCTTCCATGATTTTGAGGGAGTAGACTATGAACGTTTTGGAAGAGGTCGAAGCCGGCGAAATCGCCCGCCTGACCGAAGGGCGCATCATTCCGGCATTCTCGGCCGGCGATACGGTGCGAGTGAATGTGAAGGTCGTCGAAGGCACGCGCGAACGCGTCCAGGCCTTCGAAGGCGTCTGCATCGCGCGACGCAATGCCGGCGTGAACTCGTCCTTCACCGTGCGCAAGATCAGCTATGGCGAAGGCGTCGAGCGCGTATTTCCGCTCTACAGCCCGCGCCTGGACTCGGTCGAGTTGGTTCGCCGTGGTGATGTACGCCGGGCAAAGCTTTATTATCTGCGCGGCCGTCGCGGCAAGTCGGCTCGGATCGCCGAGCGGACAACGGGTCATGGTCTGAAGGAAAAGTCTGGGGAGTAATTCTGCCATGTCGGCGCCGCGCACCCTCTTTGAAAAGATACTCGACAGCCATACCGTCAGCCGCGATGCTGATGGGACCACGCTGCTCTATATCGACCGTCACCTCATTCATGAGGTGACCAGCCCACAGGCTTTCGAAGGGCTGCGCGTTTCCGGCCGCAAAGTTCACCGCCCCGAAGGCACGCTGGCCGTGCCCGACCATAACGTTCCGACCACGCCCGGCCGGGTTTTCGGCCCGGGCGAGGAAGAGGGCAAAATCCAGCTCAAGACGCTGGAGCAGAATGTCGCCGAATTCGGCGTGCCCTATATCCCGATGGACGATATCCGTCAGGGCATCGTCCATATTGTAGGCCCCGAGCAGGGCATGACCCAGCCCGGCATGACGATCGTATGCGGCGACAGCCACACAGCAACCCATGGCGCGTTCGGCGCGCTCGCCTTCGGCATCGGCACTTCCGAAGTCGAGCATGTGCTGGCGACCCAGACTTTGCTGTTCAAGCCGGCCAAGTCGATGCGAGTGACGATCAACGGCACCCCTGCCCCCGGCATCACCGCCAAGGATCTGGTTCTAGCCGTTATCGGCAAGATCGGTACCGCCGGCGGCACCGGCTATGTCGTCGAATATGCCGGCGAGGCGATTCGCGGCCTGTCGATGGAAGGCCGAATGACCGTCTGCAATATGACCATCGAGGCTGGCGCCCGCGCCGGGCTGATCGCACCGGACGAAACCACATTCGAATATCTCAAAGGCCGTCCAATGGCGCCGAAGGGTGCCGGCTGGGAACAAGCCATGTCCTTCTGGAAGACGCTGCCGACGGATAAAGGCGCGAGCTACGACCATGAAGTCGTGCTGGACGCCACCGATATCGCGCCGCAGGTCACCTGGGGCACTAGCCCGCAGGATGTGCTGCCGATTTCCGCCTCGGTTCCCAACCCGGCCGATTACGCCGATGCCGGCCGCCGCGCTGCCGTCGAGCGGTCGCTGGCCTACATGGGCCTGCATGCCGGGCAGAAGCTGGACGAGATCACCATCGACACTGTCTTTATCGGCTCGTGCACCAACGGGCGCATCGAAGACCTTCGGATAGCGGCCGATGTCGCGCGTGGTCGCAAGGTCGCCAAGGGCGTCCGCGCGCTAGTGGTACCAGGCTCCGGCTTGGTCAAGCATCAGGCGGAAGAAGAAGGGCTCGACGTAATTTTCGCCGAGGCCGGCTTCGAATGGCGCGAGCCCGGATGCTCAATGTGCCTGGCGATGAATGCCGACCGGCTCGAGCCCGGCCAGCGCTGCGCCTCGACCTCGAACCGCAATTTCGAGGGACGCCAAGGGCGCGGCGGCCGTACTCATCTGGTCAGCCCAGCCATGGCGGCCACTGCGGCGATTACCGGCCGCCTGACGGATATCCGCACATTCGCCTGACCGCATTGAATCGTCTGATGGAGGGCGAGATGGGTGAATATCTGAGCTTCAGGAAGCACTACACGCCCGCGATCATTCATGTCCTGTTTTGGATTCTGTTGTTCGCGAACACGATGGATGCCTTTTTCGGCGGCCATGATTTCTGGGGCGCTGTCTTTACCCTGTTCGTCGGCCCGGTCCTGCTTCGCATTGTTTGCGAACTGATCCTCGTGCTGTTCGAGATCAACGATACGCTGACCGAGATGCGCGATAACCGGCGCGTGACGCCAGTTGAGATCATCCCTCCTCCTTTATCCACTCCGCCGGTTATTTGAAGACCATGCAAAAATTCACCAAAATGACCGGCGTCGCGGCGCCGCTGCCGATGATCAATATCGACACCGATATGATCATCCCGAAACAGTTCCTGAAGACGATCACCCGCAGCGGCCTCGGCAAATCGCTGTTCTTCGAGATGCGCTATGCCGATGACGGCTCGGAACTTCCCGATTTCGTACTGAACCAGCGAGAATATCGCCGTGCCGAAATCTTGGTGGCCGGCGACAATTTCGGGTGCGGGTCGAGCCGCGAGCATGCCCCATGGGCCTTGCAGGATTTCGGCATCCGCGCGGTGATCGCGCCCAGCTTCGCCGATATCTTCTTCGGCAATTGCTACAAGAATGGCATGCTGCCGATCGTCCTGCCGCAGGAACAGATCGACATCTTGATGGCCGACGCCGCGCGCGACAATACCCGCGTCCTGACCATCGACCTGCCGGCGCAGAAGGTGATCCGTGCCAACGGCGAAAGTTTCTCGTTCGAGATCAACCCGTCTAGCAAGCTGCAGCTGGTCGAGGGGCTGGACGAGATCGGCCAGACGCTTCAGCGCAACAGCGAGATCGCGAGTTTCGAACAGCGCCAGAGCCTTTCACAGCCGTGGCTTTGGTCGTAAACACCTAAGCACCCTCGCTTTCCTATCGCTTTGCGATGGGCCCCTCGTTCTCTCGCAAGCGGTAGTAGGGCAATGAAACCCTCGCCCGTGAAAAGGGAGAGAGGGACCCGCGAAGCGGGAGGGTGAGGGTGCAAATTGATAACGAGACGAGATTTTCCCATGCCCCATAAGATCCTGCTTCTCCCCGGTGACGGTATCGGTCCCGAAGTCATCGCAGAGGCTCGCCGCCTGTTGAGCTGGCTGCAAGATCGGCGCGGGATCGCGTTCGAAACCGAGGAAGCGCTCGTCGGCGGGTGCGCCTACGAGCAAGAAGGTGTGCCGCTATCCGATGCAACCATCGCGCGTGCGAAAGCCGCCGATGCGGTGATCCTCGCGGCCGTCGGCGGCCCGCAATGGGATGCCCTGCCCTTCCATCTGCGTCCCGAGGCCGGCCTGCTCGCCATCCGCAAGGAGCTTGAGCTGTTCGCCAATCTGCGGCCGGCCATCGTGTTCGACGCACTGATCGATGCGTCCAGCCTGAAGCCGGATGTCGTGCGCGGGCTGGACATCATGATCGTGCGCGAGTTGACCGGCGGCGTCTATTTCGGCGAACCGCGCGGCATCAGCGATCTCCCCAATGGCGAACGGGTGGGCATCAACACCCAGGTCTACACGACCAGCGAAATTCACCGGATAGCGCGCGTCGCCTTCGACCTGGCCCGCGTCCGCCAGAACCGGGTCTGCTCGGTCGAAAAGGCCAACGTCATGGAATCCGGCCGGCTGTGGCGCGAGGAAGTCGCCGTCGTCCATGCCAAGGATTATAGCGACGTCACGCTGTCGAACATGCTGGCCGACAATTGCGCGATGCAGTTGCTGCGCAATCCCAAGCAGTTCGACGTGATCGTCACCGACAATCTGTTCGGCGATATGCTGTCGGACGAAGCCTCGATGCTGACCGGGTCGCTAGGCATGCTGCCTTCCGCGTCATTGGGTGGCGCCGACGCGAACGGCAAGCGCGCCGCGATGTATGAGCCGATCCACGGCTCAGCACCCGATATCGCCGGCAAGGGTATAGCCAATCCGCTGGCGACGATCCTCAGCGTCGCCATGATGCTGCGCTATTCCTTCGGCCACGCCGCCGAGGCCGACCTTGTCGAGACGGCCGTGCAGAACGTGTTGAATGCCGGGATCCGCACCGGCGACATTGCGGCGCCAGGTCAGAAGAGCGTCGGCACGACTGGCATGGGCGAGGCCGTAGCGGCTGAATTGGATCGGCTGTCCCGCTAAGCCGCTAGCCGAGCGCCGCGGCCAGGAGCGCCTTGGTGTAATCCTCCCGCGGGGCGGTGAATATCCGCTCCGCCGGCCCCTGTTCCACCACCTTGCCGTCGCGCATCACCAGTACCTCGCTGGCGAGCGCGCGTACCACGCGCAGATCGTGGCTGATGAAGATATAGGCCAGGCCGTGACGCGCCTGCAGGTCGCGCAGCAAATCGACGATCTGTGCCTGGACCGAGCGGTCGAGCGCGGAGGTCGGCTCATCCAAGATGAGCAGCTTGGGGCGCAGCACGATTGCCCGCGCGATGGCGATCCGCTGACGCTGGCCGCCCGAAAATTCATGCGGATAGCGCTCGCGCATCGACGGCTCCAGCCCGACCTCGCCCAGCGCATGCTCGACAAGCCTTGCGCGCTCATCGGCCTTGCCCATGCCGTGGGCGCGCAGTCCCTCGCCGATGATCTCACCGACCGTCATGCGGGGCGAAAGCGAGCCATAGGGGTCCTGGAACACGATCTGCATCTCGCGCCGCAGAGTGCGCAGATCGCGCGCTTTCAGCGCCTGGAGATTTTGTCCAACGAAGGTGACCGCGCCCGTGCTGGATACGAGGCGCAGCAGGGCCAGCCCGAGCGTGCTCTTGCCCGATCCAGACTCGCCGACGACACCCAGTGTTTCACCCGCGCGGACCGAAAGGTCGATGCCGGCCACCGCCTGCACATGGCCGGTGACGCGGCGGAACACGCCGGAGCGGATAGGAAACCGCACCTGCACCGCGTCTGCGCGCAATATCTCCGGCGCGTCGGGTCGCGCCGGCAATGGCGGCCCCTTGGGTTCAGCGGCCAGCAGCATCTGTGTGTAGGAATGCCGCGGACGGTCAAACAGATCGGCGGCGCTGGCGGTTTCGACGATCTCGCCATGGCGCATGACCGCGACCCTGTCCGCCATGGCCCGCACGATGCTGAGATCATGCGTGATCAGCAGGACGGCCATGCCCAATCGCTCGCGCATGTCGCGCAGCAGAGCGAGGATCTGCGCCTGCACCGTGACGTCGAGCGCCGTGGTCGGCTCATCGGCGATCAGGAGGTCGGGCTGATTGGCGATGGCCATGGCGATCATGACGCGCTGGCGCTGGCCGCCCGACAGCTCATGGGGATAGGAACGCATCCGCCGCTCCGGTTCTTGAATGCCGACACGACGCAATAAATCGAGCACCTTATCAGTTAAGAGTTTCTCTGAACTTGGCCGATGGACCTCCAGTATTTCAATGATTTGCCGGCCGATCTGCTGGATCGGGTTTAGCGACGTCATCGGCTCCTGAAAGATCATGCCGATGCGGTTGCCGCGCAATCGGCGCAACTCGGACGGCGGCATTCCGACCAGTTCTTGACCTTGGAACCGGATGCTGCCGCGAGTGCGCACCTGCGATCCCGGAGGTATCAGGTCGAGGATCGACAAGGCGGTGACCGATTTGCCCGATCCGGATTCACCGACCAGCGCCAGGATTTCGCCCGGCATGATGTCGAAACCAATCCTCCGCACGGCAGCGACGCTGCTGCCGTGCGAGGGAAAATCAACCGTGAGGTCGCGAACGGAGAACATCGAATCGCTCACGGCGGTACCGCTTCGGCCTGTTTGGGTCGGTCCAGCTGTCGCCTGGGATCGAAGGCGTCGCGTACCGCCTCACCCAGGAAGGTTAGCAATGTCAGGACGATCGCCAGCGCGAAGAACCCGGTGAGCCCAAGCCACACCGCCTGCAGATTGGTGCGCCCCTCATTCAGCAAGGTGCCGAGTGACGGCGCCCCGGGCGGCATACCGTAGCCGATCAGGTCGAGCGCGGCGAGCGTCGCGATGGCGCCGGTCAGTTCGAACGGAAGGTACGAGAATGTCGCCACCAAGGCATTGGGCAGCAAGTGGCGAACCATCAAGGCGGCGGGACCGAGGCCGAGCGCCCTGCCCGCCCGCACATAGTCGAGCGCCCGGACGCGCAGCACCTCGGCCCGGACAAGCTGCGCCAACGGCATCCAGGCGAAGACGCCGACGAGCAGCAGTAAGTTCCAGAAAGTCGGCGTCACGATTGACGCCATGATGATCAGGAGGAACAGGACCGGCAGGCCGACCCAGATTTCAGTCAGCCGCTGCAGGATCAGATCTGCCCAGCCGCCGAAAAACCCTTCTATGCTTCCCATCAGTACACCGATGATGCTGCACAGGGCGGCGACAGCAGCGCCGAACAGCAGCGACGTCCGCAGGCTGTAGATGAGCCAAGCGAGTACGTCGCGCTGCTGATCGTCGGTGCCGAGCCAGTTCCTCGCCGATGGCGGAGCCGGCGCCGGTTCCTCGAGGTCGGTCACTGGCGACGAATAGGAAAAAGGAATCAGCGGCCAGAGCATCCAGCCTTCGCTCTTGATCTGCCGTCTAAGATATTCGTCGCCGTAATCGGCATAGGCGGCGAAATCACCGCCGAAAGTGGTTTCCGGATAGTCCTTGAGCACCGGAAAATAGAGATAACCGGCATAGCTGACGACCAGCGGCCGATCGTTGGCGATGAATTCCGCCGGCAAGGTCACCAGCAGCAATATCCCCAGCAGGATGGCCGACCAATATCCGCGCCGGTTTTGCCGAAAGAGCGCCAACCGGCGCTGGGATAGCGGCGACATCAGGCCACCCGCCCGGCGAAATCGATGCGCGGATCGATTGCCATCGTCGCGATGTCGGTGAGGATGTTCACCAGCAGCCCGAGCAGGGTGAACACATAGAGCGTTCCGAACACCACCGGATAATCGCGGGTTACCACCGATTCAAAACCGAGCAAACCCATCCCGTCGAGCGAGAAGATGATCTCGATCAGCAATGCGCCGACGAACAGCATCCGCATGAAAGCGCTGGGAAAACCGACCACGACGACCAAGATCGCATTGCGGAAGACGTGGCCATATAGTACCCGGTTTGGCGTCAGCCCCTTGGCACGAGCGGTCATGACATATTGCTTGCCGATTTCCTCGATGAAGGCGTTCTTGGTCAGCAAGGTCGGCCGCGCAAAGCTGCCGGCCACGAGCGCCGTTACCGGCAACACCAAATGCCAGCCGAGATCGAGTGGCTTCCGCCACCAGGGCAGCATCGCCCAATCGTTGGACATGAGACCGCGTAGCGGGAATATCTGGAAATAGCTGCCCCCGGCAAGGAATTCGATCATCAGCACCGCGAACAGATAGCCCGGCACGGCATAGGCAAAGACGATCGCCAGGCTGGTAATGAGATCGAAACGCGAGCCGTCGCGCACCGCCTTCGCGATGCCCAGCGGCACCGAGACAAGATAGGCAATCAGCGTCGCGCTGAATGCGAGGGCGAAGGATGTCGGCAACTTGCGCCAGATCAGACTCGCGACACGCTCTCCCCGGAAATAGCTCTCGCCTAGATCGAACCGCAGATAGTTGCCGATCATCAGCTCGAACCGCTCCAACGGCGGCTTGTCGAAGCCGAACTGATGTTCGATTTCCTTGACCAGCTTGGGATCGAGCCCCTCCGCGCCCCGATAGCCGGCGTTGCCGTCGGAGGGCGCCGCCGCGGCCACGCCGTCGCTATCTGCCTGCAGGCGTGAAATCATCTGCTCGACAGGGCCGCCGGGGGCGAACTGCACGATGGTGAAGTTCAGCAGCAGGATGCCGAATAGGGTCGGCGGAATCAGCAGCAGACGGCGGAGAATATAAGCGATCATTCAGCTTGCAACGCTAGTTCCAGCGGCGCCCGAAGGCAAAGGCCGACTCACCATGCGAACCGGCGTAGCACATGATTGGGCTTGGCGTCGGCATTGTCGATCAGCGCGGCCAACGTTTTGCAATCAGGTTTGCCACGCCAGTTAATCTTCAGTTCCGGACGATGGACGCCGCCGACCAGAAGGGCGCTCGGTATACCGGCTGCCGCCGCACCGGCGACGTCGGTATACAGCCCATCACCGATCGCCAGCGTCCGTACAGGATCGATCGAGCCGCCGCCCGTGGCCTCGAGCTCCGCGAATAGCTCCTTATAGATCGGCGCGTGGGGTTTGCCGTGCCAGCAGACGTCCCCACCCTTGCCTTCGTAATATTCGGCGAACGCCCCGGCGCAGATCGCCAGCATGTCGCCGACGGGTACGACGATATCGGGATTGGCGCAAATCATCGGCAGGCCGAGCGCCAGGCCGCGATCGAGATCCTTCCGATAGTCCTCGAGCCGCTCCTCATTCATCTTCGCGCCGGTGGCGACGCAGAAGCCGGCGCCATCCGGTTCCTCCCGCAGATCGAGCTCCATACCGTCAAAAAGCCGACGATCCCGCGGGTTTCCCAGATGCCAACAGGCGCCGGACAGCTTTCTGTACCAATCGTTAGGCCGATCGCGGAGCGATCGATACACCGATTCGCCCGACGTCATCATGACATCATACATCTCCGGCCTGATTCCGAATCCCTCAAGCAACTCAACGGCAGATTGTAGACGGCGCGGAACGTTGGACAGGAGAGTGATTTGCTTGCCCGCCGCCTTCAGGCGCGTCAGGGCTTCGATCGCGCCGGGATAGGCGACAATGCCGTTATGGAGCGTGCCCCAGAGGTCGATGACATAGGTGTCATAACGATCGACCAACGAACGGATGCCGCCCAGCGATTTCACGCTCATCGCGAATCGACACCGATCGCGTCCTCGAGCCGCGCAAACCCATCGGCCCGCAGCCGCGCGGCAAGCCCCGCCTTGATCCGTCGCACGAGCCCGGGCCCCTGATAGACCAGGGCGGTGTAAAGCTGAACCAGCGAGGCTCCAGCCCGGATTTTTGCATAGGCATCGTCTGCGTTGGCGATTCCCCCGACCCCGACCAGCGGAATGGTGTCGCCCGCGAGACGATATGCGCGGCGCAGCATCTCGGTCGATGGCGCGAAGAGCGGCACGCCACTCAGACCGCCGGCCTCACTCGCGAGAACGGGCGGGAGACCGGCTGGCCGCTCGATCGTGGTGTTGGAAATGATAATTCCGGCGACCTGCGTATCGATGACGGCGCGGATGATGTCTTCCAGATCGTCCTCGGTCAGATCCGGTGCGATCTTGACCAGTATTGGCACGGGTGCTCGCCGTGCAGCCTGTACGGCGGACAAAAGTTCTGTCAGCGCCGCCCGGCCTTGCAGGGCACGCAATCCCGGCGTGTTGGGCGATGAAACATTGACCGTCAGATAATCGACGAGTGGGCTCAGCCGCGCCGCGCCGGTGACGTAATCGGCCACGGCATCCGTCGAATCCTTGTTTTTGCCGATATTGCCGCCGATGATTCCATCCCCGCGTTTCTGCAGGGCCTCAGCCCGCCTTGCCGCCACGTCCAACCCCTCATTATTGAAGCCAAGCCGGTTGATGACTGCCTGCTGCGCCGGCAGCCGAAATATGCGCGGCTTAGGGTTGCCGGGCTGCGGGCGCGGCGTGACCGTGCCGAACTCGGTAAGACCGAACCCGAGCCTCAACGCCGCTTCGGGCACTTCGGCATTCTTGTCGAACCCTGCCGCCAACCCCACGGGGTTAGAAAATTGCAACCCAAACCGCCGGATCGCGAGGATCGGATCGTCAGGCCTTCGGTCGTGTCCGCTCAGCCCCAGGCGCATCGCATGAATCGTCGCCCTATGCGCCGCTTCGGGCGGCAAAAGGCGGAGAATCGGGGCGGTGAAGGAGAAGCGATCTATGCTCAAGATAAGGCGACGCTTAGCGGAAAGCAGAAGATGCGGCTAGAGGGCCGCGCCCGCGGTGTTGCTCAATTCTTCACCCAGCGCCTCGACGAAATCGGCAGGAAGGCGCAAACGGCCAAACCAGCCTTTCTGTGTTCCTGTCAAAACGCGCAGCATCTGGCCGCGGCTTCCTGGGAAACGCCCCATCGGTATGAAACTCACATCCCTCAGCCAAGCCACTATGTCGCGTTCCGACTGAAAAAGCGGCGTCAGCCAGCGACTCCAGAACTGATAGATATGGGCGTGCGACCTGCGCTCGCGATCATATTCCGCAAGCGCGATTTCGATACACGGCTGACGCCGGAGCGCATCCCGCAATGCCACGGCATCCATCAGCGCCATATTCACCCCCTGCCCCAATTGCGGGCTCATCGCATGCGCCGCATCCCCGACAAGGACGATCGGTGCGCGATGCCAGCGTTTGAGCGCCGCGTCGCGATAGGTGGCCGGCATCAGCATCTGGGCATGGGTCACGTGGGCGAGCAGCGCCGTTGCCTCCGGCCACAAGGCCGCCGCCTCTTCCTGCCACGCGACCAAGCCTTGCTCCCGCCACCTGTCCAGGCTTGCAAT
Source organism: Rhodospirillales bacterium (assembly GCA_028291345.1). Lineage (GTDB taxonomy): Bacteria > Pseudomonadota > Alphaproteobacteria > BOG-932 > Roseiterribacteraceae > BOG-932. The sequence goes on along the minus strand of JAQGIF010000377.1, from coordinate 29,660 downwards.
CGGAAGGCTCCAGAAAAAACTGAGTTGCTTGACCGGATTATCCGGCCGGGAGCCCACGGGCAGCAGACCCATCATCTTCCGCGCCGCCTTGTAACGCTGACGCAGGTCGGCGGCATGCGGCCAATCCGCTTGTGGTAGCAGGCACCATAGGGCGCCCCAGGGATAAGGACGGTCCAGACGATGGCGTCCCATCACATCCCGAAGTTTAGAGGCCGCCCCGTTCGCGATCACGAGCAAATCATAGGGACCATAAGATATGCCGGTATCATCGACCAGCCGGCGTCCGTCCTCGTCGATCGAAACGATATCGTGGCCGCACCGAACCTTATCCGCTTCAGGCCAGGCCATCCTGAGCAACTGGAACAATGCACCGCGCTGCATGCCCAGGCCCGAGAGGCGCGGATCGAGCGCGCTGTATCGCATATCCATCACCGGTCTGCCGGCAAGGGTGTCTCCGAACAGCCGGCGAACTGGCGCGCCATATCTGAAGGCCTCTCGCAGCAGTCCCATCTGCCACAAAACCCAAAGTCCGGTCGGCTGAAGCAGAACCCCGGCGCCAGCCGGCCCGAGGGCCGGCGCGCGTTCGAAGACCTCGATCCGATGATCGTCCTGCGCGAGAAGCGACGCTATCGCCTGTCCAGCGGTGCCATACCCAATGATCGCGACATGCACGGGCGGACCGCTATGGCCGCCTAATCCACCCCAGGCCCTTTCAGTGCCAGATATTGCAGCCGTTTGACCTCCCATCGCCCTCGCGTTACGGAATCGAGTATCACCCCGGATGTCAGGCTCAGGAACGCAGCGAGCATGATACCGGTGGCAGCAATCGCGGTCGGGAATCTGGGGACCAATCCGGTATGGGCGAACTCGACCACGACCGGATAGGCGACAAGTAGCGAGACCGCGGCCAGGAAAACGGCAATGCCACCGAAGAAGGCCATTGGCAATTCCTGCTTGATCAGCCCGATAATGGTGCTGAGGATCAGGACGCCGTCATGATAGGTGCGCAGCTTGCTCGCCGAGCCAGCCGGGCGATCCTTATAGCTGGTCGGCATTTCCGAGATCGGCATGCGCAGCTGCAAGGCGTGCACCGTCATCTCGGTTTCGATGCCGAAACCCTCGGCGATGGTCGGGAACGACTTCACGAAGCGCCGCGACATGATGCGATAGCCGGACAGCATGTCGCTGATCGGGTCGCCGAAGATCTTCCGCACGATGCCGGTCAGCACAACATTGCCAAGCTTATGTCCCGGCCGATACGCAGCTTCGATACTGGTAAGGCGTTGACCGTTGATCATGTCCAACTGTTCGGCCCACAGCCGGTCAACCATCGGGCGGGCGGCGGCGGCCTCATAGGTGTCATCGCCATCGACCAGCACATAGATATCCGCTTCGATATCGGCATACATTCGCCGCACGACATTGCCCTTGCCGCGCATCTTTTCGGTGCGCACGACAGCCCCAGCGGCTCGCGCCACGGCGATCGTGTCATCGGTCGAGTTGTTATCATAGACATAGACGGTCGCTTCGGGCAGCGCCGCCTTGAAATCGACGACGACCTGATGGATCGCTGCGGCTTCGTTGTAGCAGGGCACCAGCACGGCAACGCGCGGCGAGGTCATGGCGTCATCCTTATCAAAGGGCACAGAAGCAAGGGGTGGCCCTGGTCGATCGGTTCCTGGATATTGCTCTCGACCGGCTTGCAGGCGGCATCATCGAGTTTCAATCCGTAATCGGCGAAAGCACCGACCGTCGCCTCATGTTCGACCGGCCAATACAGGCCCAGTATCGGACCTTTATGCTCGGCGACGCGTCTATGCATTTCGGCGCCGAGCATCGAACTGGTGTCCTTCGAGCCGATCATCCAGCCCTGGATCCGCAGGAAGGGAATTTCCTTTGGAAAGGCCGGAATGACATAGGCCATGGGCGCGTTTTCGGTCATCAGGATCAGTGTATTGGCGGGATCGGCGATCGGTGGAACGGTGACGCCGACATAGGGCCCTTGCCAGCTGAAACGCGGCTCCTCGCCCTTCCAGGCCATCACCTGCGCGCCGCCCAGCAGTACGACCATGATTGCCAGGCGTACGCCGGATCGCAAAGGCAGCATCGCCGCCGCCGACACGATCACCAGGCCGGACAGCATCTCCAGCGGGATCAGATAACGATAGATGCCGAAGAGGAATATCCAAACGACATAGGTGCCGACCGCCATCACCAACATCAGCCGCGCCATCAGCGGATCGACCAGCCGGCGCCCGACCGGTTTGCGGAACAAAGCGGCGAGCGCCGCAACCGGCACGAGGATATAGGCGATCAGTATATGGAGGTCGCGGAACGACCACTCCGCCACGGTCAGCGAATTCTGGCTGAAGATGAACGGGAAGAAGAGCCGCGTGGACCAGTCCTTGGGCAGGAATGTCTCGTCGCGATAGCTGCCCGGCGGCACCAGAGGCGAATGGAACAGGTCGTTGAAATATGGGAAGACCGGGTTCCCGCTATACTGCCATATGGTCCAGAACCATGCGCCGCCGAACACCGCGATGCCGATGAGAACGCCTATGCCAAATACGCCAGTGCGTAGGATGCGAAGCCAGAATCCGCCTGGTAACGCGAGCACGCCCAGAGTCATGCCGACGACGTAAGGAAGTGAGGTCAGTTTCAGGCCGGGCGACCCACCCGCGAGAAACCCCGCGAGCGCAATGAACAGGAGATCGGCGCCCTTGGCGCGCACAACGCGATCGAAACAGGCAATCAGCACGAAGAGGCCGGCGATTGCCCCGAGGCCAGCGGCGATATCGTCGGATGTTTTGCCGATTTCCCCCGCGGCTCCGCCGCCGGTCATTGCAGAAAGAGCGAGCAGTACGGCAACCGCCATACGCTGGCGTGTGTTCTCGAATGGAAGCAGGCGATAGGCGATAGCGCCGATCAAAGCAGCGGCAACTCCCGCCTCCGCGCCGAGCAGAGCCCCGCCGGTCCAGGCCGGGAAATGAGTTGCGACCCAATAAAGCGGGACGTCGAGGAACGGATTGTAATAGGTCGCGTGATGCGCGACGGCGATATCGAACCCAAGCCGGCCGGACAGGAGGGAATACGGATCGTACCAATGATAATTCTGGAAGTCCCAACCGGCTTCCTTGCCGTAGATCACGGCCCAAACCGCGAAGAACGGCAGTGCCAGGAAGGCCAGCAAATAGCCGGACAAGCGGAGACGAGAGGATCCGGCCAGGCTGTCGCGAGTCGTATATGTCCTGTGTGTCACCAGACCCTATTACCGGCTGATGATGGCTCCGCCAAGGCAAAGCCGTGTTTTCACAGTGGCGACAGGCGTTGCCGATCTATGATTGAGAGTTAGCCGGCCGAAAAACGAAATATTTTGAGCCGGTGAAGTTGAAAACCAGCCCTACGAAAGTTCCCGCGACGATTCCAAGAAGCGGAGAACGGTGGAAAAATGCTAGATTCTCGACCAACAAGGCGTGGGTGCCGATATTGAGCAGATTGCCGATAATGTTCGCGGTGGCGAAGCGCAGATACTGTCCAAGGATCGATCCCCCGCGCTGGTTGGCGAAAGTCAGATAGCGGTTCAGTAGCCAGGTCGCGGTCATGCCGAAGACCAACGACGACATGACCCGCGCGGTCACAAGCCCGAAGCCCAGATAATGCGTCAGCAAGAAGAACGTGCCGGCATCGACGACGAAGCCGACGCCACCGACAAGGCCAAATTTCACGAATTGCCGCTGTCCCTCGGAACGTGCTTCGTAGACCCGCTTAAGCAGCATCGACGAATTTGCCGGCTAGCGCGTCGTCGATCAGCGCTTTGGTCTCGGCAATGCCGTAAAGCTGGGCGAACGAGCCCATGCGCGGCCCTTCGCTCTGCCCGAACAGGACGGCATAGATCGCCTTGAACCAATCTTTCAGTTCCGGGAATGGATGGCGCTTGCCGATTTCATAGATCTCGGTCTGGATCGCCTCTGCCGTACTGTCGAGCGGCATTGCCGCCAGGCTGGCGGAGAGTTCGGTCAGGGCCGCGCGTTCCGTCTCGTCGGCTGCGCGGAAGCGCTTCGCCGGCTTCACGAAATCGCGATAGTAATTGATCGCATATTCGACCAGCCTTCCGAGGAAGGGCGAGCCGGCCGGCGTGGCGCCCGGTACGTAGCGGCTGATGAAGCCCCACAGGACAGCAGGGTCCTCGGCATTCGCGACGCCCGCGAGATTGAGCAGCACGTTGAACGATAGCGGGCAGTCGAAGGCCGGTGGGTTGCCGCTATGGATATGCCATAGCGGATTTTCGAGCTGCGCCTCCGGCGTTTCGCCCGAGTACTTGTGGGCGAAGGTGATATATTCATCGACTGCGCGCGGGATGACATCGAAATAGAGCCGCTTCGCCCGCCGCGGCTGTTGATACATATACAGCGACAGGCTTTCGGGTGGCGCATAGCGCAGCCAGTCCTCCACCGCGAGCCCATTGCCCTTCGATTTCGATATCTTTTGGCCCTTATCATCGAGAAACAGCTCATAGCTGAACCCTTCGGGCGGATTGCCACCCAGTAGCCGGCTGATCTTCTGCGCTAGTTGGACTGAGGGAATCAGATCCTTGCCCGACATCTCGTAATCGACGCCGAGGGCGACCCAGCGCATTGCCCAGTCCGGCTTCCATTGCAGCTTGCAATGTCCGCCGGTCACGGGAACCTCGCAGAGTCGTCCATCCTCGTCGGCGAAGGCGATCGTTCCGGCATCGGCGTCGCGCGCCACGAGAGGCACCTGAAGAACGCGGCCGGTCGAGGGAGAGATCGGCAGGAACGGGCTATAGGTCCCTTGCCGCTCAGCGCCCAGGGTCGGCAGCATCAGCCCCATAACCTCCTCATAGTGACGAAGGACGTTCAGCAATGTCTCGTCGAACCGGCCGGATGTGTACCAGTCAGTCGCCGACTGAAATTCGTACTGAAACCCGAAACTGTCCAGAAATCCACGAAGACGGGCATTATTGTGATGACCGAAACTGTCATGCGTGCCGAAGGGATCGGGGATGACGGTCAGCGGCTTGCCCAGATGCGCCGCGACGATCTCCTTGTTCGGGATGTTGTCGGGCACCTTGCGCAGCCCGTCCATATCGTCAGAGAAACAGAACAGGCGCGTCGGGATATCCGACATCGTTGTGAAGGCATGCCGCACCATCGATGTCCGTACGACTTCGCCGAATGTGCCGATATGCGGCAAGCCCGACGGGCCGTAGCCGGTCTCGAACAGGACATAGCCTTTTTCCGGCGGCTTCTTTGCAAAGCGCTCGACAAGCTTGCGTGCCTCTTCGAACGGCCAGGCCCGGGCCGTGGTCAATGCTTTTTTAATCTCGGGCGACGCGGACAACATCTTAGCGAACTCTCTCGATGGACGGCCGGACCCTATTCATCGAGGGGTTAGAGGTCAACGTGGCGGGCGGTGCGGGCAACCCAATATAGGCCAGGGCAGGCTGACTTACCCGCAGTATCAGCCTAGGCTTGGCGAATCATGACGCAATCAGCGGGGCTACCCGCCCCTGCCCGTATCGTTCTGCCGGATGCCGGCGCATTGGCGCTGACCGCGCGCCATGCTGTCTGGCTGACGCCGGACGGTGAGATCGAGGACCTGACGCCGCGCCAGGCGGCGGAGCGTGCCGTCTTGGGTGCGATCGTTTGCCATCGAGGGTCGGTGGCCCGACGCCTGGGTATCGACCGTTTTCCCGCATTCGACCTCCTGGACCTGTTTGCCTTCGTCCATCCCGCACGTTTTTGCCTGCCTACTGTCCGCGGGCTTGCGGCATGGCTCGGCCTGCCAGAACCCAAAGGCTTGTCCGCCGAATGCGTCGCGATTGTGGATATCGCCCGCCGGCTGCTGAGCGATCTAGCCGCAGGCCGGGCGGATTCCCATTCGGACATAGCCGGTCTCGCCGATGCGATGCAGCGCGGCGGATGGAGCTGGGGTCCCGCGGTCATGGCTGCGCTCGGTGCGGCGGCACGCGCACAGGGGCAAAACCGGGTCTTCGATATCTGGCGCGGCCTGCCGGAATGGGAGGACGAGCCGCCCGAAGGGCCGCCCGGCCAAATTCCGGTAACCCCCAACGAGGCCCGGAAGCGTCTGGCCGAGATGATCGCGGTCGAACGCGGTTATTCCGCCGAACCGCGTCCGCAGCAGGCCGATTTCGCCAGCGCCATCACCAGCGCATTCACGCCGCGCGAAAATCCAGACGGGCCGAACGCGGTTATCGCCGAGGCCGGTACCGGCGTCGGCAAGACGCTGGGCTATCTGGCCGCCGCAACTGTCTGGGCAGAGCGCAATCGCGCGCCGGTTTGGGTCTCGACTTACACCCGCAACCTGCAGCACCAGATCGACGACGAGTTGGGGCGGCGTTTCATCGATCCGGCCGAAAAGGCCGAGCGGGTCGTGATCCGCAAGGGGCGCGAGAATTATCTGTGCCTGCTGAATTTCGCCGAGGCCGTTCGCGGAACGACTTTACAGGCTGGCAGCGCGGTCGGACTTGGCCTGATGGCTAGATGGGCCGCGGCGACGCGTGACGGGGACCTGACCGGTGGCGATTTCCCGGGCTGGCTGTCGGAGCTGCATGGTCGGGGCCGCACATTCGGCCTCGCCGACCGCCGGGGGGAATGCGTCTATAGCGCCTGCGAGCACTACCGGCGCTGTTTCATCGAACGCAATGTCAGACGCGGCCGCCGCGCCGATATCGTGATCGCCAACCATGCGCTGGTAATGATCCAGGCTGCGCTGGGCGGGGTCGAGGATGCGCATCTACCGACGCGCTATGTCTTCGACGAAGGTCACCACATCTTCGACGCCGCCGACAGCGCCTTCGCCGCCCATCTGACCGCACAGGAGACCGCCGAACTGCGACGCTGGCTGATCGGTAGCGAGACCGCGACGCGCAGCCGGGCGCGCGGCCTGAAACGGCGGATCGAGGATCTCGCAGCCGGCGACGAGACGATGCTGACCCTGCTCGACCAGATCAACGAGGCCGCGCGCAGTCTGCCGGGCGATGGCTGGACACAAAGATTGGCGGGAAACCAGGCGCGTGGTCCGACCGAGCAGTTCCTGTTCGCGCTCCGCCATCTCGTTTATGCCCGGGCCGAGGGCAGTCACAGCATGTACAGCCTGGAAACCGAGCCACGCCCTGCTCCCGCCGATTTGCTGGAGGCGGCCGATGGGCTGGAGCTGGCGCTTGGGGCGCTGGAAAAGCCAATCGCTGCACTGGCCCGCAAGCTATCGGAAAAGCTCGGCGACGAGGCGGAGAAGCTGGTGAGCGAGGATCGCCGCCGCCTGGACGCCATGGCCCGCACGCTTGTGCGACGCGGTACGCTCACCTTGTCTGCATGGCGCACGATGCTGAAGGGTCTCCGTGGCACCGCGTCGCCGGATTTCATCGATTGGTTCGGGATCGAGCGCAGCGAGGGCCGCGATATCGATTTCGGTTATTATCGCCACCATGTCGATCCGACTGTACCATTCGCCGCGACGGTCGGTGCGCAGGCCCATGGTATGGTTGTGACCTCGGCGACGCTGACCGATGGCACTGGAAATATCGAAGAGGATTGGGCTGCGGCGGCGGAGGTTACCGGATCCCGCCATCTGGCGATGCCGCCTGTGCGTGCCCAGGTGCCCTCCCCATTCGATTATGCAGGGCATACGCGTGTGTTCGTCGTCAACGACGTCCGCAAGGACGATCTGGATCAGGTCGCCGCGGCCTATCGTTCGTTGTTCCTCGCGGCCGGCGGCGGTTCGTTGGGACTCTTCACGGCGGTACAGCGGCTCAAGGCAGTGCATGAACGGATCGCCGATCCGCTCGAAATGGCCGGGCTTTCGCTCTATGCTCAGCATCTTGACGGGCTGGACGTCTCGACGTTGATTGAAATCTTCCGCGCAGAGGAGGATGCCTGCCTGCTTGGCACCGACGCAATCCGCGATGGGGTGGATGTGCCGGGCCGCGCCTTGCGGCTGATCGTCTTCGACCGTGTGCCTTGGCCGCGACCGGATATTCTGCATAAGGCGCGCCGCGCGGCGTTCGGCGGCAAGACCTGGGACGAGAGACTGACTCGGCGCAGGTTACGTCAGGCCTATGGACGCCTGATCCGTCGTGCCGACGATACCGGCGTCTTCGTTCTGCTGGACCCGATGATGCCGTCGCGACTTTCCGGCGCATTTCCGGCAGGCGTCGAGATGCGGCGAGTCGGCTTGGCGGAAGCGGTCGATGAAACGCGGCGCTTCCTGATGCCCGCACCGCTTGTCACAGAAATATAATACAAACTCTCCCTGCTAATCTGGCGACACAATGAATTGCCCGATATGATCCCCAGCATGAATCGCAACATTTCATCGCCTGAAGGCGCCTGGTTCGGGGACCGCGCGGTCGATCCGTCCGAGAAGACCGGCCTCGTCCGCGGCGTGTTCGACCGGGTTGCGAGCCGCTATGATCTCATGAATGACCTGATGTCCGCTGGCGTGCACCGGGTCTGGAAGGCGCGGTTCATTCGCGACCTCAATCCCCGTCCGCATGAAGCGCTTCTGGATGTCGCGGCAGGTACCGGCGATATCGCGACCGGCTGGCGGAGCTCCGGCGGCGGGCCGGCCATTCTGTGCGATATCAACGAGGCCATGCTGAGCCAGGGCCGCGACCGGGCGATGGATCGGGGCAAGCTCTCGGGCATGTCCTGGGCGGTCGGCAACGCGGAATGCCTGCCCTTCCCCGATCGCAGTTTCGATGCCTACACCATTGCCTTCGGTCTCAGGAACGTTACCGATATCGACGCTGCCCTGTGCGAGGCCCGCAGAGTGCTGAAACCTGGCGGTCGCTTTTTTTGTCTGGAGTTCAGCCGCGTGGCTATCTTGCCGCTACGGAAAATTTACGATGCCTATTCCGAGGCCGTGATCCCGCGCCTGGGCGCCTTAATCGCCCAGGATCGCGATGCCTATGCCTATCTGGTGGAAAGCATCCGACGCTTCCCAACGCAGGAGGTATTGATCGAACGCATGGAGCGCGCGGGCTTCGCATTCATCAGCTATCGCAACCTTTCGGCCGGCATTGCGGCCATCCATCGCGCTAGGCGAATTTGACATAAAGGCACTGTTCTTGATACGGGCTGTCAGCACACCTAAATTTCGTTATACGCCCGGGTGAATTCCTAACGGACACATTCATTGGCTGAACCGACGCAACTGCCCGACCTGACGGCCAAGCGAATTCTCCTCGTCATTTCGGGTGGGATCGCCGCGTATAAAGCGCTGGAATTGATTCGCCTACTGCGCAAGTCGGGCGCGTCGGTTCGTGCGGTGCTGACGCCGGCCGGGGCGGAGTTCGTCACTGCGCTCAGCGTCGGAGCACTGACTGAGGATAAGGTCTATACGGATCTGTGGTCGCTGACCGACGAGGCTGAGATGGGCCATATTCGCCTATCGCGCGAGGCCGACCTCATCGTGATCGCTCCGGCCAGTGCGGACCTGCTCGCGAAAATGGTCGCCGGCATGGCGGACGATCTGGCATCGACCATGCTGCTTGCCGCCGACAAGCCGGTTCTGATCGCGCCGGCGATGAATGTGCGGATGTGGGAGCACCCTGCCACGATCGCCAACATCGCTACCTTGGAAAGCCGGGGCGTCGCCAAAGTGGGGCCGGCGCCCGGGCCGATGGCCTGTGGCGAGTTTGGTATGGGCCGGATGGCCGAACCGGCCGAGATATTGCTGGTGATTTCTCAACATTTCGCCAGAACGAAATCCGGTCCATTTGCGGGGCGGCGGGTGCTGATCACCAGCGGTCCTACCCAGGAAGCCATCGACCCGGTGCGGTACATCAGCAACCGCTCATCGGGCAAACAGGGACATGCGATAGCCGAAGCATTCGCCAGCCTTGGTGCTGAGACCATCTTGGTTTCCGGCCCGACGGTCGAGCCCCCTCCATCCGGCGTCAAGATCGTGCGCGTCGAGAGCGCCGAAGAGATGCTGGCAGCATGCCGGGCAGCACTGCCTGTCGACGCCGCCATTTGCGCTGCCGCCGTCACGGACTGGCGGCCGGCCGATCCTGCCCCGCAAAAGCTCAAAAAGAAGGCCGGCGCCGCGGTTCCGGAAATTCGTTTGATCGAGACGCTGGACATTCTGGCCGCCCTTTCAAAGGCCGGCACACTGCGCCCCGCTTTAGTCGTGGGGTTTGCGCTGGAGACCGAGAATTTGATCGAAAACGCCACAGCCAAGTTGGTTTCCAAAGGATGCGATTGGATCGTCGCGAATGCCGCAACGCAGGATTCTACTGTATTTGGCAGTAACTATAACAGCGTCACCTTAGTGACGGCGGCCGGATCGGAGCTTTGGCCTCGTGGTTCCAAACAGGAAGTGGGCAGACGGTTGGCCGCCGCTGTCGCCGACTATTTGACGACGAATGCTATCATCGAACAACAAACTGGAACGGCTTCATCCGCATGACATCGATTCCTATCGTTCGCTTGCCGCACGGCGCGCATATGGAGCTGCCCAGTTACGCGACCCCTCATGCGGCGGGGCTCGACCTGATGGCCGCCCTCGCCGAACCGGTAACGATTGCTCCCGGACAGCGGGTGATGATTCCAACGGGGATCGCCATCGCCCTGCCCGTCGGCTTCGAGGCGCAAGTACGGCCAAGGTCGGGCTTGGCTGCGAAGCATGGCGTCACCATCTTGAACAGTCCGGGCACGATCGATGCCGACTATCGGGGTGAAATCAAGGCGATTCTGATAAATTTGGGCAATGCCCCGTTCGTGGTGGAACCAAATGCCCGGATTGCACAGTTAATAGTGGCGCCGGTAATGCAAATTCGTTGGGAAATGGCGGAATCACTGCCGGAAACGGTGCGCGGCGAAGGTGGTTTTGGATCGACTGGACTTGGACAAACTGGTGCATAGCGAATGTTAAGACTTTCAAAGAAACTCATGTTCGCGATCGAGGCTGTACTCGATATCGCCTATAATTCCGGTGCCCAACCGGTGCAAAGCCGTGAAATCAATAGCCGCCAGGGAATTCCCCGCCGCTACCTCGAACCGGTTCTCCAGCAGCTGGTGCGCGCCGGCATTCTAGACGGCGTGCGTGGGCCGCGCGGCGGTTATCGGCTAGCGCGCGAGCGACGGAAGATTACCCTGGCAGAAATCGCCGAGGCGGTACGCAGCACCGAAGCCACCGGCGACCCGTTCGATATCCCCCCCGGTTCCCCACTCGGCCAAGAGATCGTTCGCCCGCTATGCCTCGATCTCGTCGCCACATGGACGAAGGAATTGGAGAAGATCACGATCGAGGACCTGTGCTTGAGAGCACGTGAGACCGGGATCGACAGCGTCGCGGCAAACACGGCCGATTTCTCGATCTGACGATTAAGCCCCAGGACGCTTTGCCGGGCAGCTTGCTGCCTCGGATTGTCCGGGGGCCAACGACAAAGATGTTTTTTCCGGCGACGCCGCGCTATATCCTCAGTGAATTCGTAGTTTTAGAATTTTCACAAGGCAACAGGGGGAATTATGGCGACCGATAGCACGCACAAGCCGGAGTTCCGGGGCCGGATTTATGACAGCGTCATCGACACGATCGGCGCCACCCCGCTCGTACGGCTGCGTAAGCTCGAGGCGCGCACGGGCGTAAAGGCGGAGCTCCTGGCCAAGCTCGAATTCTTCAATCCGCTTGCCAGCGTCAAGGATCGTATCGGCCTTGCCATGATCGAGGCCGGGGAGGCCGCCGGCCAGATCGGCCCGAATACCACGATCATCGAACCGACGTCCGGCAATACTGGTATCGCGTTGGCATTCGTCTGCGCCGCCAAGGGTTATCGCCTGATCCTGACGATGCCGGAAAGCATGTCGCTGGAGCGCCGCAAGATGCTGCTGCTGCTTGGGGCTAAAACCGAACTCACGCCGGCCGCTGCGGGTATGCGCGGCGCCATCTCGCGCGCCGAAGCGTTGCTGAAGGAAATTCCCGATAGTTTCATGCCGCAGCAATTCGCCAATGAGGCCAATCCCGAGATTCATCGCCACACGACGGCGGAGGAAATCTGGAACGATACGGCAGGCCGGGCGGACGTCCTGATTTCCGGTGTCGGCACCGGCGGCACGCTGACCGGCGTTGCCGATGTATTAAAGGCACGCAAGCCATCGTTCCGCGCAGTCGCGGTTGAGCCGGAGGATAGTCCGGTCCTTTCGGGCGGCGTCCCCGGGCCGCACAAAATTCAGGGGATCGGCGCGGGCTTTATCCCGCCGATCCTGAATACCGCCCTGATCGACGAGGTCATTCGCATTTCGAACACGACGGCGATGGACATGGCGCGCCTGAGCGCCAGGGTCGAAGGGCTCCCGGTCGGAATTTCGTCGGGCGCGGCGATCGCGGCCGGGATCGAGGTCGGTAGCCGGCCTGAGATGTCCGGGAAGGTCATTGTGATCATCGTCCCGAGCTTCGCCGAACGTTATCTCAGCACTGCCTTGTTCGAAGGTCTCGACTAACTGCCAGCCTTGAGCGCGGCTTCGGCGGCGCGAAAACCTGATAACAGGCTGCCCTCGATCGTCGCGGGCAGACCTGTCCGGGTCCAATCTCCGGCCAGCCACAGATTATCGTATTTCGTCAAAAAATCGGGCCGGACTGCTTCGTCAGCCGGCGACTGGCGGATTGTCGCACGTTTTTCCTTGATGATCCTGTACGGCGGCATCGCCGGGCCCAATGCTGGAAATGCGCGCGCTACATCCGCCCATAAACGTGGCGCCAGCGTCTCAGCCGGCTCGTCTACCATCGCACGGGCCGCGCTCACCGTAACGCTTGCGAGGCCGGGGCGCCGGAACACCCAATGGGCCGCGCCGCCGACGACGGCGACGACCTCCAGCGGCGTTCCCTCGGGATCCGATGTCGCGAAATGCGCATTAACAATCGGTTCGTCCGCTCCAGGCGCTTGGAGCCCAGGAACCAGGCGTTCGGCTATTGCCGGCGGTGCCGCCATGATCATCCGGTCTCCGGCGGTCCAATCCTCGTCGCCGCAATCCGACATAAATCCGCTGACGCGTTGCCCGGTGAAGACCAGCCGCTTGATCCGCGTTCCGAGCCGAACGCTGCTACCGCGTGCCGCCAGGAATTGGACGCCGGGTGTCACGAACGCGTCAGCCAGCGTTTCGCGGGCGATAAGCGGACGTGCGAACGAGCCACCGCGCGCCAATGTTTTCGCCAGCACGCGCCAGAAGCCCTGCGCCGATGCCTCCTCGACCGGGGTATTCAAAGCCGAAACTGCCAAAGGCTCCCACAGGACCCGATAGAGTTCGTCATGCGGCAGAATATCCGCAACCGCCGTGCCTGCCCGAGCGAAGGCCAGTCGGATCGTGGAAAGATAATTCAGGGCACTGGTGTCGGGCACGCGTCGAGAGGCATCGCATATCCACCAGGGGATCGGCCCGTCATTGGGCCGCACGGCGAAACTGCGTCCCCGCGCTAGGTCCAGGAACCGGAAGCCTTCGCCTATCGGACCGACAAGCCGGTCCGTGGCCCCGACAAGCCGCAAATAGCGCCGGACGTTTTCATTGCCCGACAGAACCAGGTGGTTGCCATTATCGATCACCCGGTCGATTTCACGGTCATGATAGGATCGACACCGGCCGCCGGGCTGCGCTGCCGCCTCATAGACCACGACGCGCCGCCCCTTATCAGCCAGCGCAACAGCGGCGGCCAAGCCGGACAATCCGGCCCCTATGACGTGAACCGTCATCGGCGATATGAGGACAGGAGTGTGGACAGCCCTTCACGCTTGGTCAGGCGCGGCCGCAGATCTCGCTGCCGCCAGCCCCGCGTGACGAGTTTGCGGAACACCAGCCCATAGGCCATCTGCATGATCCGCGCCGAGCGTAACTCCCGCCAATAAGCGCGTGGGGTCCTATCGGGCAACAGCCGGTAGCGTTCGGTGACTTCCGCCGCCAGCGCTTCGCAGACTCCGACAATGCGCGGATCGACGACGATCGCCTTAGTATCCTGATCCGTCGAGATGCCCGCGGCCCGGATCATGTCGAGCGGCAGATAGAGACGGTCGATTGTGGCGTCCTCATCTACGTCGCGCAGAATATTGGTCAATTGCAGCGTTTCGCCCAGGTAGATCGCGAAATTCTTTGCCTCGAGACCGGGCGCCCCGAAGATCCGGCACGATAATACGCCGACCGCGCCGGCCACCCGCCGGGCGTAATCCGAGAGACCCTGGCGATCGGCGATACGAACCACCGGCGCCGCGTCGATCATCATTCCTTCGAGGATCAGGTCGAACTCGTCGCGCGGCAAGCCATAGCGCCGCACCGCATCGACCAGTTCGCGCCCTAGAGCGTAATTGCCTTGCCCATCATAAATCCGGTCGAGTTCGGCACTCCAGGCGCTGAGTTCGGCGCGCTTGTCGTCGACTGGCGCCGGTGCATCAACGATGTCGTCGACCGCGCGGCAAAAGCCGTAAAGCGCGTACATGGCACGCCGGCGTTCCCTGGGCAGTATCTGCATGCCCTTGGTGAAGGACGAACCGGCGTGGGCGACGGCGGCGGCGACGATATCCTTGTCTGGGGTCAGTCTCGGCGTTCCCCCGGCCAGAACCTTTAAGCCAGGCAGCAGCGCGCGGGCAAAATCTCCACGCGTCAGCTTGACCCTGGATTGAATCGGATCGCCGTGCCGGAGTCGTTCGGCCAACGCCTTGACCAGCGAAAGCATGACGGACACCTCGGCCTTTAGCCCTCGCGACTTCAAGCGGCCCGGCAGGAGGCATGCGGTTTCGATCAGCCGGTCGGTGCCGTCCAGACAGCGGTTGAGTACCGGACGCCGCAGATCGGCGGCGGCCGGCTCAAAGAATCGTTCCTCGCCGCCTGCGGCCACAATCCAGCGTCGCGGGATATAGATGCGTTCCAGATTGCGCCAATCGTCCCCGCAATCCTGCAAGTGGTTCAATATCTGGAACGCCGCGCAGAGCGCATCGCCGGGAGCCAGCGTGTCGGGATCCTCGCCATGGATCAACAACAGATAGCGCCCCACCGGGTGAGCGGAGTGCCGGCAATAATCGATCAAATCGTCCCAGCTTTCGCAGCTCAGATTCCGGGCATCGCGGTTGAAGGCGACCAGAAGGTCACGGCATTCCGCCAAACCGATCCCGGTTTCCGCGATCGATGCGAGGATAGGATCGACGCGATCGTCGCCGCCCTGGGCCAGCGCCGCATCCATCGCGGCCAGCCCGGACAGCTTGTCCTCGCGGGTCAACGTCGGCGAGTCGGCGATATCGTCGGCGGTCCGCGCAAACCGATAATAGGCGGCGACATGCCGGCGCAGGGCCTTGGGCAGCAGCCACGATCCAACCGGGAAATTCTCCCCGCCGGCATCCTTGGTCGGTGTTGCGATAATCGGCGTTTGAGCGATCCGCTCTCCGCCTGTTTGCGAAACAGTCATGGCGATACGGGTAGCCGCGTATGGTCGGAAGGACAAGACGGTTTGATGGTGTTGACGATGCAGACAATCCACCTGTGTCGCAATGGATCGACGTGACACATCGCGATGGCTATTCTGGTTGTCAACATGGACAATTCCCATTTCACGTGGACCCAGATCATCGTACGGCTCGCAGCCGCCCTCGCCGCCGGGGGTGCGATCGGGTTGGATCGGGAATGGCTGCGCAAACCCGCGGGCCTCAAGACGCACATGCTCTTCGCGCTGGCTTGTGCGATGATGTCGATCATGTCGATCGATCTCTATCTGATGGAAAGCGATCGCGGACCGGGGAGCAATCCCGACGCTACCCGCATATTACAGGGCATCATCACCGGCATGTCGTTTCTCGGCGCCGGCGCAATCATCCGAGGGCAGCATAAAGTTCACGGGCTGACGACAGGCGCCGGGGTCTGGCTGGCCGGCGGACTGGGCATAGTGTTCGGCGTGGGGCAGTTCCGGCTGGGGATCGTGGCGGCCGTGTTGGGACTGGCTATCCTGATTTTTATCCGCATGATCGAGCCGCACGACATCAAAAATAGGCGCCTGGAAATCGAGCGCGCGGCGGAGATGGGAGAAATCCGCTTGCCAGGCACGAGCACCACCACCGAGGACGATTGACCCCTTGCCCTATCCGGCGCGACCGTGACCGGATAAAGGGAGGCATGATCAGAATTCGCTTTCCCCGATTCTCCTTCCGTGCTGGCACGCTCGGCTTTGGTCTCGGCACCGCCGCTATTTTTGGAATCGCGCTGTTTTTCGCCATTGCCGATCTCGGCTTCGCCCGCATTTGGACCGAATTGGTCAGTGTCGGTCTGGGCCTTCCCGCGATCATGCTGGTGCATGTCGGTCAGCTCGCCTTCTGTACTTTTGCCTGGGGCTCGCTGTTCAACACATCGGCGGTCGGGGGGCGCCCCGGTATTGTCCAGCTGCTGGCTCTACGCTGGATACGGGAATCGATCGACAGCCTGTTGCCGGTGGCGCAGGTCGGCGGCGAAATAGCGGTGTCCAGGCTCCTTGCGACAGGCGGAATCGTGCTCCCCATCGCCGGTGCCTCGATCATCGCCGATGTCACGATCGAAACATTGACCCAGGCGGCGTTCACCTTGATAGGTTTCGCCCTGATCTTCCTTTTGGCCGTTCCCGGCGATGTCGCGCATTGGGCAGCGCTCGGATTCGCGATTGCCCTGCTTTTCGCCGCGCTGGCAGTGTTTGCCCAGCGTTGGGGCGGAGTACGGCTTTTCGAGAAGTTGCTGCTCGCCATTGCCGCGCGGCTAGGCTGGGACCGCCTGGAGGGGGTTGCCGGACTTGATGTGGCGCTGACCCAAGTCTACCAGATGCGCGGCAAATTGTTCCTGGCCGGGCTGCATCATATGGTTGCCTGGTCGCTCGGCGCGGGCGAAGTCATGATCGCAGCCTGGGCGCTGGGCTATCACCTCAATCTCGGACAGTCTTACGTGATCGAAAGCCTGGCCCAGGCCATTCGCAGCGCGGCGTTCTTCGTTCCCGGCGCGGTGGGCATCCAGGAAGGTGGGTTTATGGTGCTGGCGGGCTTGTTCGGCGTACCGCCGGATGCCGCCTTATCAATCTCGCTGACTAAGCGTGTCAGGGAATTGGCGTTGGGGCTGCCGGGCCTTGCCGCATGGCAGTGGCAAGAACTTCAGCTGCGCCAACGCCGACGCATGGTGGAAATGGACACCAGGGTGCTGTAGGTGACGTTCCGACACCACCTTTCAACGTCGTAACCCCCAGGTTCAAGTCCCGTGGAATTACTCTTCGATCTATTCGGCTTTCTCGACGTTGTTCTGCGACTGATCGCGCTGGCGACCCAGGCGCTGATGATTGGCGGGATTGCATTTATCCTGCTGGTCGTCCTGCCATTTCGCGCCGAGATCGGAGCGGAGGCGGATGAAATCCTCAGGCGCTGCCGTATGCTGCTGCGGTGGGGCGCCTGCATCGCGGTCCTGGGCGCCGTCGCCTATATCATCATCAATGTCCTGCTGCTTTACGGATCGGCCGACGTTCCGATTTCGCAGGGCCTAATGGCAAACTTCGCCCTCGCCGAAATGGTGCGAATCGGGGCGGCGATAGGTGTCTTCATCCTGGCTTCCAGCCCGTCGGTCGGCGCCGGACGCCGCTGGGCGCTAGCCCTGTTGGCCGCAATCCTCCTGATCGCTGCCGCGGTAAACAGCCATTCAGTCTCCCGCATGACGGGACGCGTGCCTATGGCTTTCGCCGACGGCATCCATCAACTCGGCGCATCGATCTGGATCGGCGGAATTCCTTACTTCATCATCGCCCTCGCCCGAACCCATAATGGCATCGCCTGGCGGCGGATCGGTAAGCGCTTTTCCGTAATGTCGATGGTCAGCGTTGCCGGTCTGGTCCTGGCCGGATTAGTACTGGCTTACGTGTTCGTCGGCTCTTGGCAGGGCCTGTACGGTACATCCTACGGCGTGATGGTCATCGGCAAGGTCGCCCTGCTTGGCATCCTGCTATCTCTGGGTTTTCTGAATTTTCGCGTTGTCGAGCGGCTGCGCGCCGATACTTCGACGCCAATCCTGCGGATGCGGCGCTTCGCCGAGGTCGAAGTCGGCATCGGTCTCTCGGTCTTCGCCCTCGCCGCGTCGATCACATCTTCGCCGCCATCGATCGACCAGCCTTTCGACCAGGTTCCCTGGTCAGTGACGGCGTCGCGCATGTCCCCGGTCTGGCCACCCCGCCTGATTAGCCCTGCCTATGACGAGATGGCCATTCCCGCCCTTCAATTGAAATTGGACGCCGAAGCAAAGGCCGGCGCCAACGCCGAGCAGCATCCACGCGCTTATGTTCCTGGTACCGGCGTGCTGGTCCAGCGTGTTCCGGCCGATATCGCATGGTCGGAATATAACCACCATTGGGCTGGCGTTTTTGTGCTCGTCATTGGGATATTGGCTATTCTTGAACATAGCGGCTGGCGGGGCACCCGCTGGACCCGGCACTGGCCGCTGGTTTTCCTCGGACTAGCCGCCTTCCTGTTTATCCGGTCTGATCCAGAGGATTGGCCGCTGGGTCCGATTGGCTTTTGGGAAAGCCTGAAAGACGCCGAACCTTTCCAGCACAAGGTTATCGTGCTGCTTGTGATCGTCTTCGGCCTGTTTGAATGGGGTGTGAGGACAGAGCGCCTGAAGCAGCCTTGGGCCCCGCTGGTCTTTCCCATCCTGACTGCGATCGGTGGCGGCATGCTGTTGATGCATTCACACAACATCTCCGATGTGAAGGAACAATTCCTGATCGAGTTGACGCATATTCCACTGGCGTTGCTCGCCGTTGGGTCGGCATGGAGCCGCTGGCTGGAACTTCGCTTGCTACCACCCGACAATCGTGTGTTTCGAACGATCTGGCCGATAACCTATGTTCTGATCGGGCTGTTGCTGCTCAATTATCGCGAAGCCTGACGATAAAACCTCAAAGGAACGCAGACGGACATGGCCGAAACGGCATTGGTGACGGGGGCAACGGGCTTTCTGGGTTCGGCGGTCGCGCGCGCGCTGATTGCTGAAGGGCACCAAGTCCGGGTCATGGCCCGGCCGGAGAGCGACAAACGTAATCTGGAAGGCATCGATGTCGAGATCGTCAGCGGCGATCTGAGCAGGCCTGAGACACTGGAGCCGGCGCTGAAGGGATGTAGTGCCCTTTTCCATGTTGCGGCGGACTACCGGCTCTGGGTGCGCGATCCAGATGCTATGTACCGCACCAACGTCGCCGGCAGCGCCGCCTTGATCCGAGCCGCCGCAAAAGCCGGCGTCGGTCGCGCAGTCTATACCAGCAGCGTGGCCGTGCTCGGCATCGATAAAAGCGGCAAGCCGGCCGATGAAAATACGCCGGTCACGCTTGCCGACATGATTGGGCACTATAAGCGCTCGAAATATCTGGCCGAGGAAGCCGTCGCCAAGGCAGCAAACGAAACCGGCCTCCCGGTTGTGACGGTCAATCCATCCACCCCGATCGGGCCGCGCGATATCAAGCCGACGCCGACCGGACGCACCATTGTCATGGCGGCGACCGGAAAGATGCCGGCCTATGTCGATACGGGGCTGAATCTCGTGCACGTCGACGATTGCGCCGCCGGTCATCTGCTGGCCTTCGCCAAGGGGAAACCGGGCGAGCGCTATATATTGGGCGGCGAGGATTTTTCGCTGGCCAGAATGCAGATGGAAATTGCCGGGATGAGCGGGCAGCGCCCGGCGACGATCAGCCTGCCGGTCGGTCCGCTCTATCCGCTGGCGCTCGGCGCCGAGTTTTTGGCGCGCTTCACTGGGCGCGAGCCGATGCTAACCCGCGATACGTTGCGCATGGCGCGCAAGCGTATGTTTTTTTCTTCGGCTAAAGCCGAGCGGGAACTTGGCTACGCGACCCGGCCGGCCATCCAGGGGCTGGCCGATGCGGTCACATGGTTTCGAGAGGCGGGATATCTGCAATGAGCATCGGCTGGCTGCTGGGAGCGCTGACTTTCATGATCTGGATGGTGCTGTGGCTGCGCCATGGCGGCTTCTGGCGGACGAGCATCTCTCCCCTGCCCGACACGCCGCGCGAATGGCCGAGCGTCGTCGCCGTTATACCGGCGCGTAACGAGGCTGAGGGGATCGGCCGCGCGGTAGCATCGCTGCTCGATCAGGATTTCAAAGGCCGCATCAGCGTCGTCGTCGTCGATGATGAAAGCACCGACGGTACCGCCGAGACGGCGCACCGTGCGGCTGCTTCCGCCGGAGCGCCAGAGCGCCTCCACGTCATCTCAGGGACGCCCACCCCCGTGGGCTGGACGGGAAAGATGTGGGCCGTATCCCAAGGTCTGGCCAAGGCTGCTGAAATCGATTCCAGCGCCCGCTATGTCCTGCTGACCGATGGCGACATCAGCCACGGCGACCGCAATGTCGTGCATCTGGTCGCGCGGGCGGAAGCCGGAGCACTGGATTTGACGTCGCTAATGGTACGGCTGCGCTGCAAGAGCATCGCCGAACAGATGCTGATCCCCGCCTTCGTCTTCTTCTTCCAAATGCTCTACCCGTTCTCTCGTGTGAACGATCCGTCGAACAAAACCGCGGCGGCCGCCGGCGGCTGCATGCTTGTGCGCCGATCGGCGTTGGAGCGCATCGGCGGGATCGCGGCGATCAAAGGCGCGTTGATTGACGATTGCGCACTAGCGGCCGCGATGAAGCGGAATGGACCGATCTGGCTCAGCCTGACCAACGATGCGCAGAGCCTGCGTGTCTACAAGGATATCTCGGAGGTTTGGCAGATGGTGGCCCGCACCGCGTATACCCAGCTTAACTATTCGCCCTTGCTGTTGCTTGGCACGGTGCTGGGACTTTGTATCACCTTCCTGGCGCCGCCGCTGCTGTTCCTATTCTGTCACGGCGCCGCCAGCCTGTTCGGACTGCTGGCCTGGATAATCATGGCTGCGTGCTATAGTCCGATGCTGCGATTCTATGGGCGCCCGCTTTGGTGGGCTCCCTTGCTTCCGGTGGTAGGTTTGGTTTATCTCGGCGCCACACTCGATTCTGCGCTGCGGCATATGCGGGGCAAGGGTGGGGCCTGGAAAGGCCGTTTTCAGGCCGCGCGTTGAGTAGACGTACGCTGTGTCTTAAAAAGCGGCTACGCGTTCAAGGGATAAGGTAGTCTGGCGCAATGATGCGGGCACGTTTGTCAGAGCAATTTAATTCCGAAGGTTTAACGGCTTCGAAGCTTGAGGCCTCGATCTCGAAAGGCGTACGCGCTCTGCTCGACCAGCAGCGCGACGACGGCCATTGGGTCTTCGTACTCGAAGCCGATGCGACGATTCCGGCCGAGTATATCCTCCTGAAATATTTCCTCGACGAAGTCGATCTCGAGAAGCAGGAAAAGCTGGCCGGTTATATCCGCGAAACCCAGGCAGACCACGGGGGTTGGCCGCTATGGCATAACGGGCCGCTCGATATCTCCGCGACGGTCAAAGCCTATTGGGCGCTGAAGGCAGCGGGCGATTCGATCGATGCACCGCATATGGTGCGGGCCCGCAAGGCGATCCTGGCACATGGCGGTGCGGAGCGGACCAACGTGTTCACGCGCATCATGCTCGCGCTGTTCGAGCAAGTGCCGTGGCGCGCCGTGCCGGTTATGCCGGTTGAGATCATGATCCTGCCACGCTGGTTCCCGTTCCATCTGGAAAAAATCTCCTATTGGAGCCGAACGGTGATCGTGCCGCTGCTCGTCCTGATGGCGGTGAAGCCCAAGTCCAAGATTCGCATCGATATACCCGAGCTGTTCTCCGAGCCTGTGCATGAGGTCAGGAACTGGCATCCCAGCAACGACCGCAGTGGCTGGGCCACGTTCTTCCGCGGACTGGACAAGGTGCTGCGCGTCGGAGAGCCGTTGATACCCAAAAGCACCCGCAAGCGGGCGACCGATCTAGCCGTGGCCTGGGTTACGGAGCGGCTGAACGGCGAGGATGGGCTGGGCGCGATCTATCCCGCCATGGCCAATTCCGTGATGATGTACGAGTGCCTGGGATTCCCCAAGGACGATCCCAATCTGGTGGTCGCCAAGCTGTCGATCGAGAAGCTGCTGGCCGGCGACAAGGAAGGGCGGTTCTATGCCCAACCCTGCGTATCACCCGTCTGGGATACCGGACTGGCTTGCCACGCGCTGCTGGAAAGCGGCGAGCCTGAAGCGATCGAAAAGGCCAAGCACGGGCTGGAATGGCTGCGCGGCAAGCAGATCCTCGACGTCAAGGGCGACTGGGTCGCGCGCCGGCCCGATCTGCGGCCGGGTGGATGGGCCTTCCAGTATGAGAATGCACATTATCCCGACCTGGACGACACCGCCGTGGTGGCGATGGCGCTGGACCGCAGCCAGGACGGCCAGTTTACGCCGGCGATTGAGCGCGCCACCGAATGGGTAGAGGGGATGCAGAGCTCGAACGGCGGCTGGGCCGCATTCGAGGTCGATAACGAACATTACTATCTCAACCATATTCCGTTTGCAGACCATGGGGCTTTGCTCGATCCGCCAACCGTCGATGTGACGGCGCGCTGCGTCGGGATGCTGGCGCAGCTTGGGCGAACCAAGGACGATCCCGCGGTCGCCCGCGCGCTTGACTATCTGCGGCGCGAGCAGGAACCGAACGGATCGTGGTACGGTCGTTGGGGCACTAACTATATCTACGGCACCTGGTCGGCCCTGTGTGCGCTGAACGCTGTCGGCGTGGAAGCTTCAGCACCGGAAATGCGCAAAGCGGTCGCTTTCCTGCTCGGTTGCCAGGGAGAGGATGGCGGCTGGGGCGAAGGCGGCGAGTCCTATTATGCCGGAGTCGAAAAGAGCCCGAAGGTCGTATCGACCGCGTCACAGACCGCCTGGGCCGTACTGGGACTGATGGCGGCGGGCGAGGTTGAGAATCCGGCTGTCGCACGCGGCGTCGAGTTCCTCGCTCGCACGCAGACCGCCGAAGGATCATGGGAGGAGGACAGCTATACGGCTGTCGGCTTCCCCCGCGTCTTCTATCTGCGCTATCACGGCTATCGCCAGTTCTTCCCGGTATGGGCTGTGTCGCGCTATCGCAACCTCATGCGCAGCAATACCAAGGCTGTGGCCTGGGGCATGTGACAGCGAAATGCCCGCCATTCGACGAGATCGGCATCGTCGTCGGCCTAGCCTCCGAGGCCAAACTGGCGCGGCGGCTGACGGCGCACGTGCTCTGCTCGGGTGGCAGGCCCGAGGTCGCGGCGCGCCAAGCGCTCGAACTGATCAATAGCGGCGTGACGACCTTAATGAGCTTTGGCATCGCCGGGGCGCTGTCGCCCGGCTTGCGGCCCGGATCGCGAGTGATTGCGACGGAAATCATCACCGATTTCGAGGCCTATCCGGCCTTGGCTGGATCGGCGAATATCGTGAAGAGCCATAGCGGCGCGATCTATGGCGCCTGGACGATTGTGGCGTCGCCGGGCGAAAAGGCTGCCATTTTCGCCCGGACTGGTGCGCTGGCGGTCGATATGGAAAGCGCCGCGATCGCCAAGGTGGCGATGGAGCATAATATCCCGTTCGTCGCGCTGCGCGCTATTGCCGATCCGGCGGGCCACGGCCTGCCTCCGGCAGCCCTGCTGCCACTGAGCCCATCGGGACGACCGCGTCTGCTGGCCGTCCTATGGTCGGTGCTCAGCAACCCCGGACAAATTCCGGCCCTGATCAGGACAGCCCGGCAGACTGGAGCGGCGCTCAAATCGCTGCGCCGCGCTACTCATCGCCTGGCTCGTTAGGCTTATTCCGCGCTTTCCGCGTAGACGCTGGCATCGGAATTGGCGGCGGCTTTCGGTGTGTGCTTCAGCCGCTCCATAGCGGTCCTCACATGGTCCGAGAAGACATATTCGGCCGGGCGCTGGTTATCCAGCGAGATATCCGGAGCCATGGGGCCTTCGGTGCGCGGCCCGCGAATCGCGGCCATCGCCACCTTCAGCGGATGTTTCACCGAATCGATAACCGCGGTCGCCTCGAAGCCGGAATGGACCATGCAATCGGCGCATTTCTCGTAATTGCCGACCCCATAAGCATCCCAATCCGTGGTTTCCATCAGCTCTTTGAAACTGCTGACATAGCCTTCGCCGATCAGGTAGCAGGGCTTCTGCCAGCCGAAATAATTGCGGGTCGGATTGCCCCACGGCGTGCATTCATAGGTCTGGTTGCCGGCCAGGAAATCCATGAACAGGGGCGAGTGGCCCAGCATCCATTTCTTGCCCTTGCCGCGGCGGAGGATGTCGCGGAACAAGTTCTTGGTCGTCGTCCGATTCAGGAAATGCGCCTGGTCGGGGGCGCGCTCATAGGCGTAGCCCGGCGAGGTCATGATGCCGTCAATGCCCAGCTTGCTGATATCGTCGAAGAAGTTCGCGACGCGCTCGGGATCGGCATTGTTGAACAGGGTGGTGTTGATGCAGACACGGAAGCCGCGCGCCTTGGCCTTTTTCAGCACGGCGACGGCGCGGTCATACACGCCCTTCTGATCAACCGCGGCGTCATGCATCTCGCGGTCGCCGTCGAGATGGATGTCCCAGGTGAAATAGGGGTTGGGCTCGTACTCGTCCATGCGCTTGTCCAGCAGCAGGGCGTTGGTACAGAGGATGACGAATTTCTTGCGCTTGATGATGCCGCGTACGATCTCAGCCATTTCCTTATGCAGCAGCGGTTCGCCGCCGGCGATGGAAACGACGGGTGCGCCGCATTCGTCGACCGCCTCGAGGCATTGTTCGACCGATAGGCGCTGATTGAGGATCTCGTCCGGGTAGTCGATCTTGCCACAGCCGGAGCAGGCGAGATTGCATTTGAACAAAGGCTCGAGCATCAGCACCAGCGGATAGCGCTTTACACCCTTGAGCTGCTGCTTGACGACATAGGCGCCGACTTTGAGTACCTGGTTGAGCGCTAAGCCCATGGATAACCTCCTGATCCGCTAAACGCGGACTCAACATATATTACGCTACTTTGGCCCGATCCGTAAGTTCGGGCGGCAGACGAAACCTGACATTCTCATCGACGCCCGGCAGCGCCGAAACCTGGATGTCGGCATATCGGCGCAATGTTTCAATCAGTTCGGTGACCAGAGTGTCGGGCGCCGAGGCTCCCGCAGTGATGCCGATCGAGGTCTTGCCAGCGATCCAGTCGGGGTTCAGTGCCTCGGCGTCCTCGATCAGATAGCTGGGAATACCGAGCTCGGTACCGATCTCGGCGAGCCGGTTGGAATTCGAACTGTTGCGCGCGCCCACTACCAGCAGAACGTCTACAACCGTAGCGAGTTCGCGCACCGCGCGCTGTCGGTTCTGAGTAGCGTAGCAGATATCCTTAGTGTCAGGCCCCGAAATGGCGGGGAACCGCGCCCGTAGCGCCTCGATGATTGCGCGGGTATCGTCGACGCTGAGCGTGGTCTGGGTGACGTAAGCCAGCTTGTCAGGGTCAGCGACCTCGAGCCGGGCGACGTCTCCGACCGTGGAGATCAGATGAACGCCGCCGGGGATCTGCCCCATCGTGCCCTCGACCTCGGGATGGCCGGCATGGCCGATCAGGATCACGGTGCGGTCCTGCGCCGCATAGCGTCGCCCCTCGATGTGCACCTTGGAGACCAGCGGACAAGTCGCGTCGATAACCGGCAGGCCGCGTTCGGCCGCTGCCTTTTCGACCGACTGGGCGACACCATGCGCGCTGAAAATCGTGATGCCGCCAGGGGGCACCTCGTCCAGTTCATCGACGAAATGCGCACCCTTGGCGCGCAGGCTTTCGACGACATGGCGGTTATGAACGATTTCGTGCCTGACATAGACCGGTGCGCCGAATTTATCGATCGCACGCTCGACGATTTCGATGGCGCGCTCGACGCCGGCGCAGAATCCGCGGGGCTGAGCTAGGATTACCTGCATGGTCCAATACTCTATTCGGGCGATGGTGCGGCCCAGTTCTGTGGAATTTACCTATTCCGCATCGCAAAAGCCATAGTGCCCGGGGACCCCCGATTCGCGCAATGGCGTACGGGTGAGGCACGTGCAAGCGTCGCTGCCTACCGTTACTGCCGCCGCGCCCGACCCGATACAGCCTTTAAGCAGGCGTGTAGTTCTCGTCTCCATCGAGATCGTGGCTGCCCACCGCGTCCCATATCTCGCGCCATATGTCGTCAGGCGCGGTCGCACGCACGCCGGCCAGCAATATCCGCTCATCGGGCTCGCGCGAAAGGATCTTGAAGCCGCCTTGCAGGAGAAGATGCTCCAGCAGGATCGCCACGAGCTCGGGATCACCGCCATGCTTGCCACTGCTAACATCCGCAATGAATGCCGACAAAATATTGCGTGCCGAGTCCGTTTCAAAAATCATAAGTCTTTCCCATTCGGTCGCTGCATCGTTCATGGTCTCTGGGGATGCTGTTCAAATACCACCGCCGAAACACGGGAATGAGTATCGCACTACGCTAAAAAGGTTGCCGCTAGCGACCACAACTCCGTACATCGCACTATTGTTCATATCTCAAGACGTCGGCGGAGGCATTTCCGCCTCTTCATAAGGCTGAGCGTCGGCGTAGGGGATAGTTCGATCCGCGGTTTGCATTGTCCCCACCGGTAAGTCCCGGCCGCCGGACAGTCGCATCGCCTTCCGGCAAAGATCCGCGATGGTGATCGCGCTCAAATGCCTGGTCCACCGTTTTGCTATTTCTGAAAATAGCGGCCCAGTCACCATGGTTCGCATGGGAATCGGCTCACCGGTATCCTCGGCTTTTTTTATCGAGGTGCTGGAAACGACATGCTCGATATCTGCCAGCGTTATATCTTCCGGGTCCGCGCTGAAGTGATAGCCGCCATTCGGCCCACGCGCGCCTTTCAGAATGCCTGCTTTCACCAGCGCGTTCAGTATGGGTTCGTAATAGCGCGGGGGATATCCCTGCCGTCCTACAAGCTCGTCCCCATTGACTCGCCTTCGCCTGAAATTGACGGCGGCATCCAGAACGAGTTGGAGGGTCCGCATGAATTTCGATGAAAGCAGCGCCATCGTTCGTGATCTCATAAATGCGGCGAGCGCTTCGGCCGGCCCCATGAAAACAAACATCTCACGTTCAATTGGTTCCCGGCGCGGCGCGGCGCGCAGTGCGCAATCGGAAGGTCACCGGTAAGCGTTAGCGCGTTCAGCATCGACCCTCTGTCGAACCTTGGTTCATCCCAGACGAAGGATCAGGAGCAACACTGCAAAAGCGACATAGAACAGGCCCATAAGCGATAAGAATGTCCGGGAGATAAAGCCCTGCCGAAATGCCAGGAACATCGCCCCGACCGCGAGAGTCGTGACGATGGCGCCGAGGATGAGAGATCGGTCAAGTAGCCACGGAGTGAAGAACAAGCCGAGCGCGGTCGGCATAGTCGCTTGAATCATCATGGCGCCACTGATGTTCGCCAGCGCCAAACGATGTTTGCCCTGCCGAACCCAGATCACAGCATTCAGAGTCTCGGGCAACTCCGTCGCAATCGGGCTGAGAAGCAGGGCCAATAACTGTGGCTTGATTCCAAGCATTGGTCCGAGCGCATCCAACTGGCTGACGAATATTCTTGAAGCTATGAAGATCACACCCAGTGCGAAGAGGGTCTGAGTCACGGCGGCCCAGGTCTCCGGGGCCGCTCTCGTGGGCATAAACTTGAGAGGCTCAAGCTCGCCTTCTACCTCAATCTGCCCGCCGCGCATCTCCTTCCGGAAATATGCTGCGTAGGCGCCGAGAAAAACGATTCCGAGCCATGGCTTATAGGCAAATGCGACCAGACCCAGTGCGACCTTCACGATGAAGATCCAGAGGAACCAGCCCTGATCACGACTTAATTTTTTAAAGTCGCTTCTGATCGCAGCGGTTTTCGGCAGCTGCTGACGACAGATGATAAGTGTCAAACCGACAACCGCGTAGGCAATGGTTCCCAAGACAAGGGGGCCGCCCAACGCGGCGCCCACGCCGATCGCCTTCTGCGCTGCCGTGGCGCCGAAGACCACAGCGACGAAGGTAACCACGCTTTCCGGCAAAGCAGTGCCAAAAGCCGCAAGGATTGTGCCCGTGGCCTGTTGGCCGACCGCGAATTTTCGGCCGACCCACTCCACGCCGTTTACGAAATATTCGCACGCAAGATAGATCACCACGGCCGAGCCGAGGAGCAGGGGAATCGTTAAATAAACGGGGTTCATCCAAGAGCCTTCAGGGTCGGACGCACGAGCCAATGGTTCGACGCCCTCGCCCGACCCACGGACGAACGTCGATACCAGTGGTCTCGCCAAGTCGAATCGACCGATCGCGCCATGACCGAAGCCAAGGATGTTGACGCGAGCCCCTCTATGAATCCGAGGGCGGCTACTCCCCAATGAATGAGGTAATTAGATGTTTATTCTGTCGGCTGTCAACATATGAAGTTGAATCAATTACCTAAATGTCCGGCAACTTCAGACCAGCAGCCTGCGGGCAGCCATGACAGACCTGCCCGTGACCAGGCCAGGCAACAAGAGCTTGGGCGGAACGCGCCAGCCTACAGCCGGCCTCTGAAAACGAGCATTGCGGCGACAAATCCGGCAATCAGCAGCGCGACGACCAGGATCATGATCATCCTGGCCCGCCTCTGCGGCGCGCGATCTTCAAGAGGCGGGCGCTGGGCGATCGATGAATATTTGTGCAGCTCAGGCCGTCTGCGGCGCTTGCTCGGCATAAGCCATCCACCTTAACGCGTTCGGCGTGGCGATCTGATGTTATAGCGCAGACAGCAGCCGGTTGTTCCTGCATCCCGCGATCTTTGGCCTCTGACATCGTGAGCACGGCCCACCCGATTTTCACATCGAACGCCGGTTCGCCCGTAGGACATGAGCGGAGTTTCAGGTTTGGGAGTGGAACCTTAAAACCGTGCCGTTATACGGACACTAACCTCGTCGCCCGCTTTCTTACCAATCACTTTCCGAATACCGGCCTTGACCGGCACTTAGTGGGTCCCGTCCCCCAGGCGCTTTCAAAGGCGCAGCCATCGATCGTGCCGCTGACCTTTACGAGACCTTTCGTGCCGAAAAACGCCGCCGAATCTGGTATTACCACAGAAGTCCAGCCGCCCTTTGCCGGCGACTTCTGAAGTTTGGCGGTAAAGCTCTTGTTCATCGACCGTGCCTCCAGCGTACGGTCACAACCTCAGTGCCGCGTGCCGAACTCCGAGCCCAAGAATTTATAGGAATCCTGTCTTGCAGCTTGATAGGCCAAAAACCGCCATGAATTGGCCAGGAAACGGTATATGGCGGAAACTTGCGGATCGGTGCATCGGTCTGCCTCGCGTTGCGCGACATCGGCTCTGCTGAGATATTGAGATTCGCTGTCCATCATGTGCCGTTGGCCCTTGCTAGCTCGCATCCTAGATCGAAGCGGAAACTGATAAACGTGTCAATTCAGGACTGAAAAGCCCGGGAAATCGACGGGAAAATCGGCGAATTATAAACGTTCTCTGGCATGGCCAAGATTTCCAACAAGGCGAGCGTTGCAAGCGCAAGGCTTGTTGTGGGCTGATCGGTCATGGTCTTCCCGGGTTATCGCTTTCATGTGAAGACCTAAAAGCGCCGAGCCCAGAAGGTTCCCAACCCTCGCACCACGGTTACCAACAGGCGCGCAGGGATCGCACGAGTGCCTTCTTTAACTTAGGGGTCGCCCCCCA